>NC_015144.1:0-375000 GCF_000189415.1 Weeksella virosa DSM 16922
GATACTAATACTAAGACTGTTTAACTAAAATTTTATAACGAATAGAATGGATAATAATGCAATTATTGTATGGGAAAAGTGTCTCTCTTATATTCAAGACAATATCGACAAAGAGGCTTTCGATACATGGTTTTTGCCTACAAAAGCAGTTAAGCTTGTAGAAAATATCCTAACTATTCAAGTACCAAGTAAATTCTTCTACGAATGGCTAGAAGACAACTATATCACTTTGCTGAAAAGTGCTTTGCTAAAAGTTCTAGGTCCTGACGGAAAGTTGGTCTACAGCATTGTTACCAATATGCGTAATAAACCACAAAATCCAGACACGGTAAAAATTCCTTCAATCAACAAAGAAAAGGTAAAACCCAACCTTATCGATGCTCCACTAAAAATCGAGAGCAACGACGTGTTAAACCCTTTTGTGATACCAGGTTTGCAAAAAATAAAAATCGATTCTCAACTAAATTATCGGTACAATTTTGATAATTTCATAGAAGGTGAATCGAATCGTTTAGCAAGAACTGCAGGTAAAGCCATTGCAAAGCGTCCGGGCGGGACTTCTTTCAACCCGTTCTTTATTTATGGTGGTGTTGGTTTAGGGAAAACGCACTTGGTTCATGCAATCGGACAAGAAATCAAAGAACTTTATCCAGACAAATCTGTGCTATATGTTTCGACCGAAAAGTTTACCATGCAATTCATTAACGCGGTTGCCAACAAAAGCCAGAACGACTTCGTGCATTTCTACCAAATGATTGATGTGCTTATTATAGATGACATCCAATTCTTAGCCGGAAAAGCAAAAACTCAAGAAGCCTTCTTTCATATTTTCAATGATTTACAACAAAAAGGTAAACAAATTATCCTTACCTCTGATAAATCACCAGCTACACTAACCGAAATGGAACCTCGATTAATCTCGCGTTTCAAGTGGGGATTGAATGCAGAACTGCAAATGCCAGACGCATCAACGCGTAGAAATATCATCCAGCAAAAAGTAGAAAAAGATGGAATAGAAATTCCAGAAACTGTATTAGATTACATTGCAGAAAATGTAGAAACCAATGTTCGAGAATTAGAAGGCACCTTAAATTCGATCATTGCTCAATCGACTTTCAACCGAAAAGAGATTACATTAGATTTGGTGAAAGACACATTATCCAACATCATCCAATACAGCAAAAAGGAAATTTCGATCGATTATATCCAAAAAACAGTTTGCGACTATTTCAAAATACCGATCGAAGATATCCAATCAAGATCACGCAAAAGAGATGTGGTACAAGCCAGACATTTGGCAATGTATTTTGCAAAAATACATACCAAAGCTTCTCTAAAAAGCATTGGTGACAAAATCGGTAATCGAGATCATGCTACCGTTTTACATGCTTGCAAAACGGTAACCAATTTATCAGAAACCGATAAAATTTTCAAAGGATACATCGAAGAAATCAATAAGAAGTTAACAGTATAAACCAAAAAAATAATTGACTATGAAAATTATGATGGTTTGTCTTGGGAATATATGTCGCTCGCCTTTGGCAGAAGGTATTTTACAACACAAACTTGGCAACAACTACACAGTAGAATCCTCTGGAACGGCACGATGGCACGAAGGAAAAAAACCTGACCAACGAAGCATTGCCGTTGCTAAAAAACATGGAATAGACATATCTCAACATCAAGCACAACAGTTTGTACCCATTATGTTTTCTGATTTTGATATGATTTTTGCAATGGACAGAGATAATTTTGCTGATTTGCAAAAACTAGCTACAACCCAAGAAGAAAAAGACAAAATTAGACTTATACTTTCCGAAGCTTTTCAAGAACAAACAGATGTTCCGGATCCTTACTACGGAACTGAAAGAGATTTCGATGAAGTTTATGATTTATTGGATCGTGCAACCGATGAATTAGTAAAAATAATCAACCGATAAGAAATCATGAATCAACCCAAATTATATTTAATTCCTAACCTTTTGGGCGAGGCTTCACCCGAAGCATCACTACCGATGCACAACACAGAAGTTGTAGAGGCGTTAAATTTATTTGTGGTTGAAAATGAAAAATCTGCTCGAAAATTCATAAAAAAAATTTGCCCCAATAAATCACAGTCATCTCTAGAAATACATATTCTCGATAAACATACCGAAGGTGAAGATTTATTGGCGATATATCGATTACTTAATCGAAAAGAAAGCATTGGGATTATTTCCGAAGCTGGTTTACCCGCCGTAGCCGACCCTGGATCGTTATTGGTGAAACAAGCACATAAGGTTAATTTCCCAGTCGTCCCCTTGGTTGGTCCATCCTCTATTCTACTGGCTTTGATGGCATCTGGTATGAATGGACAATCGTTTGCATTTCATGGCTATTTACCAATAGACAAGAACGAAAGAAAGAAAAAATTACAGCATTTAGAGAAAGAAAGTGCCTTGCACGGAACGGCACAGATTTTTATGGAAACCCCTTATAGAAATCAACAATTGATCAGCGATGTGATAAAATTCTTAAATGGTAATACACTTTTTTGTGTAGCCTGCGATCTTACCTTAACTTCAGAGTATATTTCGACTCGATTGGTAAAAAATTGGAAAAATCATCAAGAACATTTTCATAAACGTCCAGCTATTTTCATCCTACAAGCATAATAAATTGAGTTCTGTATCTCACTTATCCTACTGGAAGATAAAAAGCAAACTCTAAAAAATTTATCTCTCTAGAATTTGATCTACAACACTAAAGGTTTTCTTTCTTTGATAACGTAAGGTGGTACCCTATTGAAAGAAACATCCATAATTGCCTTAACATTAGAAACCAATTCTCGTGCGCGATCTTTGTACAAATCGGTATAAGTATGAAAATCTGCAGGGTAACCTGTACAAGAAATATTGAGCATTCGACCAATAAAAAGTGTACGACTCAAATGATATTCTTGAGTGACAAATATCGGATTTTTGATGCCGTAAATATATTTAGTACGATAAACGGTAGAATAGGTATCCAAAGCTGCACCATCGACAAGAATTTTCTCTACCGGCACTCCTCTCTCTACACAATATTTTTCCATTACATCGACCTCAGAAAGCTTATTTCTTAACGATTCACCCGACAAAAGAAGATAATCTACTTTATTTGACTTAAACAATTGAATACCTGCATCCAGACGATCTTTTAATAAATCAGACGGTTCACCATTTTTATTGAATCGTGTTCCTAAAACAACAGCCACTCGGACATCGTCACCCAACTCATTGACCTGAGAAGAGACATACGGCTTGGCAAACAACACGATTAAATAATTTATCCCAACCAGAAAAAACATCCCCACAACTGATAAGATAAAAACAGTTTTGAGATATGTATTGGATAAGATTTTTTGAATGTTATGGGTAATTTTAGTAATCATTCTCTTAATTTGGTAATTTTGGCTATTCAAAAATGATTCCTATATAAGAGTTACTTTATTAAAGTTATCATAAAATAACTAAAAGAAATGAAAACACCAATAGAATTACGAACGGTAAATGTAGAACGCTATATTACCCCTTTACGAGAAGGTGGCTCGTTACCTGCGCTGGCCGATGCAGATGATGGGTTCAAATATGTATTGAAGTTCAAAGGAGCAGGACATGGACCGCGAATGTTGATTTCGGAATTGTTGGGAGGCGAAATTGCTCGGTATTTAGGGCTTCCAGTTCCAGAGCTGGTTTTTGCCGAACTCGACGAAGCCTTCGGCCGCACAGAAGCTGACGAAGAAATTCAAGATTTACTAAAATTCAGTCAAGGCCTAAACTTAGGATTGCATTATTTATCAGGATCGATTACCTATGATCCAAGTGTAAATCTAATAAAAGAAGACTTGGCTAGTAGAATTGTTTGGTTAGACGCTTATATCACGAATGTTGACCGCACTTTCCGCAACACCAATTTATTGATGTGGAACAAAGAATTATGGTTAATCGACCATGGTGCCTCTTTTTATTTTCACCATTCATGGTACGGATGGGAAGAGCATGCACTAAGCAAATTCGAACAAATAAAGGACCATGTATTATTAAAACAAGCATCTGATTTAGAAAGAATTGACCATGAATTTTCGAGTAAATTATCTCCAGAAGTAATCGACAAAATTGTAGATTTATTGCCTTATGAATGGTTAGAAACAAGCGATGATGAAAAAAGCAAAGAAGAAATGAAAACCGTTTATAAAGACTTCTTGAAGATCCGTCTAGCCCATACGTCTAATTTTGTAAAACATGCTATCGATGTCAGACAATCACTTATATGAGTATGCAATCCTACGAATAGTTCCCAAGGTAGAAAGAGAAGAATTTGTAAATGTTGGGGTTATTGTTTTCTGTAAAAAAGCAGATTTTCTAGAAGTTAGAATACAGCTAAATCGTGATAGAATCAATGCATTTTCACATGAATTAGACTTGGATGAAGTAGAAAAAAACCTAGAAGCAATCAGAAAAGTCGGACATGGTGAATGCAAAGAAAGTGCAATTGCCCAAATGGAAAAACCCGAACGTTTTCGTTGGCTAACGGCCGTTAGGAGCTCATCTTTGCAAACCTCACGCCCACATGTTGGATTAACCAAAGATCTCGCCCAACAACTCATCGAATTAGAAAAAGAATATCTTTCATAAAACATTGATTTTTGTTATTTTATTTCTTATATTAGACAAACAATAACCATTTTTTTTATCGCCATGAAAAGTCTAAGAAACAAAGTCCAGTTAATTGGCCATGTAGGCAACACCCCAGAAGTGAAGCAAATGGCTAATAATCGAAAAATGGCTAAATTTAGTTTAGCAACCAACGATTCTTATACCAATCAACAAGGAGAAAAAATCACCCAAACCGAATGGCATTCACTCGTTGTTTGGGGGAAATTGGCCGAAGTTGTAGAACAACATGTTACAAAAGGTAAAGAGTTGGTGATCGAAGGTAAGTTAACTTATAATAGTTACGAAGATGCTAACGGTGTAAAAAGAACAAATGCAGAAATCATCGTTCATGAGTTACTACTTTTGTAATTTTACTCTAAAACGAGAATTCAGTTCGAGAAAATCGAACTGAATTCTCGTTTAAATCTCCCAGCATTACTGAAAATCATTTTTTAGCATTCTTTTTGCCATCCTACCAAAAAAGACTATTTTTAATAAAAAAATACATATGGTACGATGAAAAAATTATTAATCTTTCTATTATTCAGCTATTGCCTATTAGCATGCTCAACCAATAACTATCTTACAGAAAACAACACAAAAAATAATCGCTTGGCTCTCGAACCAAATGATGATGGAGAATACGATATAATCGTTTTTGATCCAGAATACGAAACCTACTTACGCAGCATCGCTATGCCGAAGAATTATTATTCTATCACTTTCTATAAAAATAAAAACACGTACTATGTGGATTCGTGGAACCATCGCCATGCACAACCCCATGCCTACAATCCAAACTTGTATGCAGTTCACATCGATTACGACTCTAATGTCGACTATGGTCTATTACTTGAGTATAAACTCTATAATTTTTTCAGATTTATAGAATGGAAATATAAAGTGCATTTATAAAAAACAGAAAGATTTTATACCTTTGTCGTTATGTTTAATTTCGACCAGTACAAAGATATCCAAAAAAGAATACAAGCTCTCTATACCTATTTAGAGATCGAACAAAAAAGAATTCAGGTAACCAATGACGAGGAAAAAACAGCTTCGCCAGATTTTTGGGATGATCCAAAAAAAGCGGAGATGTTTATGAAAGAATTACGATCTATAAAGAAGTGGATAGAAGATTACGAATCTGTAGAGCAAGCGGCTAATGACTTGGAAGTCCTAATTGAGTTTAACAAAGAAGGAGAAGTGAGCGATGAAGAAGTTCAGGAGCATTATTCCAAAACTATTAAACTATTAGAAAATATCGAATTCAAAAACATGCTCTCGGATGAAGGAGATAATTTGGGTGCGATTCTACAAATCACTGCCGGAGCTGGTGGTACAGAATCTTGCGACTGGGCAAGTATGTTGATGCGTATGTATTTGATGTGGGCTGAAAGTCATGGATATAAAGTTCGCGAACTCAACTTTCAGGCTGGCGATGTTGCAGGTGTAAAAACAGTAACACTGGAAATTGATGGAGAATTTGCTTTCGGATGGTTGAAAGGCGAAAATGGTGTACATCGCTTGGTGCGTATTTCGCCGTTTGATAGTAATGCAAAACGACACACAAGTTTTGTGTCGGCATATGTCTCACCGATGGTAGATGAGACAATAGAGATAGATATCAATCCTGCCGATATAGAAATGCAAACTTCTCGTTCGGGAGGTGCTGGTGGACAGAATGTAAACAAAGTGGAAACCAAAGTCCAACTAACTCACAAGCCAACTGGGATTGTGGTGATATGTCAGATAGAACGTTCTCAGCTTGCCAACAGAGAACGAGCCATGGAAATGTTGAAATCTGAACTCTACAAAATAGAACTCGACAAAAAAATGGCTGCTAGAAATGAAATAGAATCTAATAAAATGAAGATTGAATGGGGTTCTCAGATAAGAAACTATGTGATGCATCCCTACAAATTGGTGAAAGATGTCCGTACCGGGACCGAAACCGGAAACGTAGATGCTGTAATGAACGGTGATATCGATCAATTTCTGAAATCATACCTCATGTTGATGGGACAAAAACACGAAAACGAATAGATCATGAAAATCATTATTGGTGGTGCTGGTGAGGTTGGCTTTCATTTGGCAAAATTATTATCAAATGAAATGCTTGATATCATCGTGATGGACACCGATAAAGAACGTTTGTCCCATATAGAAAACTCATTAGATGTAATGACGTACAGAGGAGATATCACCTCTTTCAAATCTTTGCGAGAAGTAAACGTAGAGAGTGCAGACATGTTTATCTCAGTAAGCCAACTCCAAAACACCAACCTTACAAGTGCATTGATTGCCAAAAAAATGGGTACCAAACGTACAATAGCACGCATAAGCAATCCAGAATACTTATTGCGTGAGAATCAATTAGCTGTTCAGCGTTTTGGGATTGACGCACTCATTAGCCCAGAATTATTAGCTGCTAATGAAATCAAAAGCCTTATAGAGCAATCTGCATTCAATGAAATGCATTCGTTTGATGGAGGGCGAATAAATTTATTCGGTACAATCCTTGATCACGATTGTAAAATCATCAACAAAAAATACAAAGATGTTTATCTCACTTCAAAAGGAGGAACAGAAAGGCTTTTCATGCCCATTGCGATCATTCGTTACAATCCGAAATCGGGTTACGAAACCTTGATTCCGACCGATGAAACTGTATTCGAAAACAATGATCAAGTATATTTTATTTCTAAGAATTATGCAACATTAGAATTGTATAAACTTTTGGGTAAAAAACAAGATTATTTTCACAACGTCATTCTACTAGGTGGAGGAAGTATCGGCAAGAAAACTGCTAGACTTCTCAAAGCTGATAAACACAATGTGAAAATTATAGAAAAAAATAGAGATCGAGCTTTCGATCTGGCTGATGAATTCAACAACATTCTTATAATACATGGCGATGGAAGTGATGGAGATTTACTAGAAGATGAAGGAATTTCTGAAGCAGACGCTTTTATTGCTGTAACAGGTTCGTCAGAAACCAACATCATGTCTTGTCTTTTTGCGAAATCAAAAGGTGTTAGAAAAACCATCGCTTTGGTAGAAAATATAGATTATATTCATCTAAGTCAAGAGATAGGCATCAGTGCTTTTATTAATAAAAAACTCCTTACTGCAGACGGAATTTTCCGTTACGTTCGTCAAGGTCAAGTTTTGGATGTTTTTGGTATTTCTGATTTGGATGCAGAAGTTTTAGAATTCAAAATCAAAGAGCATTCAATGGCCATCAATAAAACCGTAGGCGAATTGAATATTAAAGATGAAGCTGTTATCGGTGGCATAGTTAGGAAAGGTGAAGCCATCATTCCGACAACCGACTTTGTTTTGGAGAAAGGTGACCGTGTTATTATCTTTTCTTTTCCAAGCGCCCTAAAACGCGTAACTCGTTACTTCTAATGAAATCATTCAATTTCAAAATCGTTTTCTACCTTAGTGGAATTCTTCTTTTACTCAACACCTTCTTTATGCTACTTTGCTCGGTATTGAGTTTAATTTGGAAAGATGACCTTTCGTTCAGTTTTCTAATTTCTGGCCTAATAACAGGGAGCATTGGCGGTTTCATGTATATTTCTGGTAAAAAAGCATCGCGCACCGTTCGCAAAAGAGAAGGATATTTGGTCGTCTCTTTTGGTTGGGTGATTTTGATTCTTACTGGAGTGTTACCTTATTATTTTTCTGAATCTTACCTCCCACTTTCTGTTTATTATTCCAACGATATAACTACCATTAACCTTTTCTACGAAACTGTCTCTGGTTACACAGCAACCGGCACAACGATTTTTCAGAATATAGACTATCTACCCAAAACAATTCTATTCTGGAGAAGTCTTACACATTGGATCGGTGGGATGGGAATTATCGTTTTGACTATTGCCATCATGCCTTTTTTAGGTATTGGCGGAATGCAACTGTTCTCAGCCGAGTATACCGGAAACGTCTCGCCCGACAAAATACACCCAAGAATCGCTGATACTGCCAAAAACCTTTGGCTTATCTACATCGTACTCACCTTTGCAGAAACTATTTTGCTCTATTTTGCCGGAATGAATTTTTTTGATGCAATCAACCACTCATTTAGCACCATGTCTGCTGGTGGTTTTTCTACCAAAGACAATAGCATTGCATACTGGCGAAACAACGAATTGATACAATATATACTCACTTTTTTCATGGCTCTTTCGGGTACTAATTTCGTTATTCTTTACTTCTTATCTCGACTAAAATGGAAGAAAGCTTGGCAAAATGAAGAGTTTAAAAGTTACCTTGCAATCATCTTGATTATCTCAGCTATCATCTCTATAGTATATTATTTTCATTATTACAAAGAAGATTCTTTTAATTTTGATAATTTAGAAAATGCATTTCGATTTTCTATTTTTCACACTACATCTATTTTATCAACCACCGGTTTTATTTTTACCGATTATACAACCATTACACCTTTGGTTACTTTACTCTTGTTTTCTTTATTTTTTGTAGGAGGATCTGCAGGTTCTACGGCGGGTGGTATAAAAATAATTCGTCAGGTAATTCTACTTAAAAATAGTATTATAGAATACAAAAGAATTCTACACCCTAATGCGGTAATCCCTGTTCGCTATGGAGGTAAAGCAATTTCTCAGAAAATTGTCTATAATATTTTAGCGTTTTTTGTGATGTATATGTTTATTTGGGTTTCGAGTGCAATCCTTTTTTCATTAATCAATGACGACCTAAGTAAAGATTACGAAAGTATTTTATCGAGCCTCACGGTTACAGCCTCTTCCTTAGGAAATGTCGGGCCAGGAATTGGTGTTTACGGGCCAACTTCTAATATGAGTAATCTAACGAACGCTGCTAAACTGTTATGTAACGTATTGATGATTTTAGGACGTTTAGAGATTTTCACATTCGTCATTATCTTCACGCCTTACTTTTGGAAATCAAATTAAAAAAACTTCTATCTAATAAAATTAGATAGAAGTAACTTCAAATTAAGATTTAATTTGGTATATATATATTTAGTTGGTTACTTCTACAATACAAAACCTATACCAAAAACAAATTTTCTTGATTATTTCAACAAATAATGATAGTTATCCAAGAATTTTTTCACTTTTGGGCTCACGACAGCCATGCAATAAGGCTGTGTTGGATTATTTTCGAAGTAGCGCTGATGATATGCTTCGGCAGAATAAAATGTTTCTAGCGGCTCTATTTCGGTAACAAAATTTACATTTTTTTCTTGTTCATAAAATTTCTTAGATTCTTCGGCCTGGTGTTTTTGTTCATCATTCAGATAATAAATCACCGAGCGGTACTGTGTGCCAATATCATTACCTTGCTTGTTGAGCTGCGTAGGATCATGAATTTGCCAAAAAACTTCTAATAAAGTTGCATAGGAAATAATCGATGGATCGAAAATAACTTTTACAACTTCGGCATGCATGGTTTGCCCAGTACAAACCTCCTCGTAGGTAGGATTTTCGCTTAAGCCTCCTGCATAACCAGATATAGCCTCATCCACCCCTTTTAAAAGATTGAAAATATGTTCTACACACCAAAAACATCCACCCCCAAAAATTGCTTCTTCTCTTGTCATTGTCTATACATTTTTTCAGATATAATATTCTAAAGTCTCTTTCAGTTCACTAATTACAAAAGTACTTTGTGTGCTCCCTATGCTTTGTATTTTTGTTAGGCGATTTATCATAAAATCACGATAATCATCCATATTTTCAAAAGCCATTTTTATGATATAATCATAATCGCAACTCACGTGATAACAACTAAGAATCTCTTTCTGCTCTAAAATATCTTTTTCGAATTGTTTGATACTTTCTTGAGAATGCTGCGCAAGTTTTATATGACTCAAAACCAACAATTCTTTGTTAATTTTTTTTCTATCGACTAATGCAACATATTTGTCAATAACTTTATTTTTTTCTAATTTTTTTATTCTTTCATGTATTGCCGTTGAAGATAAATTCAACTTATCGGATAGTTGCTTATAGGTAATTTTACTATCCTGTTGCAAAAAAGTTAAAATTTTTGCATCAATTGTATCTAATTTCATACTAAAAATAGTTTAGTTAAACTATCAGAAATAAATTCTTTTTTTCTTTGAAGATAAAAGTACAGCATTTCATCCGAATAGTATTCATCTATCCAGAAAATTTAGGTACAAAAAACGAAAATCAAAAAAAGCTTTCCCAAAAAGGTAAAAAAACTTATATTTGTTGAAAATTTTACAGGAGGAAGGATTTGTCTGATTGCAACCTCATTAAACAATTGCTAAACCAGAAATCCTTCTCCCTTTTTTATCCAATAAAAAAAATATATAATTTATGTCTTATTTATTTACTTCAGAGTCTGTTTCTGAAGGACATCCAGATAAAATTGCGGATCAAATTTCTGATGCTATTCTTGACAACTACCTCGCTTTGGATAAGCAAAGTAAGGTTGCTTGTGAAACTTTGGTAACCACAGGACAAGTGGTACTGGCCGGAGAAGTGAAAACAAAAGCCTTTATAGACTTACAAAAAATTACCCGACAAACCATCTCTAAAATTGGTTATACCAAAAGTGAGTATATGTTCGATGCAAACTCTTGTGGTATTCTCTCTGCGATCCATGAGCAATCTCCCGAAATTTCGCAAGGTGTAGAGCGCGATTCAGATGAAGAGCAAGGAGCTGGCGACCAAGGAATGATGTTTGGTTATGCCACGAATGAAACCGAAAATTTTATGCCACTAGCATTAGATTTATCGCATAAATTATTAGAAGAGTTAGCCAATATTCGCAAGAATGAATCAGAATTATTACCGTATTTAAGGCCAGACTCAAAGGCACAAGTAACTATAGAATACGATGATAATAATAAGCCAATTCGCATAGATACTATCGTAATTTCTACACAACACGACGACTTTGCGAACGAAAATGCAATGCAAGAAAAAATCAAGAGTGATATAATCAATATATTAATTCCACGCGTAAAAACTCAATTGCCTATTCATATTCGAGATCTTTTCGATGATGATATAACCTACCACATCAATCCTACCGGAAAATTTGTAATCGGTGGTCCACATGGAGACACAGGGCTAACCGGCAGAAAAATCATCGTAGACACCTACGGTGGTAAAGGCGCACACGGTGGAGGAGCTTTTTCTGGAAAAGACCCATCGAAAGTAGACCGTTCTGCTGCTTATGCTGCCCGACACATTGCCAAGAACATGGTTGCCGCAGGAGTTGCCGATGAGGTTTTGGTACAAGTTTCTTATGCTATTGGAGTTGCTGCTCCGGTTTCTCTCTTGGTCAATACCAATGGAACTTCTAAAGTAAATTTAACGGATTCTGAGATTTCTAGAAAAATCCAAACGTTATTTGATATGCGCCCATTTGCTATCGAGCAACGCTTAAAATTACGAAACCCAATATACGAAGAAACAGCAAGTTACGGCCACATGGGTAGAAGCCCGAGAATAGTTACTAAAACCTTTAAAAACACAAATAGTGAGGAAGATTTAACGGTTGAAGTTGAACTTTTCACATGGGAAAAATTAGACTATGTAGAAAAAATCCAACAGGAATTCAATTTATAATTAAAAAATTTCAAAAGTAAAACCGGCAAATACGTCGGTTTTGTTTATATTAGCCGTTTGTCTTAAATATTGAAGTACATGAAATTACTCGAAGGAAAAGTAGCCATTGTTACTGGAGCAACAAGAGGGATTGGAAAAAGCATCGCCCAAACTTTTATAGAACATGGTGCAACTGTGATTTTTACCTATGCTTCATCGGTAGAAAAAGCAAGCGCTCTAGAGAAAGAATTAAGAGAGTTAGGAACAATAAAAGGATATCAATCAGATGCAGCAGATTATGATGCCGCACAAGAGTTGGTTTCAGAAGTAATTAATGAATTCGGAAGAATAGACATCGTTGTAAATAATGCAGGAATTACGCGCGACAACCTTTTGATGAGAATGTCTTTAGAAGATTTTGACAAAGTGGTACAAGTCAACCTCAATTCTGCATTTAACCTTACCAAAGCCGCTATTCGCCCTATGATGAAACAACGCAATGGTGTAATTCTCAACATGAGTTCTATCGTAGGGTTAAAAGGAAATGCCGGCCAGGCGAACTATGCAGCTTCTAAGGCTGGATTAATAGGTTTTTCTAAATCTGTTGCCCTCGAACTTGGTTCACGCAATATTCGTTGTAATGTAATTGCACCAGGATTTATAGAAACTGAAATGACCGAAGTTCTGGACGAAAAAACCGTTGAAGAATGGAGAAACGGAATTCCTCTGAAAAGAGGTGGAAAGCCAGAAGATATTGCCAACGCTTGTCTTTTCTTAGCTTCTGATCTAGCAAATTACATTACAGGACAAGTAATCAGTGTAGATGGAGGCTTACACACCTAAAAAAATAAAAGCAAAACGATACAAAGGTTTTGATTTGGTACATTTACCCTTTCAGAACCTTTTACTATTTTAATTTATCTCTATTTTGAAAAAAAAGTCAAACCTACTTAATGTACAACTTGTAGCTGAAACTTTTTTAGCCGCAAATATACAGCATATTGTGTTGTCTCCTGGTTCTAGAAATGGTGCACTGACCATGCAATTTGCCAACGATGATCGTTTTATTACGCATTCGATTATCGATGAGAGATCAGCCGCTTTTGTTGCTTTAGGCATCGCACAAAAATTGAGACAACCAGTAGTAATTTGTTGCACTTCTGGCTCTGCAGCTGCAAATTATTATCCAGCAGTTACTGAAGCTTTTTACCAAAATATACCCCTGATAATCCTTACCGCTGATCGCCCAGAACATTTGGTTGATAATTTTGATGGACAAACGATTAGACAAAAGAATCTATATCAATCTCATAGCTATTACAGTACCCAGTTGAGTGAAAAAGACGATACCGAAACCCTGACCGAAAACATGCTAAAGGTGAAAGATGCTCTTACAAAATCTAAACAATGTATGGGACCTGTACACATCAACATGCCTTTTTCAGAACCATTTTACGGTTCTACAGTCGAGCAACTGATCACTATCGAAACTTTATTAATCCCTGAAAAAGAATTTCCAGAAATAGATATATTTGCCTTATCTAGAAAATGGAATATAGCACAAAAAAAATTGGTTTTGGTCGGATTACATCCTACCGACAAACATTTCAACCAATTGATAAATTATTTGGCAAACGACCCTTCTGTTGTTGTATTAATAGAGGTAACATCTAATATTCATAACAATTTATTTATCAATAAAATAGACCAAATTATCTACAACTTAAGTTCAGATGAATTAGAAAATTTAAAACCTGAAATTTTATTAACAATCGGTCAAAATGTTGTCTCCAAAAAAATAAAAAATTTTATTCGAAATCATCCACCAAAAGAACATTGGCATTTGGATGAATTTTGGCAACCAGATACTTTTCAGGTTTTAAATGAAAAAATTCTTTTTAATAAAAATCAGTTTCTAGAAGACTTCCTTCCGTACATAAATCCAAAAGGAAGTAATTATTATCATCTTTGGGATAGAATAAGAAAAGAAAAAGAATCTAAACATGAAACATACATAGAAAAAGCTCCATATAGTGATTTAAAGATTTTCGATAAAATAATCAAAACCTTTCCGAACAATAGCAATGTTCATTATGGTAATTCTTCTGTTATCCGTTATGCATTGTTGTTCGACAATCCTAAGTCTTGCTCCTATTTTTGCAATCGAGGAACTAGTGGAATCGATGGCTCTACCTCAACAGCGGTAGGTTGTGCTACAGTAAGCAAAGACTTAACAATTCTAGTCACAGGTGATATTAGTTTTCTATATGATTCTAATGCGTTATGGAATAAAAATCTGCCTAAAAATCTAAGGATCATTTTAATCAACAATGGAGGAGGAAATATATTCCGTTTCATTCCTGGACCAAATGAGACCGATGTTGTAGAAGAATTTTTCGAAACGAAACACCATCTAAAAACCTACGGGTTAGCCGAAACCTTTGGTTTAGATTACTGGCAATTAGACAATGAAAATGAAATAGATAACATTTTAGATATTTTTTATAATCAAGACACAGGACGAGCTAAAATTTTGGAGATTGATACAATGCGTATTAAAAATGCAACTATCCTAAAAGACTATTTTTCTTATTTAGCGTAAATCAAAATATCTTTAAATCTCCTGTTCGTATCCAATTGATTTTTTTCAATATACAATAAATAATATACGCTAAAATTGCGGGTAAGATAAAATGTAATATCGAGATCTTTAAAAGGATTGAAGATGTAGAAAATTCGTTTTTCATTGCATTCCAAGTTCCTATCTGCCCTACTAAACCACAAGTGCCCATACCAGATTCTAAGGCTGTATTTTCCATCAGTAAGACGGTTGTAGCAATCGGACCCAAGATTGCAGCTGAAAGTGTGGGTGGAATCCATATGCGCCAATTTTTATAAATGTTTGGCATTTGCAACATACTTGTACCAAGACCTTGCGCCAAGAAACCCTGAATACCATTCTCTCTGAAACTTATCGTTGCAAAACCGATCATTTGTGCACAACAACCGGCAGTGGCTGCTCCTGCAGCTAAGCCGTCTAATTCGAGCATCAAGCAAAGAGCGGCTGAGGATATAGGTAGCGTTAAGGTCATCCCTACTAAAACAGCAATAACGATTCCCATAAGAATAGGATTAGCATTGGTCGACTGTCCGATAATTTGTCCTAGCCAAAGCATAATTTGCTGAACACTTGGGCCTGCAAACTGGGCAATGAGTATACCAATCAATACTGTAACAATTGGTGTAATAACTATATCGATTCGTGTTTCTTTAGAAATTAACTTACCACATTCTACTGCAATTATCGAAGATAAAAATACGCCTAATGGACCACCTAACTGATAGGCAGCAACACCGACAACTGCAGAAGAAAACAGAACTAGCTGAGGGGCGCGCAAACTATACGCAATTGCCAATGCAATTGCAGGACCTGTAGCTTGTTGAGCAAATGGCCAAACTACCGTAGACAAAAAATGGACATGGAATTCGTCGCCAAAAGTTTTCAGGATTGTACCTACCAACAAAGTAGCAAATAGACCATAAGCCATTGCTCCCATTGCATCGACAAAATAACGCTTTGCAGAAAACTGTACATCTTTTTTAGCTAAAAATGTCGAAAGCGAATGCATGAAAAACGCTTAAATTTTTATTTTTTGGTAATTCGGATATCGACTCTACGATTTTGCGCTCTACACAAATCGGTATCATTCGCTTCACAAAGAAAATGTTGATCACCGTAACCTTCTGTTGATATTCGGTTTGCAGATATCCCTTTATTTACCAATGCTTTGGCTACTTCATCAGCACGATTGGTAGAAATTTTTTTATTGATTGCTGCATCGCCAGTATTATCGGTATACCCTCCTATTTTTAGCGTTGCGGTAGGATATGCTTTTAGTATTTTAGCTATATTATCGATTTGGATTAAAGAATTATCTGTAATTACAGACTTGTTGATGTCGAAATAAACTCGATCGAGCGTTATCCAATCCTTGGTTTTATCGATATTAACGCTAAATTTTTGATCATTTAGTTGATTGATTAGTTTCTTTTCTGTCGAGAACTCTCCGATATTTAATGTATCATTATTAGGCAAAATAATATCTGAAATTTCTCCTACAGAATATATATAATTGTTGTTTTCATCTAATGTACCATTGTTATTTACAACAACAACTTCCTCAACAACATCACCAGATGTTTTGGCTACATGATTAGAGGTTGTTTCTGTATCACATTTACAAGACAATAAATAAAAGGAAGTTAGGATAGTTAGACTTAAACTTAAAACTATTTTTTTCATAACAATATAGATTGTTTTTTTAGATTATTCTACTAATTTACCAATTAAATCGAATTCATACGCATCAACTATCTCAACTTGTACGAAATCTCCTATAGACAAATAGACTTCTTCTGCATTGATCAATACTTCGTTGTCCACGTCCGGAGAATCATATTCTGTTCTCCCGACAAAATTATCACCTTCTTTTCGATCTATTAAAACGCGAAATTGTTTACCTATTTTTTCTTGATTCAACTCGTAAGAGATTTGTGTTTGGATTTCCATTATCTCTTCTACACGTTGTTCTTTTACTTCTTGCGGAACATCATCTTCTAGCAGATATGCATGTGTATTTTCTTCGTGTGAATAAGTGAAGCATCCCAATCGATCGAATCGTTGTTCTTTCACCCACTCTTTCATCTCATTAAAATGCTCTTCGGTCTCACCAGGGTAACCTACAATAAGTGTTGTTCTAATAGCCATATCGGGAACATATTGTCGAAACTTATCGAGCAAAGCATTGGTTTTTTCTTTGGTGGTTCCGCGTCGCATCGATTTCAGAATATCGGTAGAAATATGTTGCAAAGGTATGTCGAGATAATTACACACTTTTTTCTCTTTTTTAATCACTTCTAAAACATCCTCTGGAAAACCAGACGGAAAAGCGTAGTGCAAACGAATCCATTCGACACCATCTACCTTTACCAATTCTTTAAGTAAATCTGCCAAAGCTCTTCTTTTATAGAGATCTAGGCCATAATACGTAAGATCTTGGGCTATGAGAATTAATTCTTTGGTTCCTTTTTTTGCTAATTTTTTAGCTTCAATTACAAGTTCTTCTATCGGTTTTGAAATGTTTCCTCCACGCATAAGCGGGATAGCACAAAATGAACATGGTCGATCGCATCCTTCTGCAATCTTTAGATATGCGTAATGACGTGGTGTTGTTGTTAAACGTTCACCCACTAACTCGTGCTTATAATCTGCTCCTAAAGCTTTTAGTAACAAAGGTAAATCGCGAGTACCAAAATACTGATCGACATTCGGAATTTCTGCCTCTAAATCTGGTTTATAACGCTCTGAAAGACATCCTGTAACAAACACTTTTTCTACTTCTCCTTGTTCTTTCAGATCGACATACTCTAGAATAGTGTTGATACTTTCTTCTTTGGCGTTATCGATAAATCCACATGTATTGATTACTACAATATCTCCTACTCCTTCGTGCACAACTTCCTTTTTATTGGCTTGTAATTGCCCCATCAAAACTTCGGAGTCATATACATTTTTAGAGCATCCTAAAGTAACAATATTTATTTTCTTTTTCCCGACCGATTTCGTACGCATTGGATTGTATTTTAAGAATGTGCAAAATTACATAAAATATACATGCAAATCGATAAAATCACTTAAAATAAAAATGTCGAGGAAAGGCTTTTTCTGGCTTTTGCTGAAGGATATTTAATTTGATTTGTGCTTCTAAGAAGCCAAAACCATAGCAATAAAATTGGATTAAGGTTGTGGGTATAGACATTAATCCGACCATAAAACTACCGAAACGTTTTGTAGCAAAAACCAAAATCAAAACAAGATAAAACATCCAAAAAAGTAGTGGTAATAACAAAAATTTTTTCATAAAACCTTGTACGAACAAGGAAGAAAAAGCCAACAGAAATGCAATAATATTCGCTAACAAAAAGACTGCTGGAAACCAAAAACTAATTTTTATATAGTTCGGATGCCGTTGGTTCAGTATGGGTCTTGCAATGCCAAACTGATAAACTTGTTTAGCAAAACTTTTCAGTGTCGATCTTCTTTTGTGCAAAACTTTTGCTTCTAGAAAAAGCCTAGTTTGCAATCCTTTCTCCCAAATTCGCATGCTAAGATCCGGATCTTCTCCTACCCTTAACTTAGAAAATCCATTGGTCAACTCATACGCTTTTCGGCTTATCCCCATATTAAAACTTCTGGGCTGAAAACGATTTACTTGTTTTTTCCCCCCTCGAATCCCTCCTGTTGTAAGGTAGGATGTCATAGAAAATGTTATAGCTTTTTGCAGAATATTAAAACTCTTATCGGCATCATCTGGACCACCAAAAGCATCTACATAGTCTTCGTTAAGCTCTTGATTGACAGTAGATAAGTAGTCTTTAGATACAATCGTATCCGAATCGAGAAATATGAAGTATTCTCCTTTTGCCTGTTGCATTCCATAATTACGGCTCAATCCTGGCCCAGAGTTTTCTTTATAAAGATAGCGAATCGTCAACAGTGTAGAAAAATCATTAGTGATGTATTCTAACGGATTTTTAGAGCCATCATCTACCACCAAAACCTCGAAGTTTTTATAAGTTTGTTTGCTCAAACTTTGTAGTAATTCGATTAATTCGATGGGTCTTTCGTAAACGGCAATTATGATAGAAAAAAAAAGATTTTCCACTATTGGTTAAAATTAGATTCTTCTTTGAATTTTATAATTTCTTGTCTTAATGCTTCTAGTGTTTTAAAGTGTTTTAGAGAAAAGGTTGGATAGTTTTGGATACCATAATTACACATGTCTAACAAAAAATCTACCGGCAATGCTTCTTCCCCTTTGCCTTTTGCATCTAAATTAATTCCTACCAAAACAACTTCTTCGATCATTCCGATTAACCACTGTTCTATATAATCGTTTAACGAAATAGTCTTTATTTTGTGTTGTTGCCATCTTGCATGCTGGGCTTCTTTTGCCTTTTGGGCAGAGCTCCAAAAACAAATTACCTCTAAAGGCGAATCATCTTCATACATAAATGATTCTGAAAATGTTATAGCAAAACCTTCATCAGATTGGAGAATAACAACTTCTTGGTTTTGGAAAACTTCTTGAATAAATAGCTGAATCTCGGTCATGGACTAATCATTTTTCGATTGTTTCTTCGAACCTTCATACATTTCATATTGTAGAAAATCGCATTCTAATTTTCCATTAAAAATTTTGTATTTTTTAGAAGGACGCAAACCAACATATTTTTTTGCCTCGAGATCTGATGTTATAAACCAAGCTAAGGTATTGGGATAAAACTTTTTCAATTGATCGCCTATTTGCTTATAAAAAATCTGATTATCATTTTCTATTCGCTCATCATATGGCGGGTTGAAGACCAATAAAACTGGGAAAAGCTCTTTTCTGGATGTAAAAAAATCTTGATGTTTCACCTCTATAAGATCAACCAAATCCGCAGAAATAATGTTTTGTTCTGCAATTTTCACCATCATCGGACTATTGTCGTAACCTACAATTTTATAGTCAAATGGTTTAATCCGGTTAATTCTCGAGTTTCTAATTGATGTAAAGAGTGTTTCATCATAATCTTTCCAGTTCTGAAAAGCAAAGTGTTTTCGGTGCAATTGTGCCGGAATTTCGCTTGCCATCATCGCTGCTTCTAGCAGCATTGTTCCCGAGCCACACATCGGATCTAGAAAGTTTCCTTTCCCGTCCCAACCAGCTATTTTTAGTAAACCTGCTGCTAAAACTTCATTGATTGGGGCTGGACCAGTTTCTGTTCGGTATCCTCTTTTATGTAATGATTCTCCACTGCTATCGAGTGAAAGTGTTACTTTATCATGACTTATATGTAAATTGAATCTGATATCGGCATTGTAGCGGTCTACGCTTGGGCGTTTCCCATATTTATTGGTAAATCGATCGGCAATGGCATCTTTCACTTTCAGCGCTGCATAGTGTGAATGACGAAAATAATCTGAATTTACTGTTGCATTGATAACAAAAGTTTGATCTACTTGTAGGTAATTTTCCCAATGAAATTTTAATAGTCTCTGGTAGAGTTGATCATCATTTTTTACAGAAAAATTCATGATTGGTTTTAAGATTCTTAGAGCAGTTCTTAAACTATAATTAGCTTTATAAAGAAATCCAAGATCTCCATAAAACTCTACCATACGGTTACGGATTTGCACATCTCGCCCTCCGATGCTTTTTATTTCTTGTGCCAAAACTTCTTCAAAACCAAAAAAAGTTTTCGCCATCATTTTAAAATCTTCCAATCGATTATTTTTTTACAAAAATAAGGAAGATTGTAGAGTGCACAAGAATTTCTATAAATTATCGTTGTTTTACTAACATCTTCATCTTCATTCGCTTCCTAATACATTACAGTTCTTTAGGCAACCCAATCAGCGCAAGATGAGCTTGCAAAAGCATAAGGTTTGGCGATGAATTTGTACCCCATCCCCAAAACGTACCCCATAGCTTCTTTCAGTACCATACTAGATTTATGGTCTTCTGCAGAGTTTATATCGGCATGGACCTCCAAATCTATACGATACATCTAGAATAGAATACACATTGTACGTTACCTCTACCGATCTTACTACTTCGTTGAGAAGACGTTCTTTCAGACTAATTTTTTCTTTCACTCGTTCGGTGTGTAAAAAAGCAAAAGCTCCTTTTCCTTTTCTCACCACTACAATAGCCGTAGCATAATTCACTTCATTACCATACACATGAGAGTCCGAACCTATGCAGACTTTCAGCTCATGACCGGCAGATAGTTCTCGACAAATTGCATCTTCTAACAAATCTTTGATTGATTCGGAATAAGTAACCCCATTAAGATTTTTCCAAGTTTTATACTTCTCCTCCATAACAAAATATTTTGTTTATTTAAAGATAAAACTCTTTATAAATTAAGCTGTTACGAAATTGATAAGATTTTGTAAATATAAAAACGGATGGTTTTGATGAAACTTTTTCTAATTGTCAACTAAGCCCGAGTATAAAATTCTAAAATAACTTCTAATTATTGAATAAATCTCACTTTAAAGTCCATAGCCGAATATACATATCGATTATTATTCAGAAATAATTGATTTTATAATCGGATAATCAATTTAAAATTCCTTTTCTTTGTTTGCACAAAACAAATACAAATATGAAAAAAACTCTATTAACTCTCTTTGCTATAGCTTCTTTTTTTATAGGAAATGCACAAGACAATCAGAAATTTGCACCAAACGTGTACAAATCAACAACAACAGACAAAACATTCGTAGTAAAAAAAGATTTACCAAGCAGTAATTGGCACGATAACGCTGATGTTAGCTGGTATACCGATGCCCAAACATCCTTCGAAATTAACTCAGCAGAACAATTGGCCGGATTGGCAAAGCTGGTAATGAACGGAAAAACTTTTGAAGGTAAAACAATCACCCTAACACAAGACATAGATTTAGCTTCTCACCTTTGGACACCGATTGGTTACTCTGCCACACAAGCTTTTTCGGGTACTTTCGATGGAGGAAATCACACTGTAAAAAACATACAAGTAATTCGTGATAAAGGCGATTTTATAGGCTTCTTTGGACAAGTTTATAATGGACATTTAAAAAACACCAACGTAGAAAATGTCTACCTTAGAGGGCGAGATACCATGGGTGGTTTCGTCGGGAACCTCTCAACAAACAGTACCGCTGAGAATTGCCATGTAAAGAATGTCGATATTGTAGCTACTGGCTATAATGCAGGCGGATTTGCAGGCGGATTATTAACAGATTCTTCTATCCATAATTGTTCGTCAGATGGTGTCATTAGCGGCGTTAACCAAATTGGTGGATTTGTTGGTACCCCATGGGACAACACTATAATCACCGAATCTTTTGCAACAGGAAAAGTCTCTGGCGACTATATCATAGGAGGTTTTGCAGGTTTTAGCACCATGGCTTTTGCTCCAAACCGAATCAATACTATAAAAAACTCTTATGCAATAGTCGATGTAAATGCTACATTAGAACGAGCAGGAGGCTTTGTCGGTTCACCACAATTTAATATGCATATAGAAAATGTTTATGCTGTCGGCAAGGTAACATCACCACTCCATGCAGGTGCATTTGCAGGATTAGTTGGCCAGGTACAAATTAATAAATCTTACTATAATGAAGATTTGAATGATCTGAATGCATATGCTGATTTCGAATACGGAGAAACGCCGATCGATATTCAAGGAAAAAATACAACTTTCATGAAATCTCAATCAATGGTGGATCTTCTTAATCAAAACAGTGAAGAACTTTGGACAATTTCACAAAACATCAACAACGGCTATCCTTATCTAAAAGCACAAGGAAATATGGCCAATCACAACTATGCAACCCAACCAAAAGTGAAAGTTTATCCAAGCATCACAACCGACTTGGTAATGATTGAAGCAGACGTTGTTATCTCTAATTATCAAATAGTTGATACTTCGGGTAGAAAAGTAATGCAAAACAGCGTTCAGACAAAAAGAACAAAAGTTCAGGTAAATCATTTACCAAAGGGAACTTATTTTTTATTATTAGAAACCGAAAAAGGCAAGTTAACATCAAAATTCATCAAAAAATAATCAATTTTCAGCCTGCTAATGCAGGCTTTATTTAACTATTCTTTGCAGGTTTCTTTCTAACAAAATCCTTGGAAAAGGAAAAAACAATAAAAAAATCTTCTCGAACATAGAGCGTTGAAATAGATGTTTCTGTATTTTTATAAAAACTTATGATAAATAATTGGAAGAGCTTTAACATTAACTTAAATTTGCAGTTAACAAACAAAACATTTTAACAAGTCATACATGTCAACAAATGTAGTGGTCGGCCTTCAGTGGGGCGACGAAGGAAAAGGAAAAATCACTGATGTTTTAGCCGAGAAATCAGACTATGTTGTTCGTTACCAAGGCGGTAACAATGCAGGTCATACGGTTTATGTAGGTGATGATAAATTTGTTTTGCATCTTTTACCATCGGGTGTTTTACAATGCAAGGGTAAATGTATTATTGCCAACGGGGTCGTAGTCAACCCTGAAGCTTTTTTCAATGAAATTGAAAAATTAGAAGCCAGAGGTCAACGTACCGATCATGTTTTCATTAGCCGTAGAGCACATATCATAATGCCTTATCATGTTCTTTTAGACGAGTATCGAGAAGAGTTTGCTGGCAAAGATTTACAAATCGGCACCACCAAACGAGGCATTGGGCCTTGTTATGAAGACAAAGTTGCACGTGTCGGAATCCGTGCGATTGATTTATTAAACCCGGAGGTTCTAAAAGCAAAAATAGAAGAAAATCTTTTGGTAAAGAATGCCCTTTTCGAAAAGCTATTCGAGAAAGAACCATTAAAATTAGAAGACATCTATCAGAAATATTTAGATTACGGTCAACGACTGAAAGAACGTATAATAGATTCTGAGTTAGAAATCAACAAAGGGATCGACGAAGGAAAATCAGTTCTGTTTGAAGGAGCTCAAGCATTAATGCTCGATATCGATTTTGGCACCTATCCGTATGTTACTTCTTCATCACCAACAACAGGAGGAGTTTGTGTGGGAGCTGGCGTACCTCCGACAAAACTAAAAAACCTGATTGGGGTTTCTAAAGCATACTGTACACGTGTAGGTAACGGACCATTCCCGACAGAATTACACGACGAACTTGGTGAGCAAATCAGACAAATTGGGTTTGAGTTTGGTGCATCAACCGGAAGACCTCGTAGAACTGGTTGGCTAGATTTGGTTGCTCTACGTCACGCCTGTATGATCAATGGAATTACTCATCTAGTGATTACCAAACTAGACGTGTTAACCGGCATAGATAAAATAAAAGTATGTACAGCATACAAAACCGAGGACGGAAAAATAATCGACTACTTCACCTCTTCTACCACAAAACTCGAGCTATACGAAGCACAGTACGAAGAGTTAGAAGGTTGGACAGAGGATATATCAAAAATCAGTACGTTCGATGAATTACCAAAAACGGCTCAAGATTATATTCATTTTATCGAAAATTATTTAGGGATAGAGGTTTATCTGGTTTCGGTGGGGCCAGAAAGGTCACAAAATATTATTCGTACGACCTTATTTTAAATTATATAAAAAGTCTGATGATTCATCAGGCTTTTATTGTTTTCCTATATGAATGAAGTTTTAAAAAAAGTTGCTTTATCGAAATTAAAATTCGACGAAGCTACACCTATAAAGGGAGGAGATATCAACGATGCATTCCGCTTAGAATGCGACGGGAAACCTTTTTTCCTAAAATTAAACGTTGCCGATAGTCTTCCAGAACTATTTCGCAAAGAAGCCGACAACCTAAACTTCCTCTCACATATCGACCAACTTATTCTTCCCAATGTCATAGATTATGGAGTTTCACAAGACAATTTTCAGTTTCTAATTCTAGAATGGCTCGAGAAAAAAACTCCTACCGAAAAATCGTGGATTCATTTAGCCAATAACATGGCAAAGCTTCATCGCACTCACCAAGAAAATTTTGGATGGACAGAAGACACGTATTGCGCAATTGTGCTTCAACCCAATATTTCATCTACCCAATGGGAAGAATTTTTTAGTGAAAATAGAATTCTTCCAATGGCAAAACTGTTACGCGACAAAAACCTTATCGGAAGACGAGAAAGCCAACAACTTGATAAATATTGCAAGCAAATCAATTCTTTTTTTCCGATCGAGCAACCTTCTCTTTTGCATGGTGATTTTTGGTCGGGCAATATCCTACCAATCGACTATGACCAAATCGCGTTGATTGATCCTTCTTCATACTTTGGACATCGAGAAATAGATATGGCGATGAGTAAACTTTTTGGTGGATTCGATCAGCAATTCTACCACAGCTATCAAGAGATTTATCCGCTAGAAGAAACTTGGCAAGAACGCTTACCCTACACCCAACTCTATCCGCTTATGTTGCACGCGTTGCTATTCGAAGGATATTATTTGGATGAAGTGCAATCAATCTTGAAAAAACTTTAATCAAAAAAATATCAAACAAAAACTTTAAAAACAACATCAAATGAACAAATATCAAAACCCATTAGAGAGCCGTTATGCAAGCGATGAAATGTTGTATAACTTCTCACCCGATAAAAAATTTACCACTTGGCGAAAACTTTGGATCGCTTTGGCCGAAATAGAAAAAGAGTTAGGTTTGGATATTTCACAAGAGCAAATAGACGAGTTAAAAGCCAATGAAACCAATATCGATTACGAAGTTGCCGCTGCTTATGAAAAAAAATTCCGTCATGATGTAATGGCCCACGTACATGCATACGGTGATGTAGCGCCGATAGCAAAAGGAATCATTCACCTTGGGGCAACTTCTGCTTTTGTAGGAGACAACACCGACTTGATTCAGATTCGAGATGGTTTCGAGCTGGTAAAAAAACAGCTCGTGAACGTAATAAATGGATTAGCTAAATTTGCCGATACCTATAAAAATTTACCAACTTTAGGATTCACTCATTACCAACCCGCTCAATTAACCACGGTAGGTAAACGTGCTACGCTTTGGTTACAATCGGTTTTGCTCGATATGGAAGAGTTAGAATTCAGAATCGAAACGTTACGTTTTCGAGGTGTGAAGGGAACCACTGGGACGGCTGCATCTTTCAAAGAGTTATTCAATGGTGATTATGAAAAAATAAAAATCTTAGACAAAAAACTTTCTGAACGTTTCGGCTTCAAAAATGTATTTGCTGTGTCTGGACAAACTTACGATCGAAAAGTAGATGCGTACGCATTAGAAGTTCTAGCAAATATTGCTCAATCTGCTCATAAATTCACCAATGATTTGCGTTTGTTGCAAAACTTAAAAGAAATAGAAGAACCGTTCGAAAAGAACCAAATAGGCTCTTCGGCAATGGCCTACAAAAGAAATCCGATGCGTTCTGAACGTATAGCTTCTTTGGCCAAATATGTGATTTCTTTGGCTTCTTCTCCGCAGATGGTGGCTGCTACACAATGGTTCGAGCGAACATTAGACGATTCTGCAAACAAACGTTTATCGATCCCACAAGCTTTCTTGGCTATAGATTCTATTCTTTTGATTTGGAACAATATTTTAGAAGGGTTGGTGGTATATCCGAAAAGTATCGAACGCAGAATCCAAGAAGAATTACCCTTCATGGCGACCGAATATATTATTATGGAGGGTGTGAAACAAGGAGGCGACCGCCAAGAGCTGCATGAAATTATCCGTACACACTCGATGGAAGCTGCTAAACAAGTAAAAATGGAAGGAAAATCGAATGATTTGATTGAGCGTTTATTGAAAGATGAAAACATGAAAATGGACGAACAAAAAATCAAAGAAATTATGGATCCAATGAATTTCATTGGTTTTGCACCAGAACAAACCGAAGATTTCTTGAAAATCGAAGTTCAACCGATTCTTGATAAATACAAGGATCTTTTAGGAAACCTCAATACAGACCTAAAAGTTTAAGACAAAATACATTCAATAAAAAATCCCGCTTTTCGTCTTGATTAGCGGGATTTATTTATTATCAATACATACAATTTCTTATTGTTTGATTTGCACTCTAATCCCTTTGCTATGTGCACTTAGCTCCGGAGCATACATGTTTTGCATTGTGGTAATTCCGTTCGAGAAATCACCTTCGTTATTGGCAATCAATTCGTATTCGAATACGTAAGTCCCACGCGGCATATAATCAGCATAAAAATTAGTGGCCAAGTCTCTCGTACTCTGATAATAGCCAAATTCACCATTATAACGGTAACCCGAAAGTGAATTTACAGGCTCGAAACCAGCTGCTCGCATATCTTTTATATGGACAAACTGCATCGGACGATCGATAGAAATTCGTAACCGTACAACTACAACATCTCCTATTTTGATAGGAGTATGCTCGGTGATATTCATCAGCATTGGACCATTAGTTGTATTTTCTTTTCTATACAAATCTTTCTGAAAAGCAATTCCGGTTTCGGCTGTTTGTATTTTATCCAAATCTTCGAAATATTGCCAATACAAAGCTCCCCAAGCAACACCTGGTGATTTTTTCTCGATTTCGACATTTCCCATTTCTGGAAGAATTTCTTTATTTGTCCAAACTTTTTTCACCATTCCGGTTCCACTTTGTGTGCTAGAAGTTGAAAAGTCAACTGGTTTGTTTCCTATAGAAATTCGAGTATTATTCTCTGCATCTAGCCAAGATTTACCTGTACCTAATAGTGCATAGACTGCTTTGGTAGTTGCTTTGGTAGAATTCCACTGATTGGTTTGTCTATTCTTCAATAACCAAACTTTCATTTTTTCTACCGACTCTTCGTCTTGGTTAATTTCTGAGAAAGCTTCTATTAATGTCGCTTGCGTTTCTACTGGTGTCGCATGCCAAGCCCAACCTGACACATTTTTCTTCCAATACATACCCATTTCATCACTGTTTACGCTAGTTTCTTTTAGGTAGTCTAGGATGCGTTTGGCTTGGTCTTTCTCTCCTATTCTTTCTAGGACTAAGGCAGCCATAGCTTGTGCCTGAAGGGACAATTGATGCGAATTGTTCTTTAGATTATTTATATAATTTGCTTTCAGTTCGTCTAATTCTTTAGGAAAAGGATAGTTATCTAGAAAGAAACTTCTTGCATAGAGATAATGGACTCCATTGTTCCAATCTGGGATATGTAGTTTTTTAGCTTTTAGCGCGTTGAAATAATTAAGTTGTTGATGATCTATGAATTTAATCATTTCTGATATGTTTTTTTCTACCGAAAGATTAAATTTAGCTAAATCTACTCCCATTTTCTTCATGCTTCCAAATCCACTCAAAATATAAGTAGTAAAAAACTCGCTTTCTAATCCGCCATCATACCAAGAAAAACCACCCGAAGCTTTTTGTTTTTGCATCAACTTCTCGAAACTAGTTTTAATTTGTTGTTGCATCGTATTCAGGTCAAACAAAACGGCAATACGCTTCATTTGCTCTTCTTCGCTCATAGAGTTTTGTACCCAAGGTGTTTCTTCGAGTATGATAGATTTTAGTTCTTGGTTGAGTGCTAGTTTGGATTTTAATTGTCCTTTTTTATTCCAATCATCAAAAACTGCTTTTATTTTCGGATTAGATGTTAGAAGTTTTTCTGAAAGTAAATTGGCGTATAAAGAACTAAAGGTTTGCTCTGAGGATTCGTTTGGGTTTTCTTTGAGATAAGGCAACGAAAATATCGCATACCAAATCGGATTATTCGTCCACTCTAACGTTAATTGATAGTTGTCGAGTGTTGTTGAGTGCTGATGGAGTAGATTTTTGAACTCGAAACTTTTTATCTGATTTTCTCTCACATACAAAGGGAGAGTTTCGGTAACCAACATACGATTTGTGACAATTGGCAATGTAGATTCTTCTCCATCTGTGAAACCGTTTGCTTCTGCTGTTACTTTATAAGTCACAAGCTGTACATGTTCTGGGATGTTAATTTCCCAGTTTACTTCTGTCGATTGTCCTTTATTGGCCAAAAAGTCTTTCGTACTTTGGGTATTCTCAAAAACCACATCCAGTGGTTGTTGGGTAAAAGCATCTTGTAATATCAATTTAGCTTTTCCTACAAGATTTTTATCCGAAAGATTCATGATTTTAGTCGAGATTTTCATATTGTCTCCTGCTCGCAAAAATCGTGGCATATTCGGCACTACCATCAATTCTTTTTGGGTTACAATTTCTTTTTCGTAATATCCTATCTTCATGTCTTTTGTGTGTGCAAGCCCCATCATCTTCCATTTCGTTAAACTTTCTGGCACGGTAAACTCGAACTGTATATTACCTTCTTCATCCGTTTTTAACGTAGGATAGAAAAATGCTGTTTCCTGCAGATTACTACGAGTAGCAATCACCTGACCTTTCTCTTGAAAGTTTTCTTCTGCTGCTTGCTCAATTAGTTGTTCGTTATCGGTTTGATCATATTGTACAGCATCTGCAGCGTCAGTTACTTTCATTTGTGCATTTTTTGTGACCGTTGGTAAGCCTGTTGTTTTCCCTTCTAGTGCAACGGATGCAAACATTCTATTATGTATAGAAGACCTAAAACTAAAATCAAATGTATTGATTGGGTATAGATAATAATTATATACGAAGATTGGATACAAATCATTCTTGGTCCATTGTCCAGATCTAGACATATTAAAACTTTTATTGAAAGCAAAACCTCTTTTTGGCGACGAGCTGAAGTTGTATGGAAGCATTCTCAACGAATGTTTTGTAAATTGATCTAATGAAGCATCGTACATTGTGGCAAGAAATTCTGACAAAATTTTGTCTTTTTCACTTCCTTTTATGGTAAAGGTCCATTTTTCTTTGGTTGCAGGCGATAATAAATCACGTACAGTTTTGGTGTTGATTTCTAGATTTTTATTTTCAGAGGGTATATTGATCACAATTGTACCTTGCTGTGACGAGTTATACTTCACAAATTCGTAATGCACAAACACCTTATCTCTGTAACTTGCTTCTACAGGAAACGAATACGATTTTCCTTTTTTGGTTACGGATAAGATCTCTTCATCTTTGATTTCTTCGTCTACTTCTAATCGAATTTTCAGATCAAGATAATCGGCATTTGTTGCGAAATTAATGACTACTTTATCCTTCGGTTGGAAGCTTTCTTGGTTCAACATGTATTGAAATAATTCTATCACATCACCTTTCTTTTTCGGGTTGGATAAATAAATCATCTGATAAAACTCTTCTTGCTCACCATTGACCAAAACATTCATCCGAATTGTATAATAACCCTCTTTCCAGTTCGAGACATTTGTAACTTGGATTGAATCTGAAAGTTGAGTGTTGAATTTAGTTGAGAAAACTTGTTTCCCAGTTTGCCAATTTTGTGGCTTGTCTTCATTGGCAAATGCATCGTGTGGGAAAAGTTTCTCGAACTCGGCACGGGTATATAACTCGTAATTCGTTGTGAAATTATTTTTTCTCAATGCTCTTTTCGGTGCTTCTAATTCTGTAATTGTCAAAACACCTTGGGTAGGGATTTTATTAGCATTAAGGTCGGTTGAGCTTACCACGAATTTCTCTAAATCCTTCACCGAAACTTTGTCGTCTAAACTCGCTTGAAGCATTAGATTTTTATCTCCTATCATAATCCTTTTTTCGGTAGAGTGAGTTTCACCATTGATGTCTGTAACCTCTACAATTACCCGAAAGGTATAGGTCCTAACATCGTTTTTCCCGTTTCGCTCTCTTGCCGGAGTTACCGGAAAATGAAAAACAAATTCTCCTTGATTGTTTGTTTCTATTTGCCCGAAAATCAATTCTTCCTCTGCCTCATAGTTCGGTCGACGAGCGTTATAAAACCAATAGGGGAATATTGCCTGGCGGTAAACTCTGTATTTCACTCTAGCATTATTCATGCTTCCTCCAGAAAAAGTTTCGGCTTTACCAGAGATTTTCACGGCTGAGTTTAGCTGATACGTTTGCGTCAAATCATCCAATTGTACCAAAAATTTTGGCCGTTTGTATTCTTCTACAGAAATTGTCTTAGAACCTAAATTTTCTATATTAATGGTAAATAAACCTGTGTGCACAGAAGCCGGAAGAGAAAATGTACCGTTTACCGATCCAAACTCATTAGAAGTAAGTTCTACTTTCTGAATTTCTTTTTGGTTAGCATCCAGCAATTTTATCAATAACTTTTGTTTTGGTATTACTGCAGTTGTTTTATTTTTTTTATCCACTGTATAAGCAATTGCCTTAAAATATACCGTTTGGCCAGGTCGATAAATTGCACGATCAGTGAACAATTCTACTTTTTTTTGTACTGTCGTGTCTCTTTTAGGTGAAAATTTGCCGTAGTTATAATCCAAATAGAAAATATTTTCATCGGCTAAACGATAATAAAATGAGTTCTTTATTTTTTTCTTAACGAATCCTTTATTGTTGGTAATTACCGTCGAGTCTAATACCATTTCGGGTTGTCGATTGACATATTTTATTGTATAGATTTCGATCGGCTTGTTGGCTTGTTTTTTACCCGTTTGTCGGTTAACAACCTGAAAAACTTGTTGATCAGAATCGTACAATATCGAATAATCTGTAACTTTCAGCTCTAAAATATTAATTTTATTGGTAGAATTTCTTTTAAAATTATCTTCTAAACTCGCCACTAGAATATATCTTCCTTTTGGTAAAGGCTTCAGCGCAAACAAAGTAGAATGCTCTAAATTATCTGTAAATTTCTTTAAATCAACCTCATAAGAATCTACTATTTTTAGTTTCGAAAGAAATTTTTCATAACTATTACCTTCTTGATAATCTTGCAATAAATGATTCCGTAATTCTTGCGACTGGATATCTTTTGCACCAATATTATAATCGTAGATTCTTATATAAAATCTCGAAGTATTTCTATGAGCAATTTGGATAGGATTCACCTGATTGGGAGTAATAAACTCATCCGTAACCAAAGAAATAGATGGATTATTGATGACGTCTAGAAATAATTTTGCATTTTTTTGTAACTCTTTATCTTTTGATTCTGACAGGATTTGCTTGAGATAGCCTAAAATCTCATTGTATTGTTCTTGCTCCGAAATCTGATTATTGTAGAGTTTAGAAACCAAGTGATACATAACTTCATACGAGTACCAATTTTTCGGATACTTTACAATCAGTTTTCGTAAGGCTTCTTTATAGTTTAATTCTCCCAATAAATCCTCTTGATGATTAATTTTCAATTCTTCCAGAAACATTTTTTGTTCTGTTGTTAATCGAGCATCGGAAGCCAACCACTCATCTATAAACTCGTTTGCCAAAGCTGCATTATTTTGTTGTAAATATTGCAATTGATTATTGGCCAAAACATCCCAAAGTGTTGGTAATAAGCGTAAACTAGCTTCTAGTTGTTTTTGTTCTTTCGTAGAATCATACGCAAAAAGTGAAAGCCAATTATTGCTTTTTTCTTTTTGCAAAAGATTTTTCTGTGCTTTAATTTGAGCATACAACTCATTATTTTTATCGATAAAATTCACTTGGCTCCAAAAACGAATATCTTCAGAAGGTGAATTTTGTACGTTGGTTCTATTTCTGAATTTCCAAGAATTTTCTACCCAATAGATAGAGTACAATTGGCGTAAATATTCTGTTAAAATAACTTTTTCTACTCCACTTGTATGATTAATTTCTTTTTCGAAATCTCGAAAAACAAAATTCACATCATCCATTTCATCTTGGGTCACAATCTGGATTTTAGCCCTTGCAAACATACCTTTGGCGACAAAAGGAGTATTATTTTCTTTTCTAGCCAAATCGATAGCTTGATTAATTTTTGGTTCCAAAGACTTGAATTTCCCTTCATCAAACTCTCGCTCTATTTCTCTCCAAATTTTGTCTAATGTGTTTTGTGCCATGGTATATGAGCTTACTATTAATGCAAATAATAGGATTAAATGTCTCATTGTTTTGTTTTTTTTAATTCTATCGTCTAGATGCAATTTACATAAAAAAGGTTGGTTCGTATTATTAAAAAAATTTTATTTCAATAAACGATTTAGAAGAAATATGATAGAATTTGGAATGAAAAAAAATAAAAATTAATAACTCTGGTACATAAATTGTACAATTACCACAAGACAATAAATAATAAAAAACGCTATTATCATGAAAAAAATAATTTTAACATTCAGTTTACTATCTGCTTCAATTTTTGCATTTGGGCAAGACATCTCTACCCCTTCTACATCTGCTGAAGTAGGTTCTTCTCCGATAAAACAAGGAAATTGGCTAGTAGGAGGTTCTATTGGATCGTTGGGATATTCATTCGAGGGTGAAAATTTCAATATTAACCTAAATCCACAAGCAGGTTATTTTATTTCGGATGGTATAGCTGTTGGTTTGACAACAAGTTTCGGACTTCAAACCGTGAAAGATGATAAAAATATCTGGAACTATCGATTAATGCCATTTGCTCGTTACTATTTCCCAGAGGGAGCAAGCTCTACAGGAAGGTTCTTTGGTCAACTCGAAGCTGGTATTACTGGAGCAGACAGAGGTGGAACTAATCATGGATCTAAAAAAGACACCTCATTTGGTTTTGGTGTAAACGGGGGTTATGCACATTTTCTTTCTCGTAACGTAGCATTGGAAGGAACAGTTGGATACAACTACTCAAAGTCTGATGCATCGAACGCAAAAGCTCAAAATGGATTGGGTGTTGCACTAGGTTTCCAGATTTATTTAGGAAAATAATCAGTAGAAATTTTTCAAAATACAATAATATTTCTTTAAAAAAGACTATCGGCCAGAGTTGATAGTCTTTTTTGATTCAAACACGAATCTTTAGATAAAATTTATTGTTTTTTTTGTTAAAACAGCTAATAATCTTCATCTTTGTAGGCCTTGTTCATTTCCTTTATCGGAAATGTAAAAATTCATATCCTAGTTAAGATAAGATAACTCTAGTAGCCTGATAAATAGTGCTAATATTATAACAACTAACTTCGTGATAGCTTGAATGAAGAAGTATTTATAAGAAGTATTTATAATAATTATAAAAACCTTGAAGACAAAAAAAATAAAATATTTAGAATTTCTTAGAGCAGAACTGATTAATGAACAAAAAAACAAGAATAATAACCAAGACAAAGTAACAATTCAAGAAATAGAAAATAAAATACAAGGCGAACAAAAGGTTTTATGGAATTACTATCTGCAAAACCCAATAGACTCCTCTAATTATGATGAGTTAGAAGATATTATTCGATATTTTGATCAGATTAATTATAAAAATCGGATTTATGAAAAAATTCTTGTTCAGAAAGCAGAATTGAACTCTCTCTTCGATAAATTGATTATTGAACAAGCGATGCAAGAAGCCAAGAAAATAGAACTAGAACTAAACCGTTTATGCAATCTTATCAATGAAAAATGTATGTAAAAAAGAATCATCTTTTCGATTTCTTGTCTCTTTATTTTTTTTACTATCTTTTGCTACGTTGATAAACTGTACGACACAATTTCCTGAAGAAAAACCTCTTTACCCATCAAATTATATCGACACAATTTCTGATCCAAAACAAGTAACCATACAACTATTAGCTATAGAAAAGCGTACATTATATTATTCTGTTGAAGCAAAAGAAACCAAAACTCCTATTTCGGTAAAAGCTTCTAATTTCTCTAGAGAAATCGATATTAATGATGATGAATTAATTATAAAACATCACCTTTTGGAAGGTAGAAAAACAAGAAAAAATCAAGAAAAAAGTTATTCTGGAAAACTTACGACTCGTCTACCCAAAAATATCAAAGAAGTAAGAATTGTGGTGTACGATCAACATTATAAAAAGATAGCACACCAAAACTTTGCCTTGTGACAAAAGACAGAAAGTACGACTATCCTATTTGATTAGGTCCTTCTAAAAGCACATCGATTAATAATTTGAAGCGTGTCTCGTATTTTGCATTAATCTCTTGATTTTCTGTAAATAAATCTGGTCTTTGTACCGGAACACTATAAGGCAAAGGCCAGGCTCTAAGTGCTTTTACAATAGATTCCATCGCATTAATGCCTTGCATTGCTTGCATCCCATCTGCCCAACTTACAAGCCCAATTCGTTTACCAGTAAGATAAGGTCTTGGCAATTTAGCACTAATTTCCAACCAATCGATAGCATTTTTCATAGCACCTGTTAGACTTCCGTGATAGAGCGGTGTAAACCAAATTTGTAAATCTGTTTCCACAAAAATTTTATTCATCTCCAAAACTTCTCTTGGTGTTTCTTTTATCGAAAAATCGAGGATAGGGATATTAGATTCGGCAATATTGAAGATTGTCGCTTCTATATTTTTTTGGGTAAGTTGAGTCTGAAAATATTTACAAATTCTTTCTGAAACTGAATTTTCTCTTCTATCGAGAGCTCCATTAAATAGTAGAACTTTCATATGATGACTTTCTGTTTATATCCTACTCAAAAACAAATAGGATTTTTTTTTGATTAACAAAGATACGCAAATCGTTTAAAAGCTCATTTACCTTCTAAAAAAGAAATGTAAAATTGCCTCTAAACGAAATGCTCCTGAACAAATAAAAATAATTAACTATATAAATGCCAAATTCTAGTGACTAAAAAACAAACAATAAAACCATAGATTATTGGTAGAAAAGTTGCTACAACAGTCCACTTCCTACTTCCGGTTTCTTTATAAATGGTATAAATCGTCGTGCTACACGGGTTGTGTAGTAAACTAAAAAGCATTAAGTTAACAGCAGTCAAGGTTGTCCATCCAGCAGTATGCAATAAAGTAGCTATCTCCCCAGAAGAACCTTCAAACATCACCCCTGCTCCTTCACCTAGAGTACTATCGCCTAACACTAAAACAGATAACATTAGAATGGTCGGTATCACAATCTCATTGGCTGGTATTGCGACAATATAGGCTAAGAGAATAACCCCATTCAGCCCAATAAAAACACCAAAAGGATTGAGCGCATCGATTATCCAAATTGCTAAACTTTGATGGGCAATAGGGATATTAGAAATTAACCAAATAACTGCACCTGCAGGCGCTGCAAAAACAATCGCACGCCAAAGAACAATCAAAGTACGATCGATAATTGAGGTATAAATGGTTTGAAAAAAACGTGGCGGACGATACGGTGGCAATTCTAATGTAAAGAAAGAAGCCTGACCTTTTAGCAATGTTTTGGATAACAACCATGAAGTGAAAAAAGTAAAGGCAATTCCTAAAACAGCTATAAAAATTACAGCCAACATAGAAATAGTTCCCGACCATTTTGCTGGAACTAAAACTCCTAAAAAGATAGTCGCAATCAATATTTGCATTGGCCATCGACCATTGCATAATGAAAAGTTATTGGTAATAATTGCAATTAATTTTTCTCTTGGGCTATTGATAATTCTTGTAGCTACTACACCTGCTGCATTACACCCAAAACCCATGGTCATGGTTAGGGCTTGTTTTCCATGTGCGCCAGATTTTTTGAATAGTCGATCCAAATTGAAAGCTACGCGAGGTAAGTATCCAAAATCTTCTAACAATGTAAACAATGGGAAAAAAATAGCCATCGGAGGTAACATGACCGAAACTACCCAAGCCGTTGACATATAGACGCCGTCGATTAAAAAACCACTAAGCCACCACGGAAATTTTAGCGAAGCGGCACCTTGTTTTAGGAATGGATAAACATTCTCTAACAATAACTTCGATAGCAATTCTGATGGATAATTAGACCCAACAATCGTTAACCAAAGAACAACACCTAATAAAAAAAGCATAATTGGGAAACCCCAAAATCGGTGTGTAACTATTCTATCTATCGAACGATCTAAACGGAAAGAACGACGATTTTTATCTGTCGTCACATTATCGTTTACCAATTTTGCTGCCTTGCTATAGATCGCTTCCACTACATCATTTCGGTAATCATCGCCCAATTCTTTTTTATATTTTTCGGCTTGCGAAATCAAATCATACAATTCATTTTTCGAATCGATTTTTTCTTCCAAAAAACTCAAAATACTCGCATCACCTTCGATCAATCTCATTGCCAGCCAATGCGTATTGGGCAAAGTAGGAAAAAGTTTTTCTAAACGCCCCGATAAATCATTAACGGCTTTTTCTGTATTATCTGACAATTGAAAGCGTGGTATTTTTCTTGCAATAAAATCTCCTTCGGCAACTTGACGAATTGCTACTAATAATTCTGGAATTCCTTCTTTAGATCGGGCACTTGTTTCCACAACCGGAATTCCTAAATCTTTCGACAACGTGCGGCTATCAATTTCTATATGATGACGACGCGCTTCATCCATCAGATTTATACACAAAACAACTTTATTGGTAATTTCTAGAATCTGCAAAACCAACGATAAATTTCGCTCTAGACGGCTTGCATCCACTACCACAACCGTAACATCTGGCTGTCCAAATAGTACAAAATCACGAGCAATTTGTTCATCATCAGAAGTTGATAACAACGAATAAGTTCCAGGGAGATCTATAATTTTATAGGTTTTGTTATGATAAGAAAAACTCCCTTCGGCGCGGGTTACTGTTTTGCCGGGCCAATTGCCAGTATGTTGTTTTAGGCCGGTGAGTGAATTGAAAACTGTACTTTTCCCTGTATTTGGGTTTCCGGCTAAAGCAATGGTAAAGTCGAACTTACCCGAAAAATCACCAAGTTTTTTTAGATCAGATGAATAGTTAAATTCGCAAATTTCACAGGCTATATTGGGCTTCATAGTTTACTTTTTCAGATCAATCAATACTTTTACTGCATCTTCTTTCCTCAATGAAATCAAAGTATCATGGATAGAATAAGCTATCGGATCACCGAGTGGACTAATATACCGGATAGAAATCTCTGCACCGCGAACAAAACCTAAATCGAGTAAGCGTTGGCGAACTTCTTGCCTGCACTCGGTACTTAAATTTTGAATAATCCCGACTTGTCCTTTTTCTAATAATCCTAAATGCATTGTTTTGATTGCTTTTTATACTTTACTTAGTTTAGCAAAATTACAAAATTAGAATCATCTAACAATATGAATTGACATTTATTTTTCCTTCGATTGTTTTTTTTATCCATTCTAATAAAAACACCACAAAAGATAATAGAGGTTTTTGTACTATTTATTTTATGATTATTTTAGAGTAAATTCACCTTTTTAGTAAGCATACAGAAATGTCAAAATTTATAGATAAAGTAGTTGATGAACTGCTCAAGGATACTGAAAAATTATTACAGACGACATTGGTTCTACCCGGAAAAAGACCAATGCTGTTTTTTAAAAAAGCTTTTCAGCAAAAAACATCACAAGTCGTTCTACCTAAAATGATTAGCATAGAAGAATTTGTTTCCGAAATGGCGAATGTGCAACTAATTTCTGGTTTATCGCTTTGGTTTTTTGCTTACAATTCCTACGAAAAAGTTTTTCCAGATTTAGAAACTTTTGATGATTTCTTGAAGTGGGCACCTACAACCCTCAAGGACTTTGATGATCTTGATGCCTCTTTAGTCGATACGGATCATTTTTTTGAATACATGGTTTCGATAGAACGAATAAAAAATTGGGGACTGGAAATTGGAGAAGCCGATAAACACACATTAATTCAGCGTCACTTAGAGTTTAATGAACGTGTAAAATTGTTTTATAATCAATTTAGAAAAGATTTATTGACCGAAAAAAAAGCCTATTATGGATTAGCAAATAGACTTGCGGCCGAGCAAATTAATCAAGCTATAAACTCGCCTATAGAATATGTTTTTGCTGGCTTCAATGCACTTACAAAAGCAGAAGAGGCCATATTATTTGGATTGGAAAATGAACAAAAAGCAAAAATATTCTGGGATGCTGATGAATATTATTTACAGCCACAGCAAGAGTCTGGTGCATTTTTACGAAGACACAAAAAGAAAACAAAAAAACAATGGTCATGGACATTTAATGATTTCGCTTCTCCAAAACAAATCCAAGTCACAGGAATTAGTAAAAACGTTGCACAAGCAAAATATGTTAACGAACTACTCAGACATAAAACCGAAGAAGAACTAAAAAATACTGCTTTAATTTTGGCAGATGAAATGTTGTTACCTGCTTTGCTAAATGCAATGCCAAACAATGTAAAACACATCAATATATCGATGGGAATTCCACTGAAGAACATTCCTTTAGCTCATTTTTTCAAGTCTATTTTAGAGTTGCATATGAACCGAGAAAAACTAGGAAACTCTACAGCTTTTTACTTCAAAAACATATTGGATATTCTAGAGAATCCGTCGCTAAAAATTTTTCATTGCAAAAATGACGAGCAATTAATTGCAATTATACATTCCCAAAACAAAGTTTTCAGTTCAGTGAAATTCTTACAAGATTTTTTAATTGATTCGATTTTTAGCCCCTTATTTTCGAGACCAAACAATCTAAACGATTTATTGTCTATTATAGAAAAGTTCATAGCAGACTTATTCGTAAACCCCAAAATAGACAATGACTTGATGCGCGAATATTTATTCTATTTTCAACAAATTTTCACAAGTTTACGCACAGAAATTGCTACTCTAAAAGCTTCAACTAGTTTTAGAACATTGTATCTTTTGTATCAAAAACTATTACAAAGTGAAACTTTAAGTTTCATAGGAGAACCACTTGATGGATTGCAAGTTATGGGTTTATTAGAAACACGATTAATTAATTTTGATCATCTAATTATGACCTCTGTAAATGATGGTATATTGCCACTCGGGCGACAAAACAATACATTTATTCCGTACGATATCCGAAAGGAAAAAGGCCTTAATACATTTACAGAAAATGATGCGATTTATGCGTATCATTTTTACCGCTTATTATCACGTGCAAAAACAGTACATTTCCTTTACAATACAGATTCGGATGCGATGGGATCAGGAGAAAAAAGTCGATTTTTAGAACAAATTGCTTATGAAAGCTCACACGAAGTTGTGATTAATTACGCAAAACCGCATTTCGAAATTATCCCAAAAAATAAATTAGTGATACCAAAAACGCCCAAAACGATGGAGAAACTTATCGACTGGGCAGAAAATATCGGAATTTCACCCACCTTACTATCAACCTATATTCGTAATCCGATTGAGTTTTATGAACGAGTAATTTTATCGAACGATGAAACAGAAGAGGCCGAAGAAACAATTAGTGCGAAGACACTGGGAAAAATCGTACACGGTACTCTAGAAACTTTATACCAAGATTATCTTAATATCGCTCTACATGAAAAAGATTTTGAAGAAATAAAAAATAAAGTTGATGAGGTTTTAGAAGCCAACTTAAAAAAAGAGTACAAAGAAGGTGAACTAGATAGAGGCGAAAACTTACTCATCAAAAATGTAGCTAGAAAAATCGTCGAAGGCGTTTTACAGCGTGATAAAAAAATAGCACAAGAGAATGAATTGGTGATTTTATTTCTTGAGAAAAAATACAATTTCTTGATGGATATTGGTGATCGGAAAGTAAAAGTAAAAGGATTTATCGACCGGATAGATTCTGTAAATGGGACAAAACGAATAATCGATTATAAAACAGGAAAAATCGACAACCTAAATTTAGCTTCGGACAAGATAGAAGAGGTTTTCGAGATGGATAATAAAGCCAAATATTTACAATTGATAACTTATGCACACCTGTACTATAATGAAATTCAACAACAAGAAGAAGAAATTCAGTTGAGTATCTACCCGATCAAATTTCTAAACAAAGAACCTATTTACCTCCATTACAACAAAAGTACAATGATAACTTATAAAATTGTAGAAGACAGCTTGACTTATTTCCAAAATCTAATCCGAGAAATATTAAATCCAGAAATCCCTTTTGAAGAAAAAATAAATAATTAACGAAATTCTACAACAATTTCTTAATTTCACGCACAGAAATTATATTATGAAAAACAACAAACTTTTTTTAGCCATTATTTTCAGTCTCATTGGCGGTATAATCTTAGGAGGAGGCGTTTTCTATGTATTACCAGAAAGTGCAGATTCTTTTTCTAAAAACATTAAACTCTTAGGTACTATATTTATTCGTTTGGTCCAAATGATTATTGCACCCTTGGTATTTTCTACCCTCGTTGTCGGAATTGCCAAAATGGGCGACATGAAACTTGTAGGACGTGTCGGTGGAAAAGCAATGGGTTGGTTCCTTACTGCCTCATTGGTTTCATTAACAATAGGTTTAATCATTGTCAACTTAGTACAACCAGGTAATAATATGAACCTCTCGATAAGTAGTCTAGATGCTGCCGACTTGCTCAAGAACTCTACCTCTGCCCTAACACTAGAACATTTTGTGGCACATACGATTCCGAAAAGTGTTTTCGAAGCCTTCGCAACCAATGAAATTCTACAAATAGTTGTATTCTCTATCTTCTTTGGTGTTGCCCTAGCAGCCTATGGCAAAGAAGGTGAAATGCTAACCAATGCATTGGAAAAAGTATCTCATGTAGTCCTAAAAATGGTCGAATACATCATGTGGACTGCCCCACTAGGTGTTTTTGGTGCAATTGCAGCTGCTATTGCCAAACATGGATTCGGTGTATTCATCATGTATGGAAAATTCTTAGTAGCATTTGTTCTAGGTATAGCGCTACTATGGATAGTCCTGATTTTTGTGGGCTATCTAATTTTAGGAAAACAAAAGCTAGTATCTTTGCTACTACATATCAAAGAACCCCTGTTAATAGCATTTTCTACCACAAGTAGTGAGGCCGTTTTCCCTAAACTAGTAGAAGTACTAGAAGATTACGGAGCCGATAAAAAAGTTATATCCTTCACCCTTCCGCTTGGCTATTCATTCAACTTAGATGGAAGTATGATGTATATGACATTTGCAAGTATATTCATAGCACAAGTTTACAACATCCACATGCCAATAGAAAAACAAATCTTGATGCTAATGGTATTGATGCTGACAAGTAAAGGTGTTGCAGGAGTACCTCGTGCCTCGTTGATCGTTGTCATTGCAACCTGTTCTATGTTCGGAATTCCGCCAGAAGGAATTGCACTAATCCTACCTATCGACCATTTTTGTGATATGGCAAGAAGTATGACGAATGTTTTAGGAAATGCTTTGTCAACAGCTTCTATCAGCAAATGGGAACAAAAACATTTGGTAGATGCCGAAAATAATCTAAACTCTTAAACGCAAAAAAATGAAACTAGAACACATCGGAATTGCTATTCAGTCTCTAGAACAATCTAACGACTTATTCTCTAAACTTCTCGGACATACACCATATAAAGAAGAACTTGTAGAATCGGAACATGTATTAACGTCATTTTTTTCGGTAGGAAACACCAAAATAGAGTTACTTGAAGCAACGAACGAAAAGAGTGCAATTGCAAAATACCTTACAAAAAATCGAGAAGGTGTACATCATCTAGCCTTCGGGGTTGAAAATCTAGAATACGAAATTAATCGACTAAAAAAAGAAGGTTTCGAATTTATCAACGAAACGCCTAAAGAGGGAGCAGACAATAAGTTAGTCGTTTTTTTACACCCAAAAACCACCAATGGAGTATTGGTTGAACTCTGTATGGATAAAAAATAATTTTGTAATTAAAAAAATATGTTATAATATTGCACTCGAATTAAGCATCAGACCCCAAGTGGCTGGGGTTGTTTACCGCTAAAATTCAGGTCCCATAACTCAGCTGGTTAGAGTAGCTGACTCATAATCAGCAAGTCGTTGGTTCGAGCCCAACTGGGACCACTTCCTGAAAAAAGCGTTTACTTTTTGTAAACGCTTTTTTTTTTTATTCTTCATCTCCTACTAAACAGACTAATGTAAGTTTATATACTTTTTTATTTAAAAAAAATTCATAAAATCCATTGTTAATAAAAAACATATTCCTACCTTGTCAGGTACCAAATAAAAACTTTAACGATGAAAAAACTTTACTCCTTGGCACTGGTTATTTTTTTATATTCTAATTTTGCCATTGCACAAAACTATAAAGTAGAAATCTTGGGCGAAGGCTATAATACACCTACAAGCATAACACTTCAGCCAGACGGTAAAATCATTATAGCAGATCAAGAACTCGGAATACTTCGGATGGATGGAGACGGAACCAATTTGGAAACAGTTGGCTCTGGTTTCAAAAATCCATGGGATGTAGCCTACACGAAGAACGACAAAATTGCCGTAGCAGATTATAATGGAAACGCCGTAAAACTAATGAATGCAGATGGAACAGATATCCAAACAATCGGATCAGGATTCTATAATCCCTATTCTGTGACTGTGGACAACCAAAACAGACTGCTAATAACTGACAACTTCAATACCCAAGTGAAACGGATGAATATCGACGGAAGCAACATTCAAATACTCCAAGATCAATTCTTTAGTCCAAGAAAAACAGCAATAGAAAATGATGGCAAAATTCTAGTATGCAATACCGGCAACAGCGAAATTATTCGTATGAACGAAGACGGCAGCAATCTAGAAAAAATAGGCCACGGCTTCTCGTATCCTTATAGTATAGCTATACAACCTGATGGCAAAATCGTAGTAGCCGACACCTTCAACAGGCAAGTGAAACGAATGAATGCCGATGGAAGCAACATTGAAATTCTGGCAAATGACCTCAATTATCCATCTTCTGTAGCCATCGAAGCGAATGGTGATATCTTGGTAGTAGAATTCGGTTCCCAGCTTATTAAACGTATTGTGATGAGTTCGATGGGTACGTCTGAAAATCCTATCGAAAAAATAGAGACAAAAATTTACCCGAATCCTGCTAAGAATTTTGTAATTGTTGATGCAAAAAATGAAAAAAATGCAACGCTTAGTATTTATACTCTCGACGGAAAATTAGTACACACAGAAAACCTTAATTCTGGCGAAAACAAAATAAATGTTAGCAAACTTACTCGTGGTCTATACCTGATAAAAATTCTTTCTAAGAAGGGTACTACTATCCAAAAGCTAATTAAAGATTAAATCGTATAAACCCATAAAACATTATTATAGTATAGACAGAACAAAGAAATTATTCTGTATTTTCTATACCAATCGTTTTCTTTACGTTTATTGTAAACATTTCTTTTGACCAGTATTGTTTTTTTACATGAACAAAAAAACAACTTCTTATAATTTCTTAAATTCGGTAAGATTTCCATTGGTGTCGGTTTGCACTATATAGTCTTCACGGGCCGCATCAATGGTTGTTTGCCATTTCTGGTTGTGCAGATAATAGTAAACATTTTTTGGTTTATTGGCTCCTTCTATGGTTTTCATCTTTTCTTTGGCAACCAAAAACAGTTTGTTGGCAGTGGAAAAATCAACAATCGGTTGGATCTTTTTAGATATACGGTGTGATTTTACAGGATCGCCCTTTACCCATTTGAATTCGTTTTTTACTTTCCTATAGGTATAATTATCTACATATTCAGGATTTTCGGGGTCAACCAAATCCAAATAAACCATGTTTTGATTAATCATGATAGCACCTCCCGAAATCTGCAGCTGCTTGTTTGGGAAAAGATCTTGCAGTTCCTGCTGAATGGCTTTGAGCTTATCGGGATCGGCAAGAAAGTTTTTTGGAGCTTCTTTCAACTCGTTTATTCTATTTTTCATGGGTTCCACAAAATTGATTTCTTTATATTCCTGTAAAATTCTCAAAGTTGTAGGATCCTCCAATTCTTTTTCCTGCATGAGTTTCAGAGCTTCGTTGTAGAGGTACTCGGCTAATTTTTCTTTCTCTTCATTATCAACAAAACCAGGCGTATTATATATTCGTTCCAGTTTGGTTTGTTTGTCTTCATTGAAGGTATCGTGATAGGCTTCTTTTATTTTGTCGCAGGAAGTCACTGCCAACAATCCACCAATAAAAAATACAATAGCAATATTTCGTTTCATGTTTTATTATTTTAAATTCTTTATAGCGTTTTGATTTTTCTGTGTTCGATGTTATTGCTGTATGGGTAATTTCTACGAAACAGTTACGAACGGAAGGAAAGCATTAAAATCCCCAATTATGATTTTTGAAAATGATTTTATGACCAATCGTAAGTGAATAATACAATCCGGTTTTCGGGTTCGTAAAATATCATAATAGCATCGGCACCTTCCGAGCAGTAGTTATATCCGGCAACTTCCCCAACATACATCAACTCTTTTCCCTGATAAGAAATCGAGATGCCGTCGCTGTCTGAATCTTCGGGTGGAGTTTCGAAATTCATTTCAAATGCAGACGGAATATCTACGGTATCTACCCAATTGCCCCCTAAAATTTCGCCGTCCAGTCTGTCGATAAAATTCAGAGCGTCGGGATAGTCTTGCCAAGACAGCAGTTGTCCTTTTTCCTTGTATTTGGATTTTACGGTTTGGAAGGTATCCCGCATGGTTTGTATGTGTTCTGCCAAATCTTCGTCGCATTCCGATAAAGAAAGGAAATAGTCTTTATCGGCTAAAAAATTATATTTATTATCCGTGGTCAGTTTGAATGCAATCCAATTTTCTGCACAAAACTCATTGTGAAATTCTTCTGTTTCTTCGCCGAGAAGCCCGTCTGCTGGCTCAACCGGATTAAGAAAATGCACTACCGTTCCTGCCAAATCGGTGCGTAATATTCCTAAATCCACCGAAATCAAGGGCAGGAAACAATCGTTCAGCCAGGATTGTTCTGCCACGAATACCTCTTCGGGAAAAGGAGTTAAACCGTCTTTTAATTCGCTGATGTCTTCTTCGCAGAAGTTTGTTTTGTTTTCCATATTTTTCCTTTTTAGTATTCAAAATTTTATTTCCGTTTTATCGTTATGTTTCTGCAATTCCACCCATCTTTACCAATTGATTATCCACGAATTTGAATTCAAGCCCATGTTCTGTATCCAAAAGGTATCTGATGGATAACCGGAGTATTTTGCCACCCGAAACTCTCAAAGCCGTCATGTCTTTAATGGCGTCGTTGTGTTTTTCTACACTGTCGATATTTAGTGCTGGTTTCCCAGATTTATCAGGATTTTCGTAGAAATGTGCATATAATTCTAAATATCTTTCAAACGCTTTATTCTGGATGCTTTGGAGTTTACTCTCAATATCCTCAATAAACATTTGGTAGGTTTCTGCAAATTCCGTCAGTTGCTGTTCGGTAGGGAAATCTTCTATTTCTTCGCCGTCTTCATCGCCCAAAAAAATTTCAATATTTTGTTCGTTAAAAAACGGGTGAGAAAAAGTAATATCGGAAGTAAACTCTGCCCAATCATCTTCTTTTATCGTTCCCCAAAATTTGTGCGTCATTATTTTTTTAATTTAGAAGTTAAAGTTTTATCTCCGTTCTATCGTGATTCATCAGCACTATGTAAGCAAATGAGAAGCAATTACCATATCAGTGTGAGACTTATGAAAAGTTTGGCATTGATTAAATCCCGTTAAATCAAAAAGTTGAAATTATTGTTTAACCTCCCGAAAATCAATTTTTAAACCTTGATTTTCTACCTGTTGTTTGAACAACTCTGTAAATCCTACAATATTTTGTCTGGATGTGTTTTTAACACAATAAACAGTATTGTGAATCTCTTTCATAAATACTGGCGTTTCTACAAAAGGCTCATCTTCATCCCCTAACCACTCATCATATTCTGATTTCTCTTCATTTAAAATACTTTGAATGTTGGTTATTTTCCCAATATAACAATTAATGATTTCATTATCTACCATTAGCTCTGCTTCAAAAAACTGCATTTCGTCTTTGAGTAGAAGATTCATTTTTTCATAAAAATCAGTAGAAAACACCAACAGACTATCTATGCTGTCATATTTATCAGTAAGTTTAATATTCTTAGTGTTAAAACCTTCCTGTCCCCTAAATTTAGGCTTGGTATTTAGTTCGCCTTCATCATATAAGAAATAAAATTTTATCTCCGTTCTATCGCGATTCATCAGCTCTATGTAAGCCTCTGAATTGAGCAGTTTACTGTAAATGGAATATAGTTTCATTTTTCTTGTATCATTATGGTTTTGAACTCGTTGGAAAACAAAACATTGAGTTCGTTTTCATTGAAGGTATCGTGATAGGCTTCTTTTATTTTGTCGGAGGAAGTCACTGCCAAAAATCCACCAATAAAAAATACAATAGCAATATTTCGTTTCATGTTTTACTTTTTTAAAAATTCTTTATAGCGTTTTTGATTTTTCTGTGTTCGATGTTATTGCTGTATGGGTAATTTCTACGAAACAGTTACGAGCGGGAGGAAATCATTAAAACTCCCAATCTTCCTTATTTAATTCTTCCCATTCTTTCATGGTGTACAGGGTGGGATTTTTAAATTTTGCTTCAATATCCTCCTTCAGTTGCTTATTTACAAATAATTCATTCTCATAGCCGAGCTGTGTTGTCATTAGAAAATTTTTGGATGAATGCGTGATAGCTCTGGGATGAGAACTCTCATCCTCACTCGTAAATATACCAACCTCTTCGGTTGTAATTTCCCACCAATAAAACCTAAGCAAATAAAACTTTTCTTCTGTTAGTTTTTTCCCTTTTGTATCCAATATATGTGCGATGCTTTTGCCGTTTTCGTAGTTGAATCCATTAATTACCATATATTCGTAGAGTTTCTCGGATACGATGAAAAAGTTATTGTATACAAGGAGGTCGAAGTGAACGCCTTTGACCTTTTTCAAACAGATCACCACCTCTTCGGGCATTGCTGCAACATCTTTTACAGGTGTGGCCCCAACCCACGGAAATACGAAATCAGGATGTGTCTTCTTCGGATTAAAAACCTCCGAAATACCAATGTCTCCCGATGCAGCAAGCGGAATTCCCAGTGCTGCCATTTCATCTACTTTTTCAATGGGGATTCCCCAAATCAGCAATTCTTTTTCACTGTCCGGTGATTTCAATAGTTGTTTTTTTGCTGCTTCTTGCATACCCTATCCTTTCTTAAAAATAAAAATCTTCATCCTCAAAACCATCATCGAGAAGTTCAGTGATGGTTTCGGCGGTCTTTTCAACTTCACCGGTCTCGTGATGCCAGATAAAAATTTCTTCGCCAAGTTTCTTGCCTCCGTCTGTAGTGAGCAGTACCAAGTGGTCTCCACAACCGTTTCCTGCAATGGCAACGGCATCGTCTGGGAAGTTTATCCATTCTCTTGCTTGTTTGGTTTCGAGCCCGATATGGTTGCAGGTGCGACTGATTCTCTTCTTATCCGATTGATCGAAAAACGGATAAAGTTGCCAATTGTCGTCTTCGGTAAATACTTCTCCACCGTTTTCTTGTATCATTTTGGTTTTGAACTCGTTGGGAAACAAAACATTGAGTTCGTTTTCTGTGTCGGTAATGAATTTTTCGTCTAATGGAAATGCCATGTTTTCCTGTTTTTAAGGGTGAAAATTTTATTTACTCGTCATTCCTTAAGATTCAAATAATAATCATCATACGATTCTTCATAAAGGTCTTTTACGCTTTCATCGTATATTAAAACTTCTGCAAATAACTTCTCTTTAAAATCCGGTATCAATGTTAATCTGTATTTAGTGAATACAAGAATATAATCATCCACCAGCGGATTTTCTTCCTTTAAGAACTCCTCTAAATTGTTGAAGTTGATTTCGTTTCCGTTGAGTTTGAAGTTTGGAATATCACGAACCGACACGGTTATTAAAACCGGACGACCGTTTTGCTCTTCAAACTCCAAACGGTATAGAGATGCATCAAATTTTTGTTGCTCTGTTTCCTCTTTACTTTGTCCTAAAGTAAAACCATCAAGACGATCGTTTTCAATGCTGATCATATTTTCCTTTTTAGTATTCAAAATTTATTGTACTATTAATAATTCGTCTTTTTTGCCTCCGAAATTGTCATCCATCACAAAACGGGCTTCTTTTTCGCCACCAAAAGAGACAAAGGTAAATTGATAATACACCTCTGAAACCTCTTCGGATTCGCAGATTTCAAAATATCCCGTATAAGTTCCTTCTTCTGGCGAAACCAATAAGGTGTGCTCTGCCGGCACCGATGAGAGCACCAAATCTCCGACCACCGTAAAAGGAAATTTGATAATTCTCAACGCGTCTTTGGATGCCGTAAATTCGTGTTGAAAACTTACCGTTACCATTGCTGCAAAATCGCCATCAACAATGGGGTCGAATGTTACATGCGATGCTGTCAAAATTGCACCCTGTATAATATCCTCTTTGCTCCATTGTTCGTTTTTGGGGTTAAAATCTCCGCTTCTTAAATGAATTTGATGGTGAGAAATTTCTAAATCAATTTGCTGTGAGTTCATAATTTTTCCTTTTTAATCTTTTGTATCCTTTAATAAGTTGAATTTTATTATTTTATTGACCACGTTTTACTTTATCTAACTATACTAATTACAGGATAAATTTTCATCGAATAAGGCAGATACTTAATGGTAACACGTTCTCCACTGGTAATCAGTCTATTCATATCGATATCAAGCATAGAGGCTTTTGCGTACGTTCCATCGGGCAACGGAAATACAAAATGGCATCTGTAGGCCGGTCTGTAATTTAAGATTATACCCGAGTTCGATTTTTCATACATCAATGCTTTAGCTTCTGTACCGAATTGGTTGGCAATAGATTGTTCCACCCTACCGCCTGTGCGGAAAACGATTGAAATGCTTATTATAAGTAAAAAATAGACTATCCCTCCAACACTCCAGAATTTATCCAAAAATTTCTTTCGTTCTTTTTTATTTCTTGCACCTGACTTAGCAGCGATTTTCTTCATGAAGGACGAAGAAATAATAAAATAATAAGGTAGAAAAAAGATTAAAATTAGTAACAAAGGAACACCAATTATGCTTTTAAACGTCATGGCTATGATTGTGGCTAAAATTTCAAGTATGATCATAATTTTGATTGCTTATTATTTCACTTTTAAATGAATTTGGTGGTGAAAAATCTCTAAATCAATTTTTTTGCGAGTTGGTTTTAAAATGATGATTAATAACTTTGTAATACTTGCCAAGCCCGCTCGAAATGTCTGTTTTTCAAATCCTCCTCGGTTATCCAGAAATAGAGGCAGGCTTCGTCGCCAAGAGCGATTCCGTGGTCGTTGCTCGTATTAATTTGGCAGAGCAGCTTCCAGCGAGATACCTGCTCGCGGTATTGATTAATTTTTGGGTCGCGATATGCCGCAGAAGTTCCGCAGTAGATGCCATGATGAACCAATTCGCACATCAGTTCCATACCGTTTTGGATGTTATTGGAGTGCCCCAACAATTTGTGTATCGCTTCGCCGCTGGACATCTCATCCAGCAAATCTAAATAATCATCTTCCTGCTCTTCCGTAATATCTGCATTTGCTAAATGACTTGAAATTTCGGAAACTTCCTCAACGGTTTTGAACGATAGCGATGAAGCTCTATATTCTGTGGCTCCTTCCGGGGTTGGCACCCGCTCCAGAGCCTCCTGCGGACCTTCATAAAAAAATACGCGGCTGCCGACCTTGTTCTTCGGATCAAATCCCCATGAAAAATATTTGACATCGTAAAAGAAATAAAGCATTCCGCTGGATGGAAGTTCATGCCCGGCATCAAAAGGATGAATTTCAGCCAAATTAATTTGTGCAAAAAAACTCATCGGGTCTCCCGTTTCCTCATTGGTTAACCAAGGCTGCCCTTTGGGCAAATCCGGACAACCGCCTAATTTGGAAGCTCCGGTTTTTATGGTTTGTTCATCGCTTTGCACTTCTCCCGGAAGCATGTGAATGGCGGCCCGGGCTTGGGGTGCCAGCACCTCGAATACTTCGGTGAAACCGTATTTTTGAAACTGCTCTTTTAGTTTATTCATTGAATTATTTTTTTTTAGGATTTTATAAAGTTTTTAATGATTTCTAACGGATTCATAGTATTGCTTTTGATAGCTGAGTTTATTTGTAAAATTTTTCATATCAACGGCAACCAGTGGAACACTCGCACCGGCGGGGTTATTGCGTCCTCTCCCAATTAAACACTTTTAAAAAAATTCAAATTCATTTCCAATAATTTATTTTTTTCCTCTATAGTCATAACAGGTTTGCAATTCAAAAATTCCAAATATTTTAAGGTTTTTATCTGAGATATATTTTCATATCCCGTAACTTTCTTACAGTTTTGAATAATCAACTCTTCTAACTCACAAGAGTCGTCTATATCCTTCAAATCTAAAGTTGATAAACAATTGTTTAAGAGCAAATGTTTTAACTTATGCTTATTAATCAATAACAATAGATTTTGTTTCTTATTTAATGAATTGATTATTACCAACCCCTTTAAGTTAATATCAGAAAGGTTGGATAAAGTCACTTTTGCAGGAATATTTTGAAGTTTTAAGAAATCAAGGTGGCCTAAAAATTCAATAGCACTCAAATCAAAAATGTTGTTATCTTCTAAATCCATAGAAAATGACTTGATTTTTTTCATTGCAGAGGTATTTATTATTTCACATGTAGGAAAATTGATAAATAAATTTATAATATTTCCCAAACGGCCACCATCTAATAATATTTTGGGATTCTCAAGCCCTAACAACCTGTTTATAACCAAGGTTTTTAATTGATGAAACACCCCAGAGTTTATGAACTTTTCATCTTTTAGCATACTGCATGGAATTGATAGGGCTTCAAGATTTTCTAACTGGTATACCCACTCAGGAAGTTTTTCAATAGCGTCATACTCCGCGCACTCTACTGATAACGCAGTAATCTTAGGAAAAACACATTCATTTGGGATATTTTCCAAATGTGCATAACCTTGAATCCTATTTTTAGGAATATAATAATCGTCTGTTGTGCCGGATGAAAAAATATAAAATATTTTTTCATACCAATTATGAAAGAGAAAATGACTATAAAGTATAGGCTGATAATTCATCACTCACATCCTTTTTGAATAGCATGACTAGTTTTTTATACTGAAACACTTGCTCCTCCGCCGGCACGAGCATCTTGTTCGTGTCTTTTAAATGCCAACAGCAACCAGCGGGACGCTCGCACCGGCGTCTCCGAACAAGACATAAACTTCGTTGTCTTTGACCACTTTTTTATAAAGCGTTGGTATTTTTCCGCTAATTCTATTTCATTTTTTAGCATAACTTTCCTTGATATGGTTTTTATTCCTTATTCTTCCTTTTACTGATAATTTCATTCAACAATTCCGCCAGTTCTTCTTTCGAAAAATCGTCGAGATTGATGGTGTTTTCTTTATTGGAAATAGGGTTTAGAAGTTCGATAACCTTGGGTTCATCCCGGAGATACAACAATTCCCATTTTCCTGTTTGGGTTTTATGGAGGTCATTCAGCATTACAATTTGTTTGAAAGAAGCTTGGTGCGTTTGTCCACGTTCGTCTGTATAGATTACATTAAATTTCATTTGTGGTTGCTCGTTGATGTACACACCCGTTTGCGATACTTCTGTAACATCTCCGATGGCCTTTTTGCCGTAGAGCAACAGTTTGTTTTGGGTTTTACTGTTTAATCGTTCGAAAATTCTACCCGAAAATACAGAATCGAACGTTTTATAAACAAAAATCCCTATATACGGTGATACTACCCAAGGAAAGAATATGTGCAAAAATCGTAATCCTCTTCCATTGCTGTATAGATGATATTCTATAACAAAACTAACCACACAGTACAACAAGCAAAACGCAATGAATAAATAAGTAGAAATAGGAGTTTTCATTACGATTTCTCCATCGGCAAAGTAGTAGGGAACATCGGCATTACTATCGACGGGCAAGACCAATGACAAATAGTTTCCTTTCTCAAATCTCTTTTGGCTGGGTTTGCTGTCGACTAACTCGAGCGAGCCAGTCATTTTTGTTCCAACATGGTTTTCAAACTCAAAGACAAGATGTAGAACTTGATCTCCGTTAGATACTTTTGTAGAAAATTTGTCATTAAACTCTTCGAGAAATTCCAGCTCTTCGTCTGTCGAATCTCCTTGTATGCTAATAACTTTCTTTTCAAGAATTTTCGCCTCAACTTTTTTCCCGTTCCGTCTCATGTTTTCTACTTTCCCTGCCATTTTCCGCGGCACAATGATGCTTTTCCAAAAACGGATGCCAATAAACACCAACCAACCCACTACTCCTATAACAAAATAAACCATTGCCATGATCGGAGAAGTTTCTATAAATGGAGGGATATCTATAAAGAACAGCGGGAATACAAACACCCAAAAGTCTCCAAAAAGTCTAAAGAAAGTTTTCATGATATTAAGTTGATTTTATTTGATACGCGCGATGATACTTTATGTTTAGAAATTGATCTATTTTAAAATAGACAATTTGTTTTTTCTGTTTTATGAAAATCGATCTGCGAATAGCTTCTTTTCGTACATGAAGTTTTCGAAATTTCATGTAAAAGGATTGTTTTTCTGTCACAATTTAAAAATAAAATCACCTCCTCATGTTAATTGGATATTAATTCTTGCATCTGACAGTATTTTTCTCTCGAATGCGCATTTGAAAAACAAAAAGCGATAGGAGTCGAAATTCTAGAAAATATAAAAAAACAAGTAGAATTTTAATGTTAGATATTTTTTTTCATAAACAGACTGTAATGTCAGACTGTGTAAATAAGTCTTCGCTAGATTTCTATTTAAAACAAATAATTGATAAGAAACCTATTGTATAAAAATAACGATCTTTAATAATATTTATTTTAAAGTTTTCAGGAAAAAGCCTTTTCGGTTGAATACAAGGCTCTTATGTGGGTTATCAAAGATAGTCAAGTAACGATTTGGTAACGGTGCTTATTGCTTTGCTTTTCAACACGTTTCCGTTAGCTCACAGCAAATATACAAAATTTATTATTCTCAAAACCATACAAAGGATTTTAATATCCGATTATTACACTTGGTAAAACAGGACAAGAAAAAAGGGCTTTTATTAAACCCTTTTTACGCTGTACAGATATAGCAAACCCTACCTACCGTCCTGCTCGTCCATTTTTTTGATAAGGCTTTCTTTAAGGCTGTCAAGGAATTTAGTTCTGTTCATTTTTCGGGATTTGAGTTCTAAAAACGTGTGATAGAAATCTCCCAAATCAACATTAAAAGTGCTTTCAAAGACTTTGACGATAGGTTTAATATCTGCATTGGCGTTATTGAATATGCCTTGTGAATGTAGTGCATAAATCAATTCGGTTAAAGCGGTCTTGCTACCTGTCCAATGCAGGGTTGTCGGTTTGTCGCTTGTGGCTGTTTTTGATAGTTGGTCTTCGAGGTAGTCCTGTATCTAATCATTGGCAATAATCTTTGCTACTTTGTAATCGTGGGAAGTGGAAAAACTGTGGTCGGTTTCAAAAAATAGAATGTGTCCAAACTCAATTGAACATTGTGCTTGCCACGAACAAAATAGGTGTGGTCAAGATAAGTGCTGTCGGTTCTGTAATAGCTGTAAAACGCCATATTGTTATCAAAAAACCTTTTGAGCTTTGATAATTCTTTATTGAAATATTCTTCCAAAACTTCTTTTCCGCCATAAGGTCTTTTGGCTTCAATCTTATACACAGCATTGTAATAAATGAGCTTTGCAACGATGGTAGGTTTCTGATGTTTGAAAAAACGGATTTCTTCGTCTTCATCGCTGAACCCTGTTTTTAGCACATATTCCTTTAATTCGGATAGGCATTCTACAATAAGAAGTATAACAGCTTCTATCCGTTGTATGGAGCAATCAGCTTCAACCTCCAATTCGTTGACTGTTGTTTTTAACCTATGTAATGTTTCGTTGTAAAATTTATTCATTCGATTATTTTGAAATGTTCCTTTTCAAAACTCATAAATTGAAGGGGTTTAAAATTTCATTCGCTGTATTCTTACCGCATTTAAAATTGCCAATAACGCTACGCCAACATCCGCAAAAACAGCTTCCCACATTGTCGCCAATCCACCTGCTCCAAGTACGAGTACAATAGCTTTGACACCGAAAGCCAAACCGATATTTTGCCAAACGATTTTCTTTGTCTGTTTACCGATGTTGATTGCCATAGGTATTTTACTTGGCTTATCGTCCTGTATGACCACATCTGCGGTTTCGATAGTGGCATCACTCCCTAATCCACCCATTGCGATACCTACGTCGCTCAATGCCACAACAGGAGCATCGTTTACACCATCGCCCACAAAAGCAACGCTTTCGCCTTTGGCTTTGATGTCTTTAACTCTGTTTACTTTGTCTTCGGGCAATAAATCTCCAAAGGCATTGTCTATCCCCAACTGCTCCGCTACATATTTCACAACGGTACTTTTATCTCCGCTAAGCATCGTTGCTTTAACATTGAGCTTATGCAATAGGGTTATGGTTTCTTGTGCATCTTCTTTGATACTGTCGGCAATCGTGATGTAACCAACAAATTTGCTGTCGTATGCAACGGCAATAGTTGTATAAACGATGCTGTTCGGGTCTAAGTCGTATGATATGCCGAACTTACCCATCAGTTTGAAATTCCCGACCAATAAATCCTTACCGTTTACCGTTGATTTCAAACCGTGTCCGGCGATTTCCTCCGTATTTTCCAATCGAATTTCATTATTCGGTCTCCCCACGTATTCGTGAATAGCGGTTGCTACGGGGTGTGTGCTATGGCTTTCCAAAATGTTGACTAATTCCAGAATTTCAGCTTTATCAAATTCGGGATTGAAGTTGATATCCTGAACCTTAAAAACGCCCTCTGTCATTGTACCTGTCTTATCCATCACTACGTTTTGAATATCGGAAAGAGCATCTAAAAAGTTACTTCCTTTGAACAGTATTCCATTTTTGCTCGCAGCACCAATACCACCGAAATAACCTAAGGGAATGGAAATAACCAACGCACAAGGGCAGGAAATAACCAGGAATACCAAAGCCCTGTACAGCCAATCTCTAAACTCATAATTTTCCACAAAGAAATAAGGCAGTAGGCAAATGGCTATGGCTAACAGCACTACAATAGGCGTATAGATTTTTGCAAATTTCCGGATAAATAATTCCGTTGGTGCTTTTTGTGCAGTGGCGTTTTGCACCAATTCTAAAATCTTGCTCAACTTACTGTCGGTGTATGCGGTCGTAACTTTTACCTGCGATACGGTGTTGAGATTTATCATCCCTGCCAAAACGGTTTCGCCTTTGTTTTTTGTATCTGGTTTGCTTTCGCCTGTTAAAGCCGATGTATTGAAAGATGCCGTTTCGGACAACAGTTCTCCGTCTAAGCCTAATTTTTCTCCCGGTTTAAGCTGTATAATTTCGCCAACGGCAACAGTTTCTGCCTTTACGGTTTGCGGTTCATTGTTTTTTAAAACGGTTACTTCATCGGGTCTTTGGTCAAGCAAAGATTTGATGTTTGATTTTGCCCTCGAAACAGCCATTGTCTGAAAAACTTCGCCAACGGCATAGAACAACATTACCGCAACGCCCTCGGGATATTCGCCAATGGCAAATGCCCCGATAGTTGCAATGCCCATCAAAAAGAACTCCGAGAAAATCTCGCCTTTGCGAATACTCTCAACGGCTTCTTTGAGTACGGGCAGTCCAACAGGAGCATAAGCCACCACGTACCAAATAATCCGTACCCAATCGGTAAACCACGTCTGCGGAAACCAATTATCCATTGCAATACCTGCAAGCAACAGCGCAAGGGAAATAATGGCGGGAAGAAACATCTTGAAAACATTGTCAGTATCTCCTGAATGCGAATGGTCGTGTCCGTCATCATCACTGTGGTCGTGATTATGCCCGTCATTTTTGTGATGCCCTTTTACCAATTCCTTAGCACCTGCTTTGGTGTAGATTTTTTCTTCCTGTGTGCAACAAGTCATTTTGCCTTGTGCATCGTAAGTATGCTTGTGATTTTTGTCTGTATTTATCATAGCCTTTAATTTTTTAGGTTCGTTACACTTTTTTATTTCTTATTCTTTCTACATTATTATTCATTATATGCCTCACGATATGCTGAAAAATAAACTTCTTGAAAGCGTTCAGTTCTTGTTGATGTTTTCATAAAACGCATCGGGTGTATCAAAAACGCCAAAGTCCCGATTGATGCCTTTATCCTGAATAAATGTATTATTGAGGTTCCATTCAATCGGCGGGTTCTCAAAATTATCGGTATAAACCCCGAAACCGCAAAAAGTGGTCTTGCAATCACTGTTCTGTTCCTGTAATTTAGTGAGGTACGGTTTATCCAAAATCACGCCCTCCAAAAAATACCATTGCTCGTTTACCCAAACTTCAACCCAGCTATGCAAGATATTCTTAGGCGATAGTCTGTACCAAATACCTGTAATAGCTCCTTTCTGCAATGCCTTGTCAATGGTAAAGCCGTGAATACGGTTAGGTACATCTGTTGCTCTTAACAAAGCCATTAATAAAGTGGCTTTTGTGTTGCATTGTCCGTACCCGTCATTCAGCACCTGCGATGCGGAAATATAATCAGAAACATTATAGCCAAACTTTATTTCGTCCCGTACAAAATTGTAAATGGCTTGAACTTTGGCAACGGTGTCCAAGTTTTCCCACCCTCTCTGCTCCAATAGCTTTTGTATGGAAGCATTGGAGTAGTCAAGGATTTTTGTTTCTTTAAGATAGGTGTCCATAACACATTTATATTTATAACAAAGTTACACAGGGAGAGCCTGCAATGCTATTGCAAACTCTCCTTTAAACAGTTTTCACAAATTCCCTTACCAAATAATTTTAGTTCGTCGATACGGTAATTCTGACTTCCATTCTGCGGTATTATAAAATCCTCCTTACAGGTTGTCTGCTTACAAATCTTACAATAGAAATGTAAGTGCCAATCCTTGTGTGTATTTTCATCACACCCATCGTGGCACAGAATATACTTGACCGTAGTGTTCTCCTGAATACTGTGTACAATGCCTTTTTCTTCAAAAGTTTTCAAAGTCCTGTAAATCGTAACCCTGTCTGCTTTATAAAAATGGCTCTCAATTTCAGATAAGGACATTGCTGTCTGCTGTTGCTCCAAGAAGTCGTACACCAATATCCGCATACTTGTCGGATTGGTGTTCTTTGACAACAGCTTCTGTTCAATGTTTTTTTTCATTATCCAATGTTTTTTAGTGAGCGTGGGCGTGTTCTCCCGAATCATCCATTTTTGCATTCACAAAAAACGCGCCTTTTACCACGATATGCGCACCGTGCGGAATTTCACTTACAGGTGTAATTGCCGTATAACCCAATTGCGTAGCACCTTTAACGACTTCCATTCTTACAAATTGAGTTCCTTTTTCAGAACCGTGGTTATGGTCGTGAGCTTCGCCCTCTTTATGGTCGTGAGCTTCTTCTTCCCGCTCCTTGACCAAAAAGATGTAATACTTTCCGTCTGCATTGACAATAGCATCGTTGGGTACAGCCGTACTTAATACATCATCTAAACTTACCATTCCGGTTATACTCATTCCGTCAATCAATCCTGCTTTATCTCCTGTAATCTTGCTGTGAACAGCAATAGTTTTACTCTCTCCGCTAAAGGATGAGCCGATACTATAAACTTCGGCAGAATAAGTCTTATTGGGATTGTTGGTTACGACAAAATCTATTTTCTGACCTATTTTGATTAAAGGAATATCCTTTTCATACACCTGTAAGTCCAAGTGCAGGGCTGTGTTTTCTATGATTTCAGCAATAGGCGATGACACATCTACATAGCTTCCGATTTTGGCGAAAACATTGCTCACAGTACCGCTTATCGGACTTGTAACGACCAACGAGGATTTAAGATTGGAATTTGACAGGGAAGCCGGATTAATGCCCATCATTTGGATTTGTTGTTGTAACGATGCTTTTCGTGTTCTCAACGTGTTCAATTCGGTAGTGGCACTTTGCAGGTTTTTCTTTGCACCTGCATTTCCCTCGTTCAGCTCTCTTTGTCTTGCCACTTCCTGCTCTGCAAATTCTATCCGGCTATTGATGCTTAGGTATTCTTCCTGCAATTGTATGAATTGCGGATTGGAAATAGTAGCGATAACCTGACCTTTCCTTACGAAATCGCCTATCTCCACATTAAGGGATTTGATAACACCACCAAACAACGAGGTTGCATTCGCCTTGTTGCTGTTGGGAACTCTTAATGCTCCATTGGCTTTCAATGTTGCGGATAATTGCTTCTGTTCAATTGAACCGATTTCAATACCCACCGCTTTCATCTGCTCATCGGTCAGCACTGCAACATTTTCTTCTTCTTCTTCGTGTTCGTCCGTTGTTGTTTCTGCTTCCGTTCCGTGATTATGCCCATCGCCCTCTTTATGATTATTTGTACAGGCGTTGAAAGCAAAGAATGCAACGAGGACAAGAACGCTAAAAACTATATTATTTATGATACGTTTCATATATTGTATTATTTACTGATTAATGAATGGATAAGCGTTACAGCCTCATTGATTTGCTGAATGCTATTTAAATAATTAAGCTGAATGTCTGCTGTTGTCTGCAAGGCAAATAGGTACTCCACATAAGAAATATCTCCGGTACTGTACCCCAGCTTTGCAGCATTGATAATCTCATCAGCATTGGGAAGTGCCTGCTCCTTGAAATAGGTAAACTGCGCTACATATTGTTCGTATTGTTTCAAGGCGTTTGCCAATTCCGTTTTAAGCTGTTGTTCCTGCCATTGCGCATTTAATTCCAATGATTGTTTCTTGTAATCAAGCGAGCGAATTTTTGCTTTGGTGGTGGTAAAAATTGGGATTGTAATACCTAAATCAACAAAACTAAACCGCTGTCCTTTGCCATAAAATTGCTCTACACCATTTTTACTGTGCATTCCTATCAGCGATATGTTATTATAACCGAATGTAAAATCAGGCAAGCTGTTTGCTCTTTCCAATTTCTTGTTCTGCTCGGCAATTTTCGCCTCTTGATACAATAACTGGATGCTCGGATGATTTGCAACAGCCGAACTGTCAATGAAAGAACTTAACAGCAATGGTGTATAATCCGGTTGCGGTTCTATTAAGAAGTCTTCCTGTGTCTGCATCAGATTTTTAAGGCTTTGATAGGCGTTCTGCCTTAAAACCTCGTTCTGTTGATACAAAAGACTTATTTCCCCTTTCTTGGTAGTCGCAGTATTAACGTCCAGTTTGCCTATATCTCCGGTTTTGTACCGCAGTTCTGCTACGCGGATAAAGTCTGCATAAATAGTATCAAGATACTTTAAAACCGAAGCATTATGCTCCAAATATTCCAACTGGTAATAATAGGTTCTTACCTGTTTTCTAAGTTCATTTTCTGTCAGAGCCTTTGACCATTGCCGACCTTTGACTTGCTCTTTGACCAAGTTTTTCTTTGCCCCAAAGAGCGTTGGAAAGGGTATGGTCTGCGAAATCTGGAAGCCGTTATCAAATTCGAAACTGTTAATATTCCCATATTGGAAATCTACACCGGTCTTCGGCAGTTCATACGCCGTCTTGCTAAGGCTTTGGGCAGATTGAATATCCATATTTTTGGAACGTAGCTGAGGGTTATTCTCCACAGCAATCTCGATAGCCTTATCTACATTTATCGGAGTTTGTGCCTTACCGTTTTGAGAAAATCCCAAGAACATAAACAGGAACAACACGGGTGCTATGGCTTTCGTTTTATTATTTTTCGGAGGTTTTTGGTTTCTCATAAATACGAGGTACAGCAAGGGCAGCACGAACAACGTCAATGCAGTTGCTGAAATCAATCCTCCGATAACGACCGTTGCCAACGGTTTTTGTACTTCTGCACCTGCACTTGTACTCAATGCCATTGGTAAAAAACCTAAACTTGCCACAGATGCTGTCATCAATACAGGCCTAAACCTTGTTTTAGCTCCCTCGATAATTCTCGGAACAATCTCGTTCCAACCCTCTTTCTCCAGTCTATTGAACGTGGCAATCAGTACAATCCCGTTCAGAACAGCAACACCGAACAGAGCAATAAATCCGACACCTGCCGATATGCTGAATGGCATATCCCGCAATAAAAGGGCAAATACGCCTCCAATGGCACTCATCGGGATAGCCGTATAGACCAAAACGGCTTCCTTGAACGAATGGAACGTGAAGTATAACAGGATAAAAATCAAAAGCAGGGCGATAGGTACTGCTATGAGTAATCTGTCGGTAGCTTTTTGGAGGTTCTCAAACTGACCACCATAAGTAAAATAATAACCTGTCGGTAGCTTAATCTGTTCAGCCAATTTATCCTGAATTTCATTGACAACGCTGGCTACATCCCGCCCCTGTACGTTGAAGCCGACATATATCCTGCGTTTACCGCCTTCACGGCTGATTTGTGCGGGCCCTAATTTGTAATCAATGTTTGCAACCTGTGAAAGCGGTATTTGGTCGCCGTTTGGTAGTGGGATAAACAGATTGCTCACATCCTCAATGGAACTGCGGTGGGCTTCATCAAGCCGTACCACCAAATCAAATCTTCGTTCGTTTTCATAAATCACACCTGCTGATTTACCTGCGAACGCAGTGCTGACAATATCGTTTATTTCCTGTACATTCAAGCCGTAATTGGCTATTCGGGTACGGTCATATTCGATATTGATTTGGGGAAGACCTGCTACCCGTTCTACCTGCGGAGCAGTCGCACCTTCTACTGTTTGAATAATAGCATTCGCTTTATTGGCATAAACCAACAAACTGTCGAGGTCTTCTCCGAATATCTTAACGGCTACATCCTGCCTGATACCTGTCATCAGTTCATTAAACCGCATCTGTATCGGCTGATTGGCTTCAAAGAATACACCGGGAATAACTTCAAGTTTCTCCATCATTTCATTGGAAAGCTCGTCATAGGATTTTTTTGTTTTCCATTCGTCCTGCGGTTTTAGGATAATCATCAGGTCAGTGGCTTCGGGAGGCATCGGGTCTGTCGGTACTTCGGCAGCACCAGTCTTGCCTACGACCATTCTCACTTCGTCAAATTCCTTGATTATCCTTGATGCCTGCATAGAGGTTTCCAGACTTTGGCTTAACGATGTTCCTTGTGGCAGGATACAGTGGAAAGCAAAATCGCCCTCGCCCAATTTTGGCAGGAACTCTCCGCCCATCCGTGAAAAAAAGAATATACTTATGGTAAACAGCCCAACGGCAACCGCAATAACCACATATTTCATCCGAATGGCTTTTTCTAACAATGGTTTATAAACCCCTTGAAGATAGTCCATCATTTTGTCTGAAAAATTCTTTTTGGTAATCGGCTTTTTAGACAAACACAAAGCACTCATCATCGGGATATAGGTAAAGGACAAAATCAATGCTCCCAAAATGGCAAAACTTACAGTCTGTGCCATTGGCGTAAACATTTTACCCTCTATACCCACCAAAGTAAGGATAGGGATATAGACAATGAGGATGATAACTTCGCCAAATGCGGCACTCGTACGAATTTTCCGTGCAGATTCATATACCTCTTCATCCATTTCTGCCTGCGTAAGTCTTTGTGTGGATTTCCGCAAGCCCAAATGATGCATTGTCGCTTCAACAACAATCAGGGAACCATCTATTACCAATCCGAAATCAATAGCCCCCATACTCATCAGGTTGGCACTTACACCAAACAGCCGCATCATTCCCAACGCAAAAAGCATAGATAGCGGTATGGCTGAGGCTACAATCAGTCCTGCTCTGAAATTCCCCAGGAATAGAATTAATACAAAAATAACAATCAGTGCGCCCTCAATGAGGTTCTTTTGAACCGTACTTATCGCTCTATCAACCAAATCCATTCTGTCTAAAAATGGTTCTATGACCACGTCTTCGGGTAGAGATTGTTGGATAACCGGTATTTTTTCTTTGATACTTTTTACAACTTCAGAGGTGTTTTCTCCCTTCAACATCATTACAATCCCACCCACAGCATCTACTTCGCCATTATAGGTCAATGCTCCGTACCGGGTTGCGTGACCAAATTGTACTTCTGCCACATCTTTGATAAATACCGGAACGCTACCTGTATTTTTAACGACGATATTTCCTACATCTTCCAATGAAGTAACCAGACCAATCCCGCGAATAAAGTAAGCATTGGGCTTCTTATCGATATATGCACCTCCGGTATTTTGGTTGTTGTTTTCGAGGGCGGTAAAAATATCGGAAATACTAACGTCCATTGCCTTGATGCGGTTTGGGTCGATAGAAACTTCGTACTGTTTAAGCAAACCACCGAAACTATTGACTTCTGCAATTCCCGGAGTACCGTAAAGTTGTCTGGCAACAATCCAGTCCTGCATTGTCCGCAAATCCATTGCGGAATATTTGTCTTCACTGCCTTCTTTGGGATGAAGAATATATTGGTACACTTCGCCAAGACCTGTACTGACAGGAGCAAGTTCAGGTGTTCCAATCCCGTCAGGTATCTGGTCTTGTGCTTCTTTCAGCTGTTGGCTTACTAACTGTCGTGCAAAATAAATATCGACATTATCTTGAAAGACAACGGTTACAACAGATAATCCAAATCTTGAAACACTTCTTATCTCTTCTACTTTTGGAAGATTAACGATACTTTGCTCTACGGGAAATGTTACTAATTGTTCTACTTCTTGTCCTGCCAATGTAGGCGACAGGGTAATAATCTGAACCTGATTATTGGTAATATCAGGCTGGGCATCAATAGGGATTTTGGTGGCACTCCATACCCCCCAAATGATAAGTAACAAGGTCATCAATCCTATGATGAACTTATTCTTTATGGAGAATTTTATAATATTATCTAACACTTTTTGTTGCGATTAATGATGAATTAATAATGATAAAATCATAATGATTGTGTTTTTAGGCAATATAAATAGCCTAAAAACCGAGCTAACGCTGTTTGCGTTAAGCTGTAATCACTAAAACATTAAAAATTAAGCATTAACCTTTGGCGGTTGCCAAATTTTCCCGAAGTAGCAGGGGATAAAGATAGATTTGTAATATATTTCAGGCTTAGACAGTTCAAAAGTCTTCGCCTTAACTAAGTTATATACATTCCATTGAAGCACTATGCCCGACACCATTCCACAACAACCGCATAAACAAAATGGACTGCACATATCAGTTGTTTCCTGATGGTCGTGGCTTCCTTGATGGGTTAATTCTTCCGAATGGTTATGGTTTTGAAAGTTGTCCTTTTCATACATATCGGTACACGGCATTAAAAATACCGTCATCATATAAATTGCCAATATGGAGTAAAAGACTTTCATATTCTTTTGCAAAGTTAGTAAAAAAGTAATGCAATGGCATTGCATTGTTTATTGCAATCGTCTCTTTTTCTTCTTCATCCGTTTAGCAAATGTTTCTTCTTTATAATCCACGCCTTGTGCATCAGGTAAAAGGCTGAATAATCCTATATCGAAATTCTGAGAATGTTCCTGTGGGATAAACTCAAAAAGGTCTTTCGTTGGTTGGTTGTCTATTGTATTCGTTTTGGAAAGAGGGTTATCCTGTGTTTTCAGTTCGGGTTTGTTGCCGTTGTTCCACCAATCGTTAAAAACATTTGCAGACAGGTTTCTGTCTAACTGTGAACCATTCCATACACTACGGCTCTCGTGGTCAATGAAAGTTACTCCGTAAATCCGTCCGTTGTCGTTTCTGCGAACAATCGTATTAATACCGTGTTCGGTCAATTGTTTTCTAAATTCTATTTCGTTGCTTGTCGTGTGCATAGCCAATTCAACAGTATTCTTTAAAACTGACCTTACAGGATTGGTTTTCATTTTCTCTTTTGACTGTTCAAAATGCTTTTGTAGTTGTGCAACTCCTGCGTCTTTTCCGAAAAGCGATGCCTTAAACGGATTGCTTGCCTTGTTTCCGTTTTCGTCCACTGCCACATAGACCAATCCGTTTACCGGCTGACCGTTCCGCTCGCCTTTGACTTCTTCCGCTGTGATGTTGAACAGCGACAATAAAGCATTATAGCTTCCCATAGTCGGAAAGCTGTAATACTTCGGCAAATGCCGTACTACCGAAGCAATCTGACTTTTGATGTCGCCTTTGTGGTAATCCACAGGTTTGAAAACTTTGTTGGCTTGTTTCTGCTCCTGCTCGGTTGCTTTGTGCAGGTTGTATTTCGTTTCAAAATCCCGACAGATTGCCATTGAACGTGGGTGGTCGTAATCATCGGGGATTTTCTTACCGTCAATGCCTACACAGGTCGAAACGATATGGATATGCATTCGGTCAATGTCCGTATGTTTGAAAACAATATAAGGCTGATTTCCGTAGCCCATACGTTCCATATATTCCTGTGCCATTTCCGTAAACTGCTCATCGCTTACCTCGTCTTTCGGGTCTGGGTTCAATGAAATATGCCGTACCGTTTTTTCTGTTTTGATGTTTGCAGACAAATACGGCTCAAAACATTTATTGAAATACGCTACGGAATACCTGCCGTCCATTGTGTCGGGTATTTTGTTCAGCAACAAAACCGCTCCGTTTTCCCTGTCCACTTTCTGCTGATTGTACAAAATCGCTCCGTACATATTGCTTCCCTTTCCGATTTTTGCAATCATAATTTTACTCTTTATGTAGATATTGCTTTTCAAATCTGTCGGTAAGAATTAAAACCTTTAGCAACAGTTCTTTCATTTTTGCGGTCTGTTTTTCCAATTTATAGAGATATGCAGATGCTTTTTTCTCCGAAAAATTGGCGTTCAATAGCCTTACAATCTGATTGTAATTGGTTGCTATTCCTCGAAACTGACTGAAAAATTTGGTCAGTCCTGCGTGGTATTCTACCGCATTCATATCAATTTTTACGGTCTTTACGGTCTTTTGAAAGATGCAAGCCGTAATGAAATGTGCCTTTACACTTATCCCCGATTGGTCAAAGAGGGCAAGGAACTTGGCGTTTTCCTCTGCATTCAGGTTAATAGAATACCGATGTACGGCAGGGTCATTCTTCGGTTTTCTCCCTGTTTTCCTAATTTGTTTACTGTTCTTTTCTTCCATAATAAATCCATTTCTAATGTTAAACAAAACTGCGACTTCGGAGCGGTTTTCAGCTCCCTGCAAGGGCAAGTGCTTTTGAGTGCCGAAATTCATTTCGAGTACCTCAAAAGATAACTTGCTCTGAACAGGAGTTCAGAAAAATCCGTTTTGCAAACGGATTGGAGTTAGCCGAAAAAATCAACTGCCCCGATTACAAAGTTCGATAAGACTATTTGAAAAACAACGACTTACGATTACGCCAAATAAAGCCTTTGAACGCCAAATACTGCCACCCTTATGGGGGCAGGAATTGCTTTTATTTCCTTTGTAACTAATTAACTGGCTGATTGGTTATATCCTTAATTAAGTAAATGAATGGCAAAAAAATCGACAGCAAATCTGCGTGATTGAATGCGGACTAATTGCTATTTTTTGAGTTAATGAACTAGCCAGTTAAGTGTATGCAGGTACATAGGTAAATAGTTGGCTACATAGATACAACAGTATATAGAACTAACTATTCAGCTAACCAGATAGCTAATTGGATATAATATTAAAAATAAGAGATATGATACACGAAGAAAACAAAAATCATCAACCCGAAAAAGAAGATTTCTCTATTGAAAATTTCCTAACTGATGAAAAGAAACAACCTTTGATGAAACAACAAGGAATAACACATCGGGAAGATTTTGCAAAACCCGAAGTTGACGAGGAAGCTATTATGCGTGTAATGGCAGGAGAAGAACCCGAGGAAATAGCAACAGAAACGGAACATTCAAAGCCATTGGTCAACAATTCTAAAAAAGGCACTTCTAAAACCAAAAAACTGACCAAAGAGGATTACTGCGGACAGTTCTTTAAAATTCCGAACAGTACTGCAAGTAGGGGTAAATCAGTCTATGTACGGCAGGAACACCACGAAACATTTAACAGGCTTACTAACATTATATGAATTGACAAACTGACGATTTATGCGTATCTGGACAACATTATCGAGTACCACTTTCAGGAGTTCGGAGAACTGATTAAGGAAATCTATAACGATAAGCACAAGCCATTGTTTTGATAACTGCCCATTGATAAGGATGCGTAATTCCCTCTCAAAAATTATTTTCAAAACAAAAAAACAGAAAAAAAAGAAAGCCATTTTAACAAGGCGGACAGGGGAAAAACCAAAAGGAAACGGAATAAGTCCCGAAGGGTGGCAGGGCAATCACACAACAACTCTGCGAAGCCACCTTTTGCCCTGCCATTATGCCGTAAGCTTTTGGTTGGGTGGTGCGGTGGCTGTCCGCTTTATCTTTGCGACCTTTTTATTCTTTTTTAATCCATTCCAATCAAAGAAAGGGTACAAAAAACACGTAAGGGGTAAGGATAGGATGTTTTTGGTATGCTTTCCTTTATCCGTAGAAAACTCTTTAAATCCGTGAGGGCTTTGCGAGGAAAAGTTAAAGTGTTTTAAGGATTACTTTCCATTCCTATTGTGCCAATATAAGCCAAATACTGCCACAAAAAGCCAAATGAAAATAATACATTCTCTTGTGTTCTATATTGGGAAAAATTTTGAACCTATGGCACAAAAAGTAAATACCAACAAAGAGCGTAAACAAAACGAGCTATCCGAGAAAAAAAAGAATGCTCCTTTTATGCAGGTCGATAAGCATAGCGACCCGATTTCCAATTTTATTACCAACTTTAAACGTCAATTCAAAGATACAAAGGGTTTAGGTCTGGGCAGGTTGTTCGGTGGCAAGCGTGTTGAACAACAAAAACAGACTACCGAACCTGAAAGCGTAATAGGTGCAACAAAAACGGTTATGCGTTCGGATTTCAAAAACGATGGAAAAAGTCAGACTGTACAAACCAACAAAAAACCAGCTTTGAGAATGGACAATACAATCAAATCACAACAAACTCATCCGAAAAATAATAAACCAAAATTGGGAATGTAATACCGTATTTGGCAACTGTACGCCAAACGCTACCTCTGACTGCAACATTGAGAAATCTTATATGAATTGCTTTTATTTTCGAGGTATAAATGACATGATATGGAAATAACGGTTTTGGACATTCAGATTTTAAAGGCATTGCATAGGGAAGTAAAGGAAGTTTCCAATTTGATAGCGGAAATGACTGCACCCTACAAAGCACTGCAACAGGCAACAAAATGGCTCGACCAACAGGAAGCCTGCCAACTGCTCAACATCAGTAAACGAACTTTGCAGACGTACAGGGCAAAAGGTATTCTTGGGGCAACGCAAATCAATCGGAAAACATATTTCAGATTATCCGAAGTGGAATTACTGCTGCAGGGAGAGCGACCATTAAAAAAGCAAAAGAAATGAAACAGATTGGAAATTCAAACGAAGATATGATTGCCTTGCTCGAAGCTGTAGTAGGCATCAAAAATGAACTGCTGTATATCAGGGAATATTTTCATCCACTCTTAAAAGGAGAAATCTACCTGTCAGGCGAACAGGTTTGCGAGATGTTACATATCAGCAAACGGACATTGCAACAGTACAGGGATGACGGACTGATACCTTTTATCAAGCTCGAACGAAAAATATTGTTTCGTGAAAGCGATATTATCAAGGTATTGGAAGACAACTATCAGCGTTAACCAACTATCTGAAACTGTAACCGGGAGGTCAATTAAAGAAACAGCCACTGCTTTAAGCGGCGGGCTGTTTCTTGCCTAATACCCTGTAGTTGTGGGTATTTTTTCAAAATAACGAATTGGATTTGCCATTCCTCTAATTTTAGGAACTTCTTTATTCATATATATATCAAGAATTTCTTTTGAAGTAACTTCTGAACCTTCAAATCCCCATCTTTTGACACCTCTATTTTCAATATCTTGAACCCATTTTTCAGGCTTAAATATCGCTCTTATTACACCTTTATATTCAGCTAAAACGAAATCTGAATTTTCTGCTCTGTCTTTGTCTAATACCCACCAACCTCTGGTTGCTTCATAAATATTTGGTCTGTCATAAATAGGGTTCTCACTTTTCTTTTTTCGTTTATTATCGTATGTTTTGTTTATATTGATTACTAAAACGTTATGTTTAATATCTTCTTTTTTCAATACTTCACAATTGTAAAGTATTTCACACTCATTAACAGTTTTAATCCCTTGATTAAATGAATAATGTCCTGCAACTATATTTGAAATTTTCGCAACCTCTATAAAATCCTTAAAAGTTAAAAAATCAATTAAAACAGCTTCAACTATTAGTGCTTCATTTTCTTCTAATCCGTGTCGCACTATAAAATGTTTTACTTTTAGATCTTCTTGTTTTATGGCTCTTATAATCTCTAATTTTTCAGTTCCGACTGGGTTGAATATCGCTTCATTAATATGTGAAAAAACACGATTTCCATACCCTTTTCCAACATAGAATATTTTATTATCTCTTGGGTCTATTAAAATATAAACATAAGATTTTAATTCTTCTTGTGTCTTTTGTGAAAATTGTTCAATCATAATTTGTTGTTTTATTGACTTCAAAAATACAAAAAGCCAATGCAAAAAACTGCATTGGCTTTCTTTAATCGCTTTACAGGTTTTAGAATTGAGCCACAAAAAACTGCTCCATACCTTTGAATTTATGTGATACTTTTTGCATATCCTTACCAACTTTCTCGTTAAGTATCTTGGCATAAATCTGTGTTGTGGCAATGTTTTTATGCCCTAACATTTTGCTCAAACTTTCGAGCGGAACGCCCTCACTCAAAAACAATGTGGCAAATGTATGACGTGCCAAATGAAAGGTTACTTTCTTTTCTTTCAGGCAGTCAATAAGTTGTGATATTCTCTTTAGGCTGTCATTACAGATTGTATTTGAAGGTACAGGAAATACCTTTCCGTCCTTTGCAAATCCTGCATACTTTTCGATAATCATTTTCGGTATATCCAAAAGCATCACGTTTGACGATGTAGCCGTTTTCTTTCTGCGTACGATAATCCATTGATTGTCATCAAAGAAATCCTGAATATTACTGTTTCTAAGCCCTTTCATATCCGAATAAGACAATCCTGTAAAGCAACTGAACACAAACAAATCTTTAACCAATTCGTCTTTCTTTTTCTCGCAGTTGAATGTTACAAGCTGTTCCAACTCGTTCCGTAGCAGATAACCTCTGTCTTTGTCCTTTTTAGTGTTCTTGTACTCGCTGAACGGATTGAAAGCAAGATGCTTTCTGCTCATTGCTAATCGACAAAGCGTGGTAAAGCCAATCATATACAGCCAAATGGTGTTGTGCGCCAAGCTTTGGGCGTCACGCAGGTAGTAATCAAATTCCTGTACAAAATCAGGAGTAAGGTCGTTAAAAGACACATCGGAATAACCATATTTTGTAAGTGCAAAATTTCGAAGATGTTTCAAAAGTATTTTGTATTTACTGCGTGTGCCATTTACCCGAAGTCCACTATTAACCTTTTTCTCATAGTCGGACAGGAACTGTTCATAGAATTTGAAAAAGGTTATTTCTCCACTTTCCATACCGAGAAAGGTGTTTTTAAGTTTAGCACTGTTTACAGCCCCCTCATTCTTCAGAATTTTGGAATAGCATTCCTCAATACCCGAACGAATTTTGTCAAGTTTCCTGTTTGTGTCTTGTGCTTCTCGGCTTTTACCTAAAACCCTACCGTACTTCAAATCCCAATTTGTTGCGGAAATATCCAGCTTTGTACTGAATGCAGACTGTTTGCCGTTTACGGTAATTCTGCACATAACCGTAACTTTTCCGTTTTTCTTTGGAGCGTTCTTTTTAAGATAGAACAATACCTTAAACGTTGATTTTTTTGTCGTTTCCATACTCACAATTCTTAATGATAAAATTAAACCTATGTGAGCTACTGAACAATATGAAAAACTATGCAGAAAGCTGAAATACAGTATTTTAAAACGATTGTTTCTAATATTTAAAAATAACGTTTTAGTAACCTTACTTTTGCCAAACCTCGCTTTTTCCTGCTTTTTACCTCATTACCAAAAAATCACAAAACGGCTGTAAAGCCCTTATTTACAACCGTTTTGCCTGTTATTAATCTTTAATGTATTTTTACTGAAACTTTATTTTATAAAAATTGACAAAAATTGACACAATTCACCCTATAAACAGTTGATTTTCAATATAATATCACAAATCTCCTTACAATGAAAACCTGTATTTCGAAATAACTAAGTAAAAAAATTTGGTCATCAAAAAAATACTTTTTATGTTTGCAACGCAAAGCAAAGAAAATGTACAATTCAATTATTATTTCTTCTATTATTATTACTGGTGTGATTTCACAGTCCGGGAAGGAATAATTTTGAACAAATCTAAAAGATATATTCTAAGTAGCCTCCCGAGAAATCAGGAGGCTTTTTTTTATGCACAAACAATTAAAAAAAAGAACAAAATGAACCTATATACCAACAATATTATTATCAACTCGCCACCGTGAGGAATGCTGCTGTATGTCAAATTGTAAGCCTTTCTCACTTTCGGGAAAGGCTTTTTTTATGCCCAGAAAATCAAATAACAATTCAATAAAAAACAAAAACAAACATGTATTTCAACAACGAAACAGTGCTTTATTTAGACGGAAAATTTGTAAAAGCCAACAATTCCACAACCGATTTATACAGTCAAACCCTTCATTATGGTTACGGCGCTTTTGAAGGCATCCGTTCGTATGAAACAGAACAGGGAACCAAAGTTTTCAAAGCCGAAGAACATTACGAACGCCTAAAAAAATCATGCGAACTGGTGAAAATTCCTTTCAACTATACCGTGCAGGAATTGGTAGAGGCCACCTACGCATTGCTGGAAAAAAACAACTTAAAAAATGCCTATATCCGACCATTGGTGTATTGCGGACAAAATATGAGCTTATCAAAACCTACCAGCGTTTCGGTGATGATTGCTGCCTGGGATTGGGGAGCTTATTTAGGCGAAAAATTACTGCGGTTAACAGTTTCTTCTTATTGCCGACCGCATCCAAAATCCATCCATATCGAAGCCAAAGTCTGCGGTCATTATGTCAATTCTATCCTGGCAACCAACGAAGCAAAAGAGAAAGGATTTGATGAAGCCTTGTTGTTGGACAGCGATGGTTTCCTGGCCGAAGGTCCGGGAGCGAATTTATTTTTTGAGAAAGACGGAAAATTATTCACGCCCCAACTGGGAAATATCCTTCCGGGAATCACCAGATCTACGGTTTTGGAATTAGCAGAAGAATTAGGTCTGGAGGTAGAACAGGGAAAATTCACCAAAGAAGATTTGTTCCAGGCCGACAGCGCATTTTACTGCGGAACAGCTGCCGAAGTGGTAGGAATCGCAGCGGTAGATGATTATCAATTTCCTAAAAACTGGAACGATTCACTGGGTAAAAAACTTCAAAACGCCTATTCACTTTTGGTAAGAAAGCCAACAAATTAAATTCTCCAAAATCAATGAAAACACTCAACAAATACAGCAGAACCATCACGCAGGATGAAACCCAACCTGCTGCACAAGCCATGCTTTATGCTTTAGGATTAACAGAAGAAGATTTGCAAAAACCCCAAGTGGGAATTGTGAGTATGGGTTACGAAGGAAATCCGTGCAATATGCATCTCAATGATCTGGCGAAAGAAGTAAAAGCCGGTGTTCAGCAAGAAAATTTAGTGGGTTTGATATTCAATACCATTGGTGTAAGTGACGGTATATCCAACGGAACCGATGGAATGCGCTTCTCTTTGATTTCCAGAGATATCATTGCAGATTCCATAGAAACCGTGGTGAGTGCACAGTGGTACGATGCGGTTTTGGCAGTGGTGGGATGCGACAAAAATATGCCCGGATCAATCATCGCTATGGGAAGATTAAACCGTCCTGCCATCATGGTGTATGGCGGAACCATCCATTCCGGAAAATGGAAAGGCGAACCGCTCAATATCGTTTCGGCTTTCGAGGCCTTGGGTAAAAAATTTAGCAACACAATTTCTGCTGAAGATTACAAAGGAGTAATCAAAAACGCTTGCCCCGGAGCGGGCGCGTGCGGTGGGATGTATACCGCAAACACGATGGCTTCCGCGATTGAAGCTTTAGGAATGAGTTTGCCGTACAGTTCTTCCAATCCAGCATTGAGCGACAATAAAAAAACCGAATGTTTCGATACTGGAAAAGCCATTCAGACCTTGTTGGAAAAAGACATCAAACCCAAAGACATCATGACCCGAAAAGCCTTCGAAAACGCTATGACGATGGTCACCGTTTTGGGCGGTTCTACCAATGCGGTGATGCACCTGATTGCTATGGCAAATTCGGTGGATATAGAACTGACGTTGGATGATTTCCAAAAGGTTAGCAACCGAGTTCCGGTATTGGCAGATTTGAAACCGAGCGGCAAATATCTGATGGAAGACTTGCACGAGGTAGGAGGAGTTCCTGCCGTGATGAAGTATTTATTGAAACATCATTTACTGCACGGCGATTGCTTAACGGTCACCGGAAAAACCATTGCCGAAAATTTAGAATCGGTGCAGGGTTTAACCGAAGGTCAGCAGGTATTTCTTCCCTTAGAAAATCCGGTAAAACCAAACGGACATCTGCAAATGCTCTACGGAAATCTGGCTACAGAAGGAAGTGTAGCCAAAATAAGCGGTAAAGAAGGTGACTATTTTGAGGGAACTGCCAAAGTGTTTGACGATGAATATGCCGTGATCGAAGGCGTGAAAAACGCAGAAGTGAAACCTGGCAATGTGGTAGTCATCCGTTACTGCGGACCAAAAGGGGGACCGGGAATGCCCGAAATGCTTAAACCGACTTCAGCGATCATGGGCGCTGGATTAGGCAGTTCGGTAGCATTAATTACCGATGGCAGATTTTCAGGCGGCACCCACGGTTTTGTGGTAGGACACATTACACCCGAAGCTTTTGTAGGCGGAACGATTGCTTTGGTAAAAGATGGCGATTTGATTGCCATTGACGCTAAAAATAATACAATCAACTTAAAAGTATCTGAACAGGAATTGGAAAAACGAAGAGCGGCCTGGAAACAACCGCCCTTAAAAGCTGATAAAGGTGTTCTGTTTAAATACGCACAATGTGTTTCAAGCGCTTCTTTAGGCTGTGTAACCGATAAATAATTAAAAAAAATGAAAACAATAGAATTAGAAACTCCCAAACAAACTTCGGTGCGGTTGCAATCCACTGGTGCAGAAGCGGTGATACAAAGTCTGAAAGCCGAAGGGGTAAAAACAATATTTGGTTATCCAGGTGGTGCGATTATGCCCATCTACGATGCCCTGTTTGATCATCTTGAAGAAATAAACCACGTTTTGACCAGACACGAACAGGGTGCTATTCACGCGGCGCAGGGATATGCCCGGACTTCCGGAAAAACAGGCGTTGTATTCGCAACTTCAGGTCCGGGTGCTACCAATTTAATCACAGGTTTAGCCGATGCATTGATCGATTCTACGCCCTTGGTTTGCATCACCGGACAGGTGGCTTCTCACCTTTTGGGAACGGATGCTTTTCAGGAAACCGATGTGATGGGAATTTCAATGCCGGTAACCAAATGGAATTGTCAGGTCACCAAAGCAGAAGATATCGCTCCTACCTTAGCTAAAGCATTTTATATTGCCTCGTCTGGCCGTCCGGGACCTGTTTTGGTGGACATTACCAAAGATGCTCAGTTTGAAATGCTGGATTTCTCTTACGAAAAATGTACAGCGGTTAGAAGTTTCCACCCGAAACCCAAACTGAATCTGGATCAAGTGCAAGCTGCAAGCAAGCTTTTGAACGAAGCAAAAAAACCGTTGATGATTGTCGGTCAAGGGATTATGCTTTCCAATGCGGAAGAAGAATTACGGGCTTTTGCCGAAAAAACTGGCGTTCCGTTGGCTTCCACGCTTTTAGGATTGGGGGCTTTCCCCGCAAATCACCCCCAATTTGTGGGTATGGTTGGGATGCATGGGAATTACGCACCCAATGTAAAATCCAATGAGTGCGATGTCCTTTTAGCAGTCGGAATGCGGTTCGACGACCGTGTTACGGGCGATGTTTCCCGCTATGCCAAACAGGCCAAAGTAATTCATATCGATATTGATCGAGCCGAAATTAATAAAATCATCAAAGCAGATGCACCCATTTTAGCCGATGCCAAAGAAGCTTTAGCGTTTTTAACCGATCTGGTAGAAGAGCAAAATCATCAACGTTGGTTGGATGAATTTCATCACGCAAAAGAAAATGAACTGCAGGTGTTGTCTAAAAACAGAAATAAAGATTTTTCTGACCAGTTAAGAATGGATTTGGTCATCGGTTTACTTTCTCAAAAAACCAATGGCAATGCAGTGATCGTAACCGATGTGGGCCAACATCAAATGATGGCAGCACAGTTTTACGAATACAATCAGACCAAAAGCAATGTTACCTCTGGCGGATTGGGAACAATGGGATTTGCACTTCCAGCAGCTATAGGTGCAAAATTTGCCAACCCAGGAAAACAAGTAATAGCCATCATTGGTGATGGCGGTTTCCAGATGACTTTGCAGGAATTAGGAACCATCATGCAGAATAATATCGGCGTAAAAATCATCATTCTAAATAATGAATACCTGGGAATGGTGCGGCAGTGGCAACAAATGTTCTTCGAGAAAAGATATTCCTTCACCAATATTCAAAGTCCGGATTTTGTAGCCTTGGCGGCTTCTTACAGCATCAAAGGAGTAAAAGTGGAAAAACAGGAAGATTTAAGCCATGCTTTAGACGAGCTTTTAAACACAGAAAATGCCTTTCTGCTCGAAGTGAAAGTAGCCAAAGAAGACAATGTTTTCCCGATGGTTCCCACTGGAGCTTCGGTTGCTGAAATTCGGTTACAATAAATTAAAAAAAATGAACAAAATGGAATCATTAGAACGCCCATTCACCGTATCCATCTTTACGGAAAATACCATCGGAATGCTCAACCGCATCACCATCATTTTCACGAGGAGGCACTTGAACATCGACAGCATCACCGCGTCGGAAACAGAAATAAAAAATGTACATCGGTACACCATTGTTCTGCGAACAACCCGTGAACAAATCGATAAAGTTATTGGACAGATCGAAAAATTAGTGGATGTGCTGAAAGCCTTTGTACACGAAGATGATGAAGTGGTGCATCAGGAAATTGCTTTATATAAAATCAAAACAACTGAACTTAAATCCAGCAATGTGGAGCAGGTCGTGAGAGAAAACAGCGCTAAAATCCTCACCGTAGATCCCGATTTTATCGTCATCGAAAAAACAGGACACAAACAAGAAACACAGGTTTTGTTTGAAAAACTGAAGCCCTTCGGTATTCTCGAGTTTGCCCGCTCTGGTAGAGTCGCAGTTACCAAACCGATGAAAGAACTAAGCGCATATTTGAAAGAATTAGAAAACAATTAATAAAACAATAAACAGAATAAAAAAAATGGCACAATTAAATTTTGGTGGCGTACTGGAAAATGTCGTAACCCGAGAAGAATTATCACTGGAAAAAGCAAAAGAAATATTAAAAAACGAAACCGTAGCCGTAATCGGTTACGGCGTACAGGGTCCTGGACAAGCTCTGAATCTGAAAGATAACGGTGTCAATGTAATTGTAGGTCAACGAAAAGGAACAAAAAGTTGGGACAAAGCATTGGCGGATGGTTGGGTAGAAAATGAAACCCTTTTTGATGTAGAAACCGCGTGCGAAAAAGGCACTTTGCTGATGAATTTATTATCAGACGCCGGACAAATACAAGCGTGGGAAACCATGAAAAAACATTTAACTGCAGGAAAGTCATTGTATTTTTCACACGGTTTTGGCGTTACATTTCAAGAAAAAACCGGCATCGTTCCGCCCAAAGATGTCGATGTATTTTTGGTAGCACCCAAAGGTTCGGGAACCTCGTTACGAACATTATTTTTAAAAGGACAAGGTCTAAATTCCAGTTATGCTGTTTATCAGGATGCTACAGGAAAAGCAGTAGAGAAAGCCTTGGCATTAGGCATTGCTATTGGTTCGGGCTATTTGTTCGAAACCACATTTCAAAAAGAAGTATACAGCGATTTAACCGGAGAACGGGGTGTTTTAATGGGAGCTATTGCAGGAATTTTTGAAGCGCAGTACCATGTACTTCGTCAAAGAGGCCATTCACCAAGCGAAGCCTTCAACGAAACTGTAGAAGAATTGACCCAAAGTTTAATGCCTTTGGTAGCCGAAAACGGAATGGATTGGATGTTTGCCAATTGCAGTACCACTGCACAACGAGGAGCATTGGATTGGAAAGGTAAATTTAGAGAAGCTACCACTCCTGTTTTTAATGAACTGTATGATGACGTGCTTTCAGGTAAAGAAGCAGCCATCGTTATCGAAGCCAACAGCAAGCCAGATTACAGAGAAAAACTCAATGCAGAACTCGAAGAATTACAACAAAGTGAGCTGTGGCAAACCGGCATGCAAGTTCGAAAATTAAGACCTCAAACCAAATGATACATTTGACAAAAATACAAGAGGCGGCGGACAATCTCAAGGGTGTATCGGTGCATACGCCTTTGGTAAAAAACGAAAACCTGAGCGAGCGATTTGATGCTCAGGTTTATTTGAAACGGGAAGATTTACAACCTGTACGATCCTACAAATTGCGTGGAGCGTATCATAAAATAAGTTCGCTTTCCGAAACCGACAGAAAATCAGGCGTGGTATGTGCCAGTGCGGGTAATCACGCTCAGGGAGTGGCTTTTGCCTGTCGGAAACTCAACATAAAAGCCGTCATTTTTATGCCCATCACTACACCTGCACAAAAAATAAAACAGGTAAAACTCTTCGGAAAAGAAAATGTGGAAGTAGTCTTGAAAGGCGATACTTTTGACGATGCCTACAACGAAGCGCTGCTTTTCAGTAAAGAAAATAAAGCGGTTTTTGTGCATCCGTTTGATGATGAATGGGTGATTGCCGGACAGGGAACTGTGGGACTGGAAATTATGGAGGATACAAAAAACAAAATCGATTTTTTATTCTTCCCGATTGGCGGCGGCGGTTTGGCAGCAGGAGTGGTGTCGGTTTTTAAGCAGTTAAGTCCCGAAACAAAACTTATCGGCGTGGAACCACAAGGTGCCGCTTCTATGAAAACATCGTTGGAAAACGGTAAAAATACTGCATTGACGAACATTGATAAATTTATAGATGGAGCCGCCGTAAAACGGGTGGGCGACAAAACATTTGAAATCTGCCAACATTCGTTAGATGACATCGTCTTAGTGCCTGAAGGGAAAGTTTGTACCACCATCCTCAAACTTTATAACCAGGAAGCCATTGTGGTAGAGCCGGCAGGAGCGCTGAGCATCGCAGCCTTGGATCTGTACCAGGACCAAATCAGAGGGAAAAATGTGGTGTGCATCGTGAGCGGAAGCAACAACGACATTACAAGAATGGAGGAAATCAAAGAGCGCTCGTTGATTGATGAAGGTTTGAAGCATTATTTCATCATCAACTTTCCACAGCGTCCCGGTGCATTAAAAGAATTTGTAAACGAAGTTTTAGGCGAGAATGACGACATCACTTATTTTCAGTTTACCAAAAAAAACAACCGGGAGGAAGGTCCGGCAGTGGTGGGCGTAGAACTAAAATACAGTTCTGATTTAGATAGTATGGAACAAAAAATGAAAACTAAAAAAATAAATTATCAGCATCTGAATGAGCAGAAAGAGTTGTTTACGCATTTGATTTTGTAAATAAAACTACACTTAAAGTTAACTTACATAAATAAATCAAAATCAGATACTTAACCAAAACAAAGAATAAAATTCTATTGCACCAAACTCCATATCATTCATTTGGAATATTATAGATTAAAATAGTAGATAGACCAACAGACATAACAATCATTTAGCAATATCCAAAACAAAAATAAGTATCAACATCTAAACTATTCATCATCAAACAACAAATTACAGATTAAATAATATTATAATGAAAAAACAACTAATAAAAGCATTTTTTATAGCTTTACCAATAGTCGGGACTGCCCAAGTTTTCCAAGAAGACTTTGACGGTAACGGACCTGGTTTTAGTGCCTGGACCGTAGTGGATGTAGATGGTCTTACTCCTGCTACACCGGTAAGTGAAATTATCGGGTGGGTAAGAGTCGATCGTGGTGGACCCACACCAAACTATGGTGGACCAGATAATAATCATGCTGCTGCAAGTACATCGTATTATTCACCAAAAGGTACGGCAAACGATTGGCTTATCTCGCCACAAATAACGGTTTCTGGCAATTCTCCTTTCCTACTATGGGACGCAAAAGCTGCTGATCCTAATTTTTCGGATGGTTATAAAGTAATGCTTGCACCCAATGGAGGAAATTCAGTATCCGATTTCACCGTTGAATTATATTCTACGCCAGCAGAAAATTCGGTATGGAAAAGCAGATTTGCTAACCTTTCTGCTTATATCGGGAGAACAGTTAGAGTAGCATTCGTAAACAATAGCACAGATAAATTTATTTTACTTGTAGATAATATAAAAGTAGATGATTACACACCGGCCGACTTACCCAATTGTGCTACCCTAAACCTTCCTTTGGATGGTGAATCCAATGTCGAATTTCTTTCGGGCGTAAACTTCAGCTGGTCTGCACCAGAAGATGGTAATGTAGATGAATACGACTTTTTTATCGATACTAATCCAAACCCAACCACGTATATCGGAACCACAACAGAAACCTCTGTAAAGGTAAACGGACTAACCCATGGTGGAACTACTTACTACTGGAAAGCAGTACCGAAAAATGCAAGTGGCTCTGCTGAAAACTGTTCGGCATTCTCGTTCACTACAGTAGAAACAGAGGTTGCTCCTTATTGTGGCCCACTAAATTTTACTTTTAATGTAGAGCCCATTAGTAGCGTAAGCTTCGGAGGCATGACCAATGTTAGCGATGCTGCCCTGAATAACTCACCAGCACACGAACTTTTCTTAGACAAAATAGCGAATGTAGAGCCTGGCACCGAAGAAACGATCACTTTAAAAGGGAATACAAACGGTGCTTGGGAGAGTTCTTTTGTGGTATTTATAGACTGGAATCAAAATGGCAACTTCGATGACGAGGGAGAAACCTATGAGATGACAGAAAAACTTGTCGGATCGACTGGGGTGGATGACAAAGAAATTACCCAAGTATTGGCAATCCCCGCAGATGCCAAAAAAGGACTTACAAGGATGCGTGTGAAAAAGAATTTTGGTCTAGCTAATTTACTTAATCCTTGTGTTGGGGGAAGTTTTGGGCAAGCCGAAGAATATACGGTTAGTGTAGGATCACTTGATACGCAAGATCATAATAAATCGAACGTAACATTCTACCCTAATCCAGTTCAAGATATTCTACATCTACAAGCTGATTCGAAAATTAAACGCCTCACTGTATACGATGCTACTGGCAAACTGATGATGAGCAAAAAACTGAATGCTACCAAAAACCAAGTGAACGTGTCGCAGCTTCTGCCTGGAGTGTATACTGTAAATGTTGAAATGGAAAAAGAAATGAAAACATTGAAAATTATTAAAAAATAGAAACCAAATTATTTATTACAAACCTCGCTCAAACAAATGATCGAGGTTTGTTTTTTTCTTATTTCTATCCCTAAAAAAGTTGTAATTAAAAACAATATAAAAATCTGTACGGTAGGTTTGTACAATCCATCTAGATTATTCTTTCTTCATGTTACAACCAATCTTTTCTTGGGTCTTTTGGTCATAATTTACAATTCTCCTCCCACGCCTTTAAACTTCTCAACAAACGCAACAATCTTTTCAAATACACTTTGTTTCTTGGTCAAATACTGAGGATTCAGAGGGCTCATTTTCGGTAAAAGCGCATTGAGCTCTGTTCCGTTTTCGCTGGCATATTCCCGCTTCAAGGAATTTAATATGTAACGTTTCGCGGCTTCTTCATTTAGATTTTCATCTGCAATCAACTCTGTGGCTTCGGCTTTCTGCTTACTTTGCGCAAAGACAAAAAACGAATCGATTACATGTGCCTTATCTTGAATCGCGTCTAGGTCGGTCTCGTTAATGAAATCAACGACCAAACTCTCTTTGGCTCTATTCCCAACGCTTGCACGAATCACCCTGCGTATTTCTTCTATTAAGGCAGCTTTGTCTTTGGTTTTTTTGTTGTGCTCAAAAATCAATTCGAGGATATAATCTAGATTTATTTCCTGCGATTTTAGTAAGTCTACTTCAAAAACCACATCGTCCCAATCGATGGTGGATTCTTCTGCCTCTTTGCCACTTTTTTCCCGTCTTAACCAATCCCGAATATCGTTGTAGACCGAACGGTAATCCTGAGCTGCTCTTTCTGTGAGGAATTCTATATTGTGCATTGCAGCAATGTCCTCATCTGTGAGAAAATGTTCTTTTTTAAAAACCTCTACCGCCTGCGGATTGTGGATGTCTATTTGCTGCAAGGCTTTCAAATGGCTAAATTCATCGTAGTTTTGGAGTATATTTTCTACTCTCAGATACTCACCAAACAGTTTTACAAACTCCTTCTTGTCTGCCTCTTTAACGATTTCGTCCGGGTTAGGGAATTTCTCATTCAACTCTTTCACAACCTCGACGTAACCTCTGCGCGCTTCGCCGGTGATGATGTCTGTAAAACCTTCCAAGTATTCTTGATAACTCTTTTCTAGAACGACATTTTTAGTATTGCTATCCCCAAACAGCGTGATGGCATCAATCGTCGCTTGCTCCAAATCTCTAAATGTAACAATGTTTCCAAAGGTCTTCGTAGCATCATAAATTCGGTTGGTTCGTGAAAAGGCTTGTATCAAACCATGATAACGCAAATTCTTGTCGACAAACAATGTATTGAGTGTTGGCGCATCAAAACCCGTCAGGAACATTCCGACAACAATAAGCAGGTCCACTTCCTTATTTTTTACCCGCTTGGCAAGGTCTCGATAATAATTCTGAAACTCAGTACTGTCAACACCATAACTTGTTCCGAACAGGGCATTATAATCGTTGATGGCTTTGGTCAGGAATTCTTTGGCAGTAACATCCAATGCAGAAGGCTCGAAAGTTTCGTCCACAATTTCACCAATAGAACTTTGCTCTTCGTTGGCTGCAAAAGAAAAGATGGTCGCAATTTTTATAGGTTTGTCGCTGTCTTTTTGCAGTTTGTTCAGCTCCTCATAATAAAGTTTGGCGGCATCTACACTGCTCACGGCAAACATGGCATTGAAGCCCTTGTTGTTGCCTTGTGTCCTGTGCGTTTTTATTCTGAAATTGTTTAAAATGTACTGCGAAATCTCGGTGATGCGTTTGGGATGAAGCAAAGCTCTTTTGTTTTCTGCTGCGCTTAGTTTTTTCTCATCCTGTTCCTGCTCTATATTTTTAAACTGTGGGCGGACATCGTTATAATCTACTTTAAACTTCAGAACCTTTTCGTCTTTAATGGCATCTGTAATCACATAGGAATGCAACTCGCGACCGAAAACACTGGCAGTCGTTTCAGCACCCAAGGCATTTTGTGGGAAAATGGGTGTTCCGGTGAAACCAAATTGATAGTATTTTTTAAATTTCTTTTTTAATTTCTTTTGCGCCTCCCCAAACTGCGAACGATGGCATTCGTCGAAAATGAAAACTACTTGCTTCTGATAGATCGGCAAATCGCCCTCGGTTTTCATCAGGTTGTTTAGTTTTTGTATGGTGGTGACAATAATTTTGTTGTCGTCTTTTTCGATATTTCGCTTTAAACCTACGGTACTGTTAGAACCGTTCACACTGTCGGGCGAAAACCGCTGGTATTCTTTCATGGTTTGATAATCCAAATCTTTGCGGTCTACGACAAAGAATACTTTATCTATAAAATCCAACTGCGTGGCTAAACGCGCCGCCTTGAAACTGGTGAGCGTTTTACCCGAACCTGTGGTGTGCCAAATATAGCCGCCACTTTCGGGTTTCGACCAATTTTTGGCCTGGTAAGAACTTTCTATTTTCCACAAGATTCTTTCGGTGGCTGCAATCTGATACGGCCGCATGATGAGAAGTGTATCGCTGGTATCAAAAACCGAATAGGTGAATAACACATTCAGCAATACTCTTTTTTCTAAAAATGTCGCGGTAAAATCTTTCAGATCTTTGATGAGCGAGTTGTCGGCCCGTGCCCAATTCATGGTAAAATCAAAACTGTTTTTATCGCGCTTGGTGGTGTTGGCAAAGTAGCGGGTGTCCGTGCCGTTGGAAATTACAAAAAGCTGTACGTATCTAAAGAGAGAATTAGTACTGTTGAAGCTTTCTTTAGAATATCTGTGAACCTGGTTAAAGGCTTCCCGGATGGCTACTCCGCGTTTTTTCAGTTCTACCTGAACCAAGGGCAATCCGTTTACCAAAATGGTGACATCGTAGCGATTGGCATGCGAGCCTTTCTGCTCAAACTGAGAAATAACCTGTACCTTATTTCGGGTGATGTTCTTTTTATCAACCAAATAAATGTTTTGGATATGGCCATCATCAAAAACAAAATCGTGGATATAATTGTCGTGGATTTTTCTGGTTTTCTCTACCTGTTTATCGCTTGGTTTATCCAGATATTCTTCTACAAAGCGAGCCCATTCTCCGTTCGAGAATACCACATTGTTCAGCGTCTGCAGCTGTACCCGCACATTGGCCAACATGGCTTCTTGTGTCGTGAGGTTTTTGGGGTTCTCATAGCCCTGGTTGATCAGGTCCTGGATAAATTCTTTTTCTAGTGCTGCCTCAGTCTGGTAGCCTGCCGAAGCCTCGTTCGCCGCAGCGTGTTTGGTGTATTTTTCGAGTACGATGAAATTGTTGGTTTCTGCGATGGATTTATACATGATGGGTAATGGTTAATGGTTAATGGTTAATGGTTAATGGTTAATGGATAATGGTTAATGGGTAATGGTTAATGGTTAATGGATAATGGGTAATGGGTAATGGTTAAGGGGTAATGGTTAAGGGTTAGGGGTTGGCTTTGGTGGTTTTGATGATGCTTCTAATCAGTTTTATAATTTCAACAGCGTCGGCATTTATACTTTCAAATTGTTCTCTGGTCAAATAATCTGTTGCCACAAGCAATTCTAACCAATATATAGTTTCATTTATTTCTTTCTGTGCTATTGCCATTTTATGCCTGAAGTCGGTTTTAGACTCGGCATGTTCTGCCTCACGAACCATTGCCCCCACACTTGTACCCGAGCGCAATAACTGTTTCGATAAAACGTATTCCTTTTTCTGCTCGCATAAATGACGATATAGTTTCACGATACGTACCGCAAAGGAAAAACTTTTAATTTTAACAATATTCTCTCTCACCTCATTTACAATTTACAATTAACCATTAAACATTAATAATTGATCCCTGTAATACTCATACTGCTTTTGCCTCAATTCTATTTCGCGGGGCAAACCTTCTGTGATGGAGCTGGTCAGGGTATCGAACTTATCGAGGATGGCGACGATGCGTTCTTGCTCGGCGAGCGGTGGAACGGGGATTAAATAGTTCTTAATTATCTGAGCATTAATATTTGTTTGAGTACCTGTACCTAGTGATTTAATATGTTCATATTTACTTGATAGATAATGAAACACATAACGGTAATTTGCAATATTTTCATCAACATGAATATTGGCACATGCTTGATTAGTAGATAATGGAATTTTATTGATCCCTATTTTTCCTACTGTTGCACCATACATTGCTACTATAACACAATTCTCAGGTATTATTTTGGCACTTGAATTTTTTAGTCCTGCTTCAGTTATTTTAATTTCTGTATCCCAAATATCTTTAAAATCTACTTCTTGTGTACGCAGCCAAGGAATGTCACCATCATAATAATCATTAATAGATGTGCTTGGTGTGCCTCCTGAAGATATTTTGACAGCAATCTCCCCCAGCTTCTTCCACTCTACTTTTTCATTATTCATTAACCCTTCATCATTCACCATTAATAATTGCTCTCGGTAATACTCGTACTGCTTTTGTCTTGCTGTAAGCTCGGCTGTAAGCTCGGTGAAACGGTCTAAAATACGAACGATTTCTTGCTGAACGTCGAGCGGAGGAATGGGGATTTGGATTGACTTCCAATTTGGCTGAGTTAATCCATACCTAGTTATACCTTGTGCTTTTTTTCTTATTTGTTTTCTAATATCTTTCGACTTAAATAAATAGTTTAAATATGCAGGGAATAAATAATTTTGATTATTAATACGCAGTCTCATAATATGATAGCTGTATACTACATTATCAAAATCCTCAATGGCCATAGCAGAAAAACCTATTTCATCAATTAATTCCGACGTAGGTGTTATAAAAACATCCCCTTTTTTCACATTACAATCTGCTATTTTTCTTTCAGTTGCTGTGACTATCATTGTTGGTGTATCGTTTGAAATGTATTGATTTTTAAAAACATCTACAAAATTTAACAATCTTACTGTTAATTCATCAGCATTAATTTTTTTATCAACACCTGTATTTGCAATATCAACTACTTCCCCCAACGTTTTCCATTCTACTTCTACGCCCTGTAGTAAATTTTCTAAGTAACTCATGCTTCAATCTCTTTTATAATATTATCAATATCCGCACGCAGTGTATCTATTTTTTCCACTGTTTTTGCTATCTCTGCATTCAGGGCTACAATATCGATTACTTCTCGTGTGTCTTTGGCTTCTACATACGAGCTAACAGACAGGTTGTAATCGTTTTCGGCAATTATGCTGTTATCGACAGAGATCGCCACGTGTGCTGTGTCTTCTTTGGTATCGAAGTGCTGCATAATTCGCTCTATATGCTGATCCTCTAACACATTGTTATTGGTTACTTTTTTGTAGAATTCTTCGCCCGAAGCGTCTATAAACTGTGTTTTGGTATCGGTTTTATGTTTAGAAAGCACGAGAATATTCACGGCGATCGACGTTCCGTAGAATAAATTAGGCGCAAGTGCAATGACGGTTTCTACAAAGTTGTTGTCTACCAAATATTTTCTGATTTTTTGTTCGGCACCGCCACGGTAAAAAATACCGGGGAAGCAAACGATGGCTGCTCTCCCTTTACTCGATAAGTAATGCAAAGCGTGTAGTATAAAAGCAAAATCTGCTTTAGACTTAGGGGCTAAAACACCGGCAGGCGCAAAGCGGTCGTCGTTGATGAGCGTTGGGTCGTCGCTACCGATCCATTTTAGCGCGTAAGGAGGATTAGAAACAATGGCATCAAACGGTTTTTCGTCACCAAACTCTGGTTGTAGAAGGGTGTTGCCAAGTGTAATATTGAACTTGTCGTAGTTGATATTGTGCAAAAACATATTCATACGCGCCAGGTTGTAGGTGGTATGGTTTACTTCTTGCCCGTAGAAACCTTCATCGATGATATGGTTGTCGAAATGTTTTTTGGCCTGCAACAGTAGAGAACCCGAGCCACAGGCGGGGTCGTATATTTTGTTTACAGAGGTTTGTTTGTGCATCGCCAATTGTGCAATGAGTTTGGATACGGTTTGGGGCGTGAAATACTCGCCGCCCGATTTACCGGCGTTGGCAGCATAGTTACCGATAAGAAATTCGTAGGCATCCCCAAACAGATCGATCTGATTGTCTTCGAAATTTCCAAAATCGAGTATTTCTATGCCTTTCAGTACTTTTGCCAGGGTGTTGTTTTTGGCTTCTACGGTATTGCCCAGCCGTGTACTGGTGGTATCGAAATCGGCAAATAAACCTTTGATGTCGGGTTCGGACGGATAGCCGTTGGCAGAGCTTTCGATGGCATCGAAGATGGCTTTTAAGTCCGTATTCAGATTGGGGTTGGTATGGGCGTTTTTGGCAATATTGATAAAAAGTTGGCTTGGATAAATGAAATAGCCTTTTGTTTTTACGGCGTCTTCTTTTATTTCGGGGGTTATTACATCATCCTGCAGGGCAGCATAGTTGATGCTTTCATCTCCACCCTCGATGTAATTGGTAAAGTTTTCACTAATAAAGCGATAGAACAATGTACCTAAGACGAATTGTTTAAAGTCCCTTCCATCGACCGAGCCACGAACTTCGTTGGCTATTCTCCAGATTTTTGCTTGTAATTCTTGTCGTTGTGCAATGCTTGTCATTTTTGTGTTCTTAAAAAATACTTCTTATGGTTTCACTTTCAATATTTTGGCAAGATGGTATAGTAAAAATGTTGGTTTTTTTGGTTGTTATTGATTTTTTTATTTGACTTATTTTTATGTTGTTTGACGTATGAATTTCATTATTATTTCTGTTTATTTTAGCATGTTTTTTCTTTTGTTCTTGCCCGTATAATCATGTGTATGTAAAGATAGATTTTATATTCTATCTTATTGTTTATTCTCATAAAATTGTTAGAAAAAATTGTATAGCTGTAAGGTTTCTGCGTTGGTTTTTTTTTGGTTTTGCTAACATGAACAGCATAGACGATTTACTACCCTTGATAAAAATAAGCTCCTCTTCTTTTTGGTGAAAGAAAAAAGGAGAAATGGTAGGTTCACTTTTGGTAAACGGTACACTTCTCCTCTTGGTTGTTGTTTCGCAATGCGAATAATAACCCTACTGTTTTATCATTTTTTTTGCACTGTCTGATGCAATGATTAACCCGCCGGCAAGCATTATAACATCTTTCAGGACCAAGCGTCCTGCACCAGAAAGGTAAGGGAAACCATGTTGCGGTGTTGGGAAATCTCCGCCTAAGTTAGGTACATAGACTTCTGGTGTTGTAACCAAGAAAGATAGGGTTACTATAGACATACCAAATGTAAGTAAGCCGCCTACAAAACCGATTTTAGGGAACCAAATACCCAAAAGTACTAGAATACCGATGCTACAAATTACGGTACCCAAGCCATACGAAAATAGATAGGTTCTGTTTTCTTTATGCCAATCTATATTTTTCTGCACGGTTTTTCCTTCAGGATTCTTATACAAGGTATATTGTGCTACGGTTTCCCCTTTCTCATTGGTAGCTGTTTTGCCTGTGTTGTTGTAGAAAAACTTCATAAATGGGCTATTGATAACAAATGGTACGATGCCGTCTGCTTCGTATTGGAATGCTTTCAGTCCGCCGATCCAAGCCATTACGATAAAGATTGCTATACGAATGAGATGGATAAAATTGGTTTGTTGTGTTGCTAAAATTTGTGCTAAGCTTTTCATTGTATGCGTATTTAATAGTTTTTTAGCAAAGATAGAAGATGCTAAGCTGCGAAAGAATGGACAAATAAGGGAAAAGCATAGACTATTTTGCCACGATGGATATGCCTACTTTTTTTCTGTATACACTTGGAGAAACGCCTACATTTTTTTTGAAATATCGACTGAAATAAAATTCATCTCTGAAGTTTAATTCTCGTGCAATTTCTTTGATTGTTTTATACGTTAGGTGCAGCATTTTTTTTGCTTCTAGTACTACTCGTTCATTGATTAATTGTGTAGGAGACTTGGAAAACTGTTTTTTTACTTTTTTACTAAAAGCATCGTTCGAGAGTGAAAATTCTGCAGCATAAAAGCTAACTTTTCTTTCTGTTTTGTAGTGTTTTTCTAGCAATTCTTGAAATAGAATCACATCTTTGTTGGGCAATTCATTTGGTTTGGTAGGTGCTAGATATTTAGATTTTTCTTTACTAGAAATGGATAAGATTAGTTGTAAATACGATTTTACAATAGAATCTGTATAGGGATTTTGAACGTTACTTTTCAGTTCAATTTCCATTTTTTCTATCGTACGAACAATCTCCTTATAGTATGTTTTGTTGATATTGAAGAAGGGTTTTTCGTAGATATTATTAAATAAAATTCCGTTGCAAGATATTAGGTTTTTATGATATTCTATACAATAATAATCGCCATGAAATTGTATCAATTGCAATTCTGTCTCATGGTTGTCTAGCCATTTAAATTGCTGATACGGTGCGAGGTATAATAATGTATTACCCGAGCATTGATATTGGATGAGGTTTATTTCGAACTTTGCAAAACCCTGAAAAACAAATATTTGGTAGTATGGACAGTTGACTGTCTTCTGAAAAAAATTACTTCTGCTATTTTGTATAGAAAATTGATCCAAGAGTGATGTCTGCAAAATTACCTCAAATAATGGGCGTGTATGTGCAGCGGTAGATTAGCTGTACTTTTTTGTTATTTTTTGATAAAAAGTTTTTAGAAAAATACACTCTTCTAATTTACCACTACACGTTTTATTTAATTTACATACACGCTTTTATATATGATTAGTTGGTTTTTAGTATCTTGTTTTGAGTACAATTTTACCAAGGTCTTTAATTTCCTCTTGTCCTGTGAAAAAAACTTCGCCTTTTTTAGAAATTACTTCCCAAGCAATGTTACTTGTGATGTCGTCTATGGCATTGGGTGTGGTAACATCATCGATAATATCGAATGTTCTTTCGTCTTTCATCAATACAGGTTGTGAGAAATTATGGTGAACAATCAAAAGCTCTCCACGACCGTCGATAGCTGCCTGATAAATTTCTTGTAAATCGGTAAGTACTTTGCCTTGTGCAACCGCCTCTTTCATATCGGCAATGGCTTTACTTTTACGTTCATCTTGTAAAGATTTGATGATTTCCCAAGATTGTTTAACGATTTGATGCGTTTCTCTTTCGTTATAATTGATAGCAGCATACCCAAGATAAACCGATGGTTTGTCGGCTACTTGCTGTAATCGGCTGTAGTTATCTTCTGTACAAATCACAACACAATCAAGACCGGTTTCGTTATGTACTTTCACCAACGCTTTGTCTACTTTATTCAAAAATTCGCGAACCAAGTTGTCGAGGTGTTTAGAATCGCTGGTTTTATCTGGATTGGTATTGTAATGCGGATTTTCTGAAAAAGGAAAATCTCCATTTTTGATTTCGTTGATTATACCGTCGTTAACCGCTTCGTATAAATGTACACCACTTTGCGAAAGCAACATTACTAAATAGTGGTTACTTCTGTTGTATGATTTTATGATAGATCTTACCGCAAAACCATCCGATATATGAACCCCTTCGTTATTGGTAGACCAAGAAGATTTTATGATTTCCATTGTGTCGTTTGATAAAAAGATATGCAAACTATCCAAGTTGTGATTAATATCTACTTCATTAGCTACATCTTTTATTTTCTCTAAAAGCGACGCAACCGGTCTTTTACCAAACTCATCGATTACTCTGTTTTCGGCCTCTTTCAGTAGGTTGTTTAACTTTATTGAATCATTTGCATTATCGGGATGCGTTCTATGCGTATTTAATGAAATAGTAACACATGGTGAGTTTTTTTCTGTTGCTAATCTTTGTAGTTGTTCTTTTAATTCCATTTTATTCTTTTGTTAATTTTTAATGTTTGTTTTCTTGCTATACTGTTTTTAGAATTTACGTTTTTCTTCTTCCCGATATTTTCGTGCCATTTGATATTTCTATACCTCCCATTACCTTGGCAATAAGCTGTCGAGCACTGGCACATGTACGTACTTTTGTCGAGTAGAATTCTAGCATGACTACCGGTTCCTAACCAACGTTATTTCTATGAACCAATATAGTTAAAAAATATGAAAAATGAAAATTATGGCGACTAAAAATTAGAACAACTCTCCTCTATTTTGCAAGACTTGTCTTCTGTTGAACCTTTCTATTAAGATTTTTTTCGTGCTGATTACGACAAAGAAAAATAGATTTCCATATGTTCTTTTGCCCAATACCCTAGCAGCACGGTAGTAGCAGCCTCGAAAATATTTACCAGCCAAAAAATTACCTTGCTAGAGAAAGTATAAAAAAGTTTTTTTAGTTGCTCGAGTGTTGAAATGAATAGACGCTTCTTTTTCTATCAACTGTTATTCTCCTACCAAACTCAACTTTTTTCTAGGCTGGTAATCGATAATGTTCTTAGCGATTAGGTTTTCAATAGCCAAATTGACCTCACTGCGAATAAAAAAATCTTCCGAATCCTTCAATAATAGATGGGTAAGATTGGATTTATAACAATCATTTTCGCGTATCGTTTGTTTTATACGATCTTTTAGTTTTCGGTTGAAACCTATGTTTTTTATAGCAAAGGTTCTTAAAAGCTCTTCGTCTATATTAGAATAACCGACTTTGAAGAAGATTTTATCATCTTCGACTTTGTTTAACAATTCATAAGGAATCCGAATGACCGAAATTTCATTGAATTGTGTTTCATTATCAAAACAATCGTACATTTTTTTCCAAAACTTATAAAGCACAGAGATCGGGAGAAAATAAAAAGGATTATTCTTTCCGTTATGTATCCATTCTCTATCGTAAAATGCTACCCATACAGGCATTAAGATTAATTTTTGTAAATTATAGAGAGCTTCCAATTCTGATACGAAAAGATAAAAATATTTCTTGTCGTTACTCTTGAATCCAAATCTGGTCTTGCATTTCACATCAATTAAGAGGGTTCCCAAATCTGGGAGATTTAAGATAAAATCCGCTCTCTTGGATTTGGTTTGCTCAATCAAGACTCCCGAGCGTTCTATGCCGTATGGCCCTTGACCAATATACAGAAAAGGAACATTGTTTTTTTCTAATAATGTTTTGAACTCTTCTTCGCATTTTATTCCATCTAATTCCCTTTCTGATAAAAAATTATTAATTTTTATTCCACTAAAATATCCATTGTTGGTCAAAGTCTCGAAGTTTTCATTTTGACTTTCTGATTTCAGACTATCAAATAATTTCGAATGCCCTTTGCAGATATAAATAGAATTTTCTTCAGACTTATAATTAATGTAACTCATTTTATCATCCGATTTAGTTTCTGATAAGTTGTTGTAAAAATAAAAAAACCGAAATTATCGAATTATAATGTAAACAGTGTTTGGCAAGCATTTGTTAGCCTAGACGATTACTTTTTGATTTTACTTATCTGAGCTCTATTTTTTCGGTTTTATTAATTTAAAGGATTTGTAATTAATTTTTGTTTTCGTTTTAAACAAAAGGGTAATGCAAGATGCCAAAACAAACGGAAAGGTAAGTTGAGGGAAATCGAACTTCGACATTAATAGACTAATACCCAGCGATACAAATACAGCAATCAAAGCCAATAGTCCGTCCCTGAACTGTCTGCCCGCAAATACAATTGCACACAACACCGCGTTATAGCCATATAGACCAAGACCAATATCGTTGATTGGCGCAGAAAAGCCGAATGCGATAAGACTGGATATAATTGCACCAAAAAGTCCATACAATGCAGAAATGCGTGAACTAATAAATACAGCGATAAAAAATAAAATTCCAGACACTATACTTCCTTGGAATATTACTTGCCCAAAACCTCTGAAAACCGTCGCTAGATGATCGTTTGCTTGGTTGCTAGTGAGTGCAGGTTCTGCTAATAAATCTCCACTATAATTATTGCTAATGAAAAGGATCAACCAAGTTATCACAACAAACGGCAGCGTGAAAACGGGGATTTTCCGTCTCATAAAAAAGTGTTGTAATACAGTGGCCAATGCCGAACCTATCATGATAAATACCCAACTTGCCAACGCTGGTTTTAGGAACAAAGCAACTGCAACGCCAACCAAAGCTGCACTAAACCCGTACAGTCCTTTATCGATTTCTGCTTTGGGATATTTGAATATAATGGCAGTAACTGTTCCGCACACAACTGCTAATAATGAAGCAAAACCCATATGAGATGAGCCGTAAAAAATACCAATAAGAAAAAGTAAGCCAGTAATACTATTTTCTTGGAGCATGATTTGTCCATACCCCTTTAATAGTACGGACATGGCCGAAACAACCTTACCAGCCAATTCATTTTTTGTATCTAATTTCCATCTCACTGCTACGATGTTATAAATTAATTTACTTATCCTATCGGATAGAGTTTGTTCTGCAATATTACCACTTAGCAGCCAGAGTTTAGCAATGGTTGCAGAAAATTTCATTCCCAGTTCTATGATTGATTTTTGCAACAAGCACCATCGAAGTCACCCGCCCCGTTATTCTTATTTTTTGTTTATTAGTTGGGTTAATTTAATCATCGTTCTAAACGAAATGTCGGGGCGTGCCAATTGATTGACTGTTCCTGCTATGAAAAAATTTTCTTTCGGACTGTAAAATGCCAAGGCTCCCGAAAGTCCAGAATGCCCAATAAAGGACAAAGCTGCGCCTGTAGGATTAAAAAACCAAGGAAGTTTGAATAAATGAATACCAATACCCGATCGCATCGGGAAAAATATCTTGTTCCATTCTTGCAATCCATTAATGTATTCTTTCGGAAAAACCTTTCCAGTAAAAAATGCTTCGATAAAAACAAGCATATCGGTGGAAGTTGACACCATTCCACCGTCTGCACCAGAAGAAGTCATTGCCTTGGGTATGTTCAGTTCATTGTTTTTGTAGTAAAATGTCTTCGGTGTTTGGTCGGTGGGGTCTTGGTATAAATAGGTTTTTGTCAAACCAAGTGGTTTAACAATAATTTGCTGACAGTTTTCCGAATACGATTTGTGCGTAATGGCCTCAATGATTTTACCTAAAAGCTGGAAATTTGTATCGGAATAGTTGGCTTTCCCTTTTGTGCCAGGTGCAAAAAGTGATGCCATGTTTTTCGTCCTTTCAATTGCTTGTTCGAAAGTCCAAAATTGGTCGTTGCCTTGGGTTAATTCGTTTTCCAAACTTTTACGGTTCGCTCCCTTTCCTTGAAAATAGTCCGGAAGTCCAGACGTATGAGAGAGTAGATGTTTAATTGTTAGTTCTTGCGAGTATTCTTTTCCTCTATAATTATGCAATCCCGATAAAATAGATGGATCTATGTAGGTACTGATTTTGTCATCAAGACGTAGTTTGCCTTCTGCTCTTAGTTTCAAGATGATTGCAGTGGTGAAAAGCTTTGTGGTACTTGCAATGAAATACGATTGGTCAATCGTCATATTTCCCGATGAACCTTGCCATATGAAAGTTCCTTTTTTCAAGGCAAACGATGTCCCAAACACTTTTTTTTGGTCAACCGTTTTATCCAAAACTGCTTGCAGTGATTTTTCTATTTCAGTGGTCATTTGTCCGATGATAGTTTATAAAAATACCAATAGAGCTAACTGTAATTATTATTTATCATTTTTTCAAGACAGTAACAGTCTGTACTTGTTAAAATTCCGAGTAAACCTGCGATACAAATTTATATATTATTTTTATAGCTTCTCATAGATTTCTTTCGCTACTATTTCACTGTTTTTAATAGTGAATTCGTTTGTGATGTCTACAAATCCCAGTTTACATTTCTTGCCTAAATTGTCAAAATGAAACGTTCCAAATTCACTATCCATTTGACTGGTTTTCGGGTAAAGCAATAATGTTTTTTCGGCTTTCCAATGTAGATTATACACAAACATTTGCTTTAAATCATCGTCTGACGGATGGTTTGCTTCAACGATTTTCCATTTGGTATCAATGACAAATGTTTCGTCTTTGGTTTTCAATACAATGTCTGGACGAATGCGTTTATTTTCCCAAAACTTATCGGAATTCTGAAATGAAACTTCCATTTCATCTGTTTTGTGTTTTTGAAGAATACGGAAAATGTACTCTTCCCACAAAACATTCATATCAAACAAAAGTGTGAGTAAATTCTCGTTTCCGTAATTCAAACTTGGCGAATAATTAAGAATTATAATCTTTGCTATGTCAATTGCTTTTTGATAGTCGTTGTTTTTTCGGTCAATGATGATTTTATCGAAATGCTTTTTCTGAATATTGATATTTTCAAAATCCTGAAATTCAAATAACAATCGGTTCAATTTGTCTTTTAAAGAATCGTTGACAAATGTTTTCAAAACCAATAAACCTTTATAAAGGATTTGATGCAACAAATGGTTTTTGTCATAAACCTGATGTTCGCAATAGAACCGTTCTTTGTGAACCAAGTTTTGTTGGATATTTTGAGCAAAAAGCAATTTACCTTTTAGTGCCTTTTGATTGGATTGATTTTTTCGATATTTTTTAATCAATCCTTTTTTCACCAATCTTTCAACTTCGTTTAAATACAACTCAAAATAAACATCTAAAATCGAATGGTATCTTTTTTTGAGTTGCGTTTCTGAAATAGATTCAACTTGAATTTTCTTACAAACTTTCAACATATTCAACAATACATTTTGCCACAAATTTTTGTCAGTATTTTCGTTGTTGTCTGCTTTTGGAAGAATTTCAATCGTCAAACCACCGATTTGAATTACACCGACATAATTGTCAAATCGTATTCCTTGGTGAATAATCGTAAAGTATTTGTTTTGATGCAGTTCATTGAATTTTACCATTGCATCAAAGTGATGTTTTCGGAATGCTCCGGAATCATCGTATCTCAATTTCTGATATTCAAAAACCTGTATGAATTTTTTATGATTCATTCGTTAATCCTCGTAAACAGAAATAAATGTACTTTCGTCCCAGTACTCGGATGGTGTGAAACGATATACTTTTTTGTCTTCTAAAAAATCATTTTCATAGCTGAAATTCTTCGTGAATTTTGCTGTATTTTCCTCTTGATAAATAAATTTTCCACCTAAAACCAAACCGATTTTCCCGAAATCTCCGTAAAAATATTCTTCCAACAGTGGAATGATTTTGTCTTTGAAAACCCATTTCAAATCTTCTAAATTTTGAATGCCGATAAAATACGAATGACCGATTTGATGATCTTTGTCGATCAATACTTCAATGCGTTGGTTTATTGTTTCCAGCAATTGTTTCAAATCGACATCTTGGTATTCGGAATCAAGTAAAACATTGGGATTAGGTTGCATTTCAATAAATGAAAAACGTCTTCTCAGAGCGGTGTCCAATGCTTCTACACTTCGATCGGCGGTGTTCATTGTTCCGATAAGGTAAACATTATTAGGAACTGAAAATTTATCATGAGAATAAGGCAAAATCACTTCGGTTTGTTCTTTATTCCCTTTGCGTTTGTCTTCTTCCAAAAGGGTTATGAGTTCTCCAAAAATTGCCGAAACATTTCCTCGGTTGATTTCGTCGATGATAAGAACGTATTTTTGAGGTGAAAAATTCCTTTTTTCTATTTTAGGTTTCTGATTAGCATTTATTTTAGTATTAATATAATTCAAAACAGCCCAATAAGCTGTAGAGTTAGAACCTCCGATTACAGAACGAAACTCTCTATCAATGTTTTTTACAACAGATAAGGACGGAAACGCTTCTTGCAGTTTCTTGGTTCTGTTGTATGAAACGGTATATTCTAATGAATCTACATTACTTTTGGGTTTCAGCTTTAAATTTCCTTGATTCGTGATTTCTGTAACATTTAGCCCTTTATTGATTGTTAAAATTGGCAATTCAAATTTTTCGTCTTTTTGAATTGTAGCGTTTACTTCTTCAATCAAATCATTCCACGCACTATCAAAATCATATACTTGTTCATCGGTTTCAGATAGTTTGTTATAGCTAACCGCTCTTTTTGCTAAGTCTTTAAAAATCCCGTCCTTTATCTCATAAGTAATGTTTCCCTCTTCGGTTTCGGGTTTTATGCCCTCAATAAAATCCTCATAGCTTAAACTTTGATGAAAAGTTGTAAATACAATTTGTTTTTTATTGATCAAATCTTCGTATTCTGCATTGATTTCTTGACGGGTTCTTTGCTTTTCTCCGTTGATAATTTCAACAGCAATTCTTTTGGTAGTATAGGTTTTCCCCGTCCCTGGCGCACCAAATAATATTTGATTGAGTGGCGTCTTTTTATCGGGTTTTGTATTTTCCATTGGTTTTTCGGTTTTTGTTTGAGTTTCCAATTGACTCAAAATTTCATTTCTGAAATCTATGTCAAAAGCCATTCGTTCCAATTCTTTTTTGTTGTATTTTAAGAAACTTGATTTGCGTGTTGTTTTTAACTCTTTTTCTATCGCATCGAATATTTTTTCTTTATTTTTTCGTATTTCCAAAATATCATCCGTCCCATTCCAGAAAGCATTTGGTTCTCCTTCGAAATTTGAATGATTGATCGTAAAAACATTAGTTGAAATAGCAGCAAATACAGGTTCACTACTTTTTGAGTTTCTTATACGCCAAATATATCTTTGACCTATCGTGAAAACGATCCATTTATCTCGATGATTAAAAACCAGTTTTTGGTCATTTTGCTGTAAATCGAATTCTTCAATGATTTTGTCCAAAAACTCATAGTATTCCTCCAAATCTTTTCGATTAAAATTCTTTAGCAACTTGACCAAATCCATTTCTTTAAAATCATCTCTAAAAACAACATACAATACATTCTGAATCATCAAATATTGATCATCCCAATCAGGTTTTTGATAAAACTTTCGATAGGTTTTGAGGAAATTTTCATCCAATAAATCTTCCCGAATAATTAGATTGGCCAATTCCTGCAAATGCAAAAAACACTCTCCTGTTTTCTTTGGTTTTATATTGAGTTCTTTGCAGAAATTCTTATAGTAGTCATATTTATATAACATATATTTTTCAGGAAATCGAAAAGCCAAATAAACTGAAATTGTTCGCTCGTCTTGTTGGGCTTTGATGTTGGTTCGGTTTAATTTCTCTCTAACTTTCGACAATAATTTCTCTGATTCGGTTTGAAAAGTTTTGATTCTTTCTGTAATTTCTACCGATTCATCATATAGATTCCGAAACATATCTCGTACTTCATTAGGGAATAGTTGAGTTGCTGTGTGAATAAATCCCCACGAATTTTGATAAAGTAAATTGGCTACTTTACTGAAAGAAGCCCGAAACATCTGATAAAAATCGTCTGCTTCTAAATCCCAATTCTGCTGAAATGTATTTATTGCTAAATACTTGTATGCTTCGTTTGGTTCTCCGTTTTCTCTTAAAATGTCGATGTATTTCAGAATTAATTCAGAAGTTCCTTTTTTCAAGGCAAACGATGTCCCAAACACTTTTTTTTGGTCAACCGTTTTATCCAAAACTGCTTGCAGTGATTTTTCTATTTCAGTGGTCATTTGTTTATGGTACAAATTGATTTTTATTGATTGTTTTCATCTTATTTCTTTCGCTTCATCCACTTATATCCTTCTATCCATAAAACCGAAATGCTGGCTATTACCAATGCAGTTGCCAACTCTTTCGCACGCAATCCTACGAGATGGAAAAAATCGGCAAAAATTGGGATGTACAAGATGGCGAAAAGCAAAACCAAAGTCGATCCGATAACAATGGAAAACAGTTTGTTTTTGTATTTCAATGTTTCGAAAATGCTGTACGTAAAAGAGCGATTGGTCAAGCTGAGTAAGATATTGGCAAAAATTAGAGTAGTAAACACCATTGCTCTTGTCGTTTCTTCGTCACCACCTTTTTGTGCGGTTAGCTGGTAGGCAAACAGTACACCTGCAGCAATGATCAATCCCTGAAGAATACTAAGGTTCAATTCTTTCCAACTCAGAAAAGTTTCGGTTATTTTTCGTGGTTTTTGGTTCATCGTACCTTTTTCCATCGGCTCGTTTTCATAGACAATAGAACAGGTAGGCCCCATTATTAATTCTAGGAAAATAACATGAACAGGAGTGAAAATATGCGGATAAATCCATCCTAAAAACAAAGGCAAAGAAACGGTGAGAATAATGGGTATATGGATCGAAATAATGTATTGAATGGCTTTTTTCAGATTGGTATAAATCCTTCTACCTGCTGCTATGCCGACCACTAATTTGTCCAAATCATCATCGATGATTACCAGCGAAGCAGCTTCTTTGGCAATTTCTGTTCCTTTGTTACCCATTGCCACACCAATATGAGCAGCTTTTAGCGCCGGCGCATCGTTTACACCATCGCCGAGCATGGCTACTATTTCTTCATCTTTTTTAAAAGCATTGACCATTGCAAGTTTTGCTTCGGGAAACATTCGGGTAAACAAATTTGTTTTCCTCGATAATTCTATCAATTCGGTTTGCGTATGTTTCACAATTTCAGCACCGTTCACCGCAGGCGAGGTATTGATAATTCCTGCTTGTTGTGCAATGGCCTTGGTCGTATCTTCGTTATCTCCGGTGATGACTTTTACTTTGATACCTGCATCGTAAATGTGTTGGAATACTTCTTGAATGCCTTGTTTAGGCGGGTCATAAAATACAGTAAATCCGAGAAACTCAAAATCGATATCCTGTTGTTTTTCGGGGAAATCATTTCCTTCAAAATGAGCTTTGGCTACACCCAATAGTCGGTAACCCTGTTTCCCTAAATTTTTTATATGTTGTCGCAAATCATCTCTTTCGCTATCAGTCAGATTAGAAACGGCCAATATGGCTTCTGGCGCACCTTTGGCGGCAATAATGCGTTCTTTTTTTTCATTTTCGAAAAGATGGGTCATCATCGGTGGTTTACCTTCCAAAGGATATTCGTGTATCATTTGGTAATTTTGCCGTTGGTCTTCTTTTTGCGTTTGTTCGTAGACTTTGTGCAAGGTTTTTTCCATCGGATCAAAAGGCACCGGTTCACTACTCCACATTGCCAATTGTATCAACTCTGAAAGAGCATTATCCATGAATTGTTTATCATTGTAGAGTTGGTTGGTACGATAATCAAAAAGTGCTTTTAATTGCATCGAATTTTCGGTGATTGTTCCGGTTTTGTCGGTACAGATGATCGTGGTACTTCCTAAAGTTTCTACTACGCTGCTTCGTTTGATGATGATACCTTCTCGCATCAGTTTCCAGGCACCTAAAGCCATAAAAGTGGTAAACGCTACGGGAATTTCTTCGGGTAAAATAGACATGGCCAGCGTGAGACCGACCAACAAACTTTCCATAATCTTACCGCTTTGCCAAAAGCTGTATCCCCAAACCATCAGGAAAATAATGACCCCAACGATGGCCATTCCTTTAACGAATTTGGTGATCTGAATTTGCAAAGGAGAACGCTCATCTTGGATAGATTGAATAGAGGTACCGATCTTTCCTAATTTGGTTGCTTGTCCTATTTTTTCTACCTCAAAAACAGCCAAGCCCGAAACCACTAAAGTCCCGCTATATACGTTTTTGTCGTCGGTTTCTAAACTTTTTAAAACCGAAAAAGCTTCGCCCGTAAGTGAAGCTTCATTGACCGAAAAATCGTTGCTGTGTACAATTTTCCCATCGGCATTGATCATTTTACCTTCTTCGATAATGCACAAGTCGCCCACGGCAATTTCGTGCGTTGGAATTTGGATTACTTTAGAGTTTCGGATTACAGTACTTAGGGGCTCGTTGAGTTTTTCTAAAGCTTCCAAGGCTTTTTTACTGCGATTGTCTTGATAAAAAGAAATTCCCGAAACCACCACAATTGCCCCGAACATAAAAATGGCTTCGCTATAATCACCGACAATTACATAAATTATCGCCACGGCAATGAGCAATAGCAGCATGGGTTCTCTCAAAATATTTAAAAGTAATGTAAGCCAAGAATTTTCTGGCCCTTCTTTTATTTTGTTGAACCCGTATTTTTTCTGAGATGCTAAAACTTCCTCAGAACTGAGGCCTGTGAGATGTGGAGGAATGTTATAAGACATAAAGTTGTAATCGTTATTTGATAGCTTATCTTGTTGAGTGTTATCGTGAAGAGGCTTTGCGTTCTAGGCGGATTTGGCTTCGCTGATTTTCAATTCAGAATGAAAAACTACATACAACCCTGCGAATCAATTTTTCCTTGAAATAATATGTTTTCTTGTTGACGTAAAGTAATGGTGTAAGTTGTGCCCATATCTAAATTAAAATCTTGAGTGGTAAACTTCCTACTGCCGATTACATCAAATTCTGGATCGGAATAGATTACCTTATTTCCATCATTGATCTCAAGCGTTAATTTTTCGCCATTTCCGGATATTTGAAGATTATTAAACTCCTCTGAATCATAGCAGTAAGTGTATTTATGCTGTATTCTAAATTCTTCTCTTTCGGATGTTTCTGGTTTCGAGCTTTCAAACCCTTCGTAGGTGGACATATCTCGAGTTTTGAAAAATATTTTGACCGTAACATTCGCCGCTGTAAATTCTTGATTGCTTGAATTTTTTAGCGTATTCTCCCTTGGTGTGTCTAACTTGGTTTCGGTTGATTCTAGAACGGTTTGTTGATCATTTTTGTTCTTGTCGTTTTCTCCACATCCTGCTAAGAGAATGGAAGCCCAAAAAAGTAGTAGGTAATACGTCTTTATGCTTTTCATTTTTTTGGAATATTTAGATGTATTTATAGCCTTATGGATTTTCAGAATACCATTGGTGAACTAAATCTCCGGTAACTATTGCCAATCGCATACATCGGTTACCTTGTAAAATTAATTAAAAAAATAACTGGAATGGAAATAAAAAACGAGCATAGTCGAGCTCATAGAAATCAAAATCATCAATCAGGCCAAGCACAAAATTCCTTGTTTTACAGATCTTTTAGGTCGTTTTGACCGCAGGGTTTAAAGTAATGAGCCGAATAAAAGTCTTACTCGGCTCATTGATTTAGTTTTTCAACAAAAAATGAAAACTTCTAATACTATTCTTAGATTATTCACTCAACTCCTTCGCCAACATTTCGGCTTGTTTTAATACCGTTTCCGTAGCCAGCAATTGCATATCAGGCGGATAGCCATATTTACGCAATAACCGTTTTACGGCAACTTTCAGCTTTGCCCGCACGCTCTCTTTGATGTTCCAATCGATGCTTGCGTTTTGTTTTATGGTGTTGGTTAATTCAACGGCAAGTTCACGTAACTTTTCTTGCTGAAGCAATTCTTTGGCACTATCATTATTAGAAACTGCAGTATAAAAAGCATACTCGTATTCTGTTAAACCTAACTTTTTCGGTTCGCTGTCTAACTCGACTATGTTCTTACTTAAATGAATTAATTCATCAATCACCTCTGCAGCGGTTAGAATTTTATTATGGTACCGATTGATCGACTGTTCCAACATTTCCAGTAACTTCTTTCCCTGTACTAAATTGGTTTTCGTTCTGGATTTTATTTCATCGTTCAATAATTTCTTCAACACCTCTAGTGCCACATTTTTGTGCTGCATCCCTTTCAACTCCATCAAGAAATCATCCGATAAAATAGAAATATCAGGTTTCTTGATACCGGCTGCATCAAAGACATCAATCACCTGATCGGATACCAAAGCTTGATCAATTACTTGCCGAATGGTGGTTTCAATTTCTTGATCTGTTTTGCCAGATCCCGTACTATCAAACTTAGCCAATCTCGCTTTCACGGCTTGGAAAAAAGAAATCTCATCTTTGGCATCCATGGCTTGATCATGTGGTATAGCAATGGCAAATGCTTTTGATAAAGCGGTCACTTCGTCTATGTATCTTTTCTTGCCATTTTCTAATCCTAAAATATGATCTTCGGCAGCTAATATCATCGACAGTTTTTTGGAGGTATCGGCATCAAAATAATCTTCATAAGGTATAATCCGCAAAACGAAATGTACAAAAAATCCAAAACAAAAAGTACCAAAATTTTACAAAATCATCTAGAATTTAAAAGCCGTTTAATTATGTTTTAAACGGCTTTTAAACTATTCATTCTCTATTTGCATATCTATCTTTTGCTTAATAGACTGTAATGACTCCACTAACGCATCTATGTCTTCATAAGATATACTAACCCAGTTAGAAGAAAAGTGTTCATCTTCCAATTTCTTTGGAACTTTAATCTTTAGAAATAAAGCGTGAAATTGTTTATTTACACTTATTTCTAATTTATTGGTTGAATTAATGTCCTGAAATACATATTTTTTACTCATAATTTTTTTATAAAAATAATTAAATATAAATCAAACATTCAAATTAAATTTCACTTTATCTCCTTGTAGTAATGATTTCGTAGGTTCAACATTATTTTCGTAGATGTGCACATTGGCAAGCATAAGTGTGATAGACTTCAACGGTAAGTTGATCTGACGACTTATGAGATATAAATGGTAAATATCAGCAGGCAATCCTAAAGACGCATCAGATGATCGTTGATACGCCGATATGATTAACTTACCCTTTTCGATTTGAAACTGAACCAACGACAAACAAGGTTGTTGATTACTTTCAACATCAGTCCTTCCAAGAAACAAAACATAATTCTTACTGTTTCGTTTTTCCTTATTAATTTTCTTTATCAAGTCGGGCAATTGCTCAAAATAGGTTGGATAAGAATTTACCAAGATAGGACCGCAATAATCCCACCACTCAATGCCATTTTCTCGGTATCTTTCGGTTAAGCGTTCACCTTTGGTAAATAACTCCAATTCCGTTTTCAGCTTATTTCTTGCGATTCCATGCTCTTCAAAAATTTCTAATAAATCAGTAGGTTTTAACTCTAATTTTTGATTGAGCAAATAGGTTATATTTCCTTTTTTATTCGATTGAACCTTGCCTTTTTTGATGATTTTGTCTAAAATAATGTGATACTTATTCATGTTATTTCAATTTATACAACATCATATCCGTATATTTTGCTGAATGATTAAGCGTTGTGTTGATACAAACCGTTGTAGAGCCACTAAATGGATTTACGTCAGCCATAGACGTTCTATCTTCCATCCATTGACAAAGTTCAACGATCTGGCTTTTGTTGGATGTAAAATACAAGTAGTTCGTACCAACAAGTACATCTAATACATTAAGATAATCTTTCAACTTCCAATACTTATCACTCGTGTAAGTTGAAGTATCTGTACTTAGATACGGTGGATCAACTAAGAATACAACATTATCCAAATCCTTGTATTGATCAAACAATTCTTTATAATCTTGATGAACTATTTCTACTCCAGCCAAATAATCATCAGTCACATAATTACTTTGACGTACATTGTTATAAAAGGTTTGTTTAGTTAAATCATTGTAATTAGTAACATACTTTGCACTAAATAATAATGAACTGGATAAAGTGATATAATCAACATATCCCAATCTACATTCTTCATCTTTAATCAATTCTAATAATTTCAATTTATGTACTTCAGGTATTAATTTATCTTTCGGTAATTCTTTTGTAATTGCTCGAATTTTATCCAACAATACATTTGTCTGAGCAACTGCTGCTAATCGTTTACTAAAGTCATCATAATCATTATATACAACTTTAGCATTTGGTTTTAGTTGCTTTACAGTATGACTTAGAATACCGCTACCTCCAAATAAATCAACATAAGTTGCATCTTCTGAACTATTTGCCAAAACTTGTTTTACATGGTTTATAAACTTTCTTTTTTGTCCTTGAAATGGTAAAGGACTTTGTGTGTAATTTTTCATAATTTATTGTTTGTTATTCGTATATTTGTTGCTCTCACATTCATAAACAAAAACGCATCAAAGGATCAGAAGACTTATGTCCTCCGACGACCTTTGATGCGTCAGTTTAAAATGAATGTGAGAGTTTTTTTTAAATGTTGAAGGACTTTTACTTCTACCTCCAAGAAGTGATTAACTTAGGTTATTCAATACCAAATAGACTACAATGCCGATGGCTAAACAACACCCAATCACCACATATACCCAAAACGAGGTATCCGTTTTCTTTTTATCCGTTTCTGATTGAAAACTATCCAAAACTGACTGCGAACGTTCATTTTTGTACTGATTGAACCGTGCTTCTACAATTGAATCAAACACCTGCGCAATTTCTATCCTGGTTAATGATTTGATTTGCGTCGATTGCTCGTTATAATTTGCTTTGCCTTTACCGCTAACGTTTAACTCTGTGCCATTTTGGGTGCGATTGAAAACAACTTTTAAATCGTTTTCTTGATCACCGTCGTAGGCGATGTTCAACGCCTTTAGAATCGATTCAAATTCAGATTCGAATTGCTGAACTTCAACATTCTTTACATTAATAGCCGATTGAACGACTGAGTCGTTAGTCAAAACGTGCTCAGTCTTTTGTTCAATGTTGGCTGTTTGTTTTATCTTGTGCTTGGTAGCGCAAGATAAAAGAAGTAGCAATGCCCCTGAAAGCATTACCATTGCGTAAAACGCAGTTCTTATCTTATTTTGAAAAATACATTTCTGCTTCATCTTTTCGTCTTCTTGTTAATCCGTTACTTATTACTTTTCGACCGTTAACAGTCACTTTATTCCATTTTGCGAACTCATTCAAAATGCTTGGATCATTTGGATTTGCATTTACTTTTCGCAAAAGCGTAGAACTTTTCAAAGCTGATTCGCCAACGTTATACGCAAATGACACCAAGGCATCGAATTGATTTTGATTAATGTTCGATTTTACCAACTTATTTACTGTTTTCTCGAAAACAGATAAATGATACTGTTTCAATCGCAATGCACGATCTTTGGTGATTAGCGGATCGGTCATTTTTACCTTTACACCATTTTCGTAGAATGTCGCACCGTAACCAATAGTTGGGACTCCTGCTTGATCTAAGTAAGGTTTAGACATAAATTTTTCGTAATCAGCAATAAATTCAGCGCCTTTTTTTGATGTTTTCATACCTCCCAATTAATTGATTTTTCACAATGATTTTTATCGATAAAATTTAAAATCGATACCAAAATTCGCCCTGAATTTGATAGCGTTCCTTTTAGCTGATTTTTACCTAATGCACTTGAAATAGTTTCATTAAAATTCCCGAACTGATAACCATCTGATTTGATTAACCAAGCGTTGAATAGGCTTCTAAATTCATAATTACCGAATCGGTCTATGCTTACTGCTAAATTTCGCCAATAACCTGTAACTCTCGACCATTTAAAACTTCTTTTCCAAAAGACAACGTAAACGAAGCTGATTGGTTCTAAAACGATGAATAATAAAACTGCAAGAATTACTAAAAGTAAATTCGTCATTCTTAATGCGTTAAAAATTAAAAGCTCCTTTTTCATCGTCGTTCAAAATATAGACTTGTAATAAACTTAACAATGGCACTTGATTCGCTAAGATCAAAGAATGAAAATAATCGAATGCTGGCATTGTTAATTCTTCACCGTTTTCGTCTAAAATAGGTTCGTTGTTTTCGTCCCGAACTTGAACGGAATAATGATTGCCAACTATCCAATTATCTATTTGACTTCTGAAATTAGATGTGACATCTACACCATCATTTATGTATTCGATATGACCATTTAAAATGATTTGCTTAACATCTGCATTATTAGCGATTCTTGTAATAGTTACAAATCGCTCTACATCCGTAAAAATTGGATGATTCGATATTTGTTGTTTTATAATTATTGCCATTTTATAATTCTTTTAATTTGAATTGATTCGTATGTTTGTGTACCCTTTGAATTTGCTACTCCAAATAGCAATCGGAAATCAAAAGCGTTTCCAATAGTATTTGTTTGATTGAAACCATTGATAGAATAATAAAGAATTCCGTTTCTTTTGGTGATTACGATTGATGTTCGCCAAATGTGAGCGTCATGCCATTCAGAACTAGGAACTATTCTCTCAGTATCATTCAGTAATTTTAACCTAAGATTTGTACCCCACCAGAAATTAGTAATTGTTTTTGTGTTAGTAGCGTTAGGTTTAATTTCCCTACCAAATAGTTCTGAAAAAGTTCCTTTCAATTCATTTCCGTCAATGATTTCATTATTAATTAACCCTATACTATCTGGTACATTAAATTCGTTAATAGAACCTGCTCCAAGATTTGAATACACTTGTCCTTTGTAAACAACATCCATTTCAATTGAAAAGTTTTCCGACGAAGTGAAAACTAAATCTGAGAATAATATCTCTTTAGTTACGGTGTAGTTCTCTAAACCTATATCTTGACCATATTCACGACTAATTTTAATATCATTAGGAGCTAGTACTTTAATTGAGTTCTCGCTTTGTGTAGAGCCTTCTCTCTTCACATTGTTCCAAGTCAACGTGTTAACATCAATTTCAGTTATACTACCTTGCTCTTTAACTTCGAAAGTGTTGACTGATATATTTGCCTGTACTCCTGAAACAATCCTTAACTTATAAGTACCAATTGGATAAATGTTAGTGTCAAAAAACACTTTCATTACGTTTACCGTGTCGTTTTGATAACCTAATCGATAATTGTTATTTGTTTCTAAATGAATAGCTTCGACGTAAGAGATCCGTTCATCTTCGGGTAACACTAGCCCCGAGCCTAATACAGTTAATGTTTTTAGACCTGTTGTTTCTTCTAAAATAGGCGGAAATATATCGACAACATTTATACGTGAACTAGATGCGAAATTTCCGTTAAGTTTATAAAATAGTGAGATTAAAGCTGGATCGTCATTTTGAAGTTCAAGTACTTTGTTAATCAGAGCCACACCGCCAATCTTTCCAATATTTCCACTTTCATCCATCCCTACAACTTCTGTAAATGTCGCATCAGCTGACTTATCAGGGATTGCACTAAAACGATGACTTGGATTAGTCCAATTCATAGCCACTCCTGATATATCAACGTTCTTATTTTCATCCGCTGAAACGCCCATTACTGTATCTACTTTACCGAAGTCAGCGGCTGGTATCATTGCAGATTCGCCATCTTCATCAACCGCCACAACAAATGGATGGTCGGTAGTATCAGACTCAACAATTGGCTTTTCTAATCGTTTTTGAACCGCATCATAATTTGCAATGTTATAATCTGCTTGTTTTTCGTCGCCATTCAAGCCGTACGCTGGATATGGCTGTGTGATGCTGATTGCTTCATCATCGAATTGTAAATTAGCAACGTCTAAAGCTTCTTTCCAACTCAACACATCCGCTTCTGTTAATGAGCTGGCATCGTTAGTCGCATACTCACTGTGAGTATGGTTGACTGACGCCTTACCATCGATCGCATTTGCTAATCCTTGTATGCTCGAAATCGGTATCGACTCTGACTTATGCCAATACGAATCGAGCCACATCCAAAAGTGATTTTGCAAAGGCTTTAAACCTGTTTTAAACCAATTTTTGAGCGTTGATTTATCAGCGATGCTTGTACTTTCTGTCGGTGTATTTTCCATGATTAAATTGGTTTAATAAATATTACGATTCGATGAGGGTTTAGCACATCTAACGCTTGACCAGAACCAAGTGGATCAGTTGTTGCATTTCGGTAATAAAGGGTGTTGTTATCGTGATCTGCTTTATTGTTTCCATAATAACTCTGCCCAAGCGTTATCTTTCCATTCACTCCAGGATTAGAAGATGCAGACTCCAACATATACGCATCTTTGTAAGGAATACCAACTGGCGGTAAGTGTCTTTTTTCGACGTACGTTTTAGAAACTCCGCTAACTCGACCTACCAAATTAAATTGCGAATCGTTTGGATCCCAACCAAGTGGCATACGACCTCGTAAATCGGTCACCTCTTCCCAACCTTCTGGAATTTCGTTCGCTGGACGCAAGAATAAGACCGCTCCATTGCCATTCGAAAAGGGTCGTGCAAAAACTTCGAGCTGATCAACTCTATTTTTCAACGCATTGAAATCTGCCCAAATCACACGATTAGCAATCATCGTACTTAGCGCTTGCATGCTTGGATTACGATAGAATTCAGACCATTCGTATTGTTGTTGTACGCTCTCACCAAAAGTCGCCCAACGTCGAATAAAAACTGTTTTCTGCTCACCATTCTCAAAATTGCGCGATTCGGTTTCCTCGCGAATAACCACATATCGAGAAGCCGCACCGCCACGAAATTCCAACACCTCACCGTTAATATATACGATGCCGTTGGACACGTTATTTCCTGTTGCTTGACAACCCGAAATGATTGCCAAAGGCGCCAATATCTCACCAAAGGCTTGCATCATGCTATAAGCATCTTGTAAGGCTTTCAGTGTATCGGTTTCCAAAGGAAAACCACCTGTTTGTTGTATGTTTACTTTATTCATTACTCTCTGCTGTTACCTGAACCAAGTCGCCCTGGTATGTTGATTATATTGAATCTCGTTCCTTCTAATTTATAAAAGCGAACTAACGCTTCTATGTCGTATATGTCTGCACTTACACCGCCCATGTCCACGGTAAAGTCAAATCCTCTGTCCGCATAATCTGTCGATGGTCTGATGTAAACGACACCTAAATATGTCGGTTTTTTTTCACCATGTGTATAGATGTATTTTCGATCGTATAAATCACCTTCGACGATTCTGATTCTACGCTCCGATACATCAAATTGATCGTTGAGTACTTTTTGCAAGTAACACTTTTGCCAACCGTGATCAATCTTGTAATGATCGGCCAAACGATCGCGTTTGAACTGGTCGTGAATGCGAATAAGTGGCGTTATGGCTACTTGTAGAAAAGCTGTCATACGAGGTTTTCGCCAAAAAGTTGGCAAAAGCAAAATAACCAATCGATTGTAGTTGACATTATACCACATAACGAATTCCTTTAAAATCTACAATCTTGAAATATCCCGATGCTGGAATCTTACGTACATCAATCGTTTCGAAAGCGCCATATGTACCATTTTGCGCATCAATCCAAGATGATTGAGCAAGGTCAATTTCGACCAAGTTCACTCCTGGTACTTTTTCGAGTTTGTTTGCCAAATCTTGCAATCGAAGTTCACCATCGAATGGCAATTCTTTCATGAACTCTCGCAAGGCTATTTCTACCGACTTTTCGCCCGTTTGGCGGTTCATACCGTTACCATCCAAAACCAACGCATCACGAAAGATTCGGATATTTAATTTTAATAAATCGGGTAAATAGTTAATGATTCGGTATGGAACTCCAGTACCTTTCACCTCTTTGGTGTACGCCAAAATCGCTTCCATTTTATCAGAATCAATTGGCGACAATTCATCGTTGGTTTCAGTAGCAATTTTGATTATCACCTCGCGTTGAGTACTGCTTTCGTTAACCGCACAATACTTGATAATCTTCGAAGATTCGATTTCTTCATCCGTTGCAGAACCATTATCAAACTGATCCGACTCAGCCATCAAATCAAATCCGTACTGAAAATTCAAATACAAATCTCTGATCCAAGCCAAGCGATGTGTTTTCTGATTAGCTATTTTATTATCCATTTCAGTGCGATGTTGGGTGAACATTTGTGATATAACTTCGGCACAATAAGCGAAAATATACAGCATGTTTCCCCATACCGATACTTTAGAATCGGAGGTTAAACCAACTAAACGAGCATTTCGCTCTTTAGCTTGAATCATCGTTTGTTTATGTTGTTCTATGCTCATTTTAACTTACTATAAAATCAAATTCAATTGCCCAATAATCAATACCGCTCGGTAATTCCACTTCTGTTAATTTTAACACTTCAATAGCTGTTGCAGGTTTTAATTTGTTGCTTTTGTAATAATTTGCAATTAAACCAGCTCCATAATCACGCAAAGGAATCTCCAGTACATCGCCCACTTCCAAGTCAGCCGTTAAACTAATCCCATTGGCCAAAGCCAAATCGAATGCAGCGGATGCCGTTCCGTATTGTTGGATAGCAATGTCAAGTAGCGTTTGATTATGTAGAACTTTAACCTGCATGTTGTTCTAATTCTGCGATACGTTTTTTCAATTCAACATTTTCACGCTTGATGGCATTATATTTATTTGCCCATCTATTCTCTACCTCTTGGAGCTTTTTTTGCCAAAACGCATCTTGGTCGTTTAATTTTTTTTTTAGATCCACAATTTCTTGCGCGTTCTGATCAATCATTCGATCAGTATCAGCAATCATATCTTTATAAATCGCTTGAATGTGCTTTGTCAATTCTGCATCTTCAACCTTCTTTGACATTTTGCTTTTTCCAATCCATCCGATGATTACGGCTATGATACCAGTGATCAATTCGGATAAGTGTTGTGCTATGAGTTCTTTCATACTATTGTATTTTACCTTCGGTTAATGGTCCGCCGTTTGTAGGGCAAATTCCAATCACATCTGCCAATTGTAATTCTTCGATAATTGCTTTTGCTAAGAGCGTTGCAAAATTTACTTTAGATGTGTTGGGATTGTCGTTTTCGGATTGACAAGTCTCAATGATTTCTATAATCTTGTTTTTCAGTCTTGTTTCGTTTAAAGGCATTTTAATCTGTTTTTAAAAGGTTTTTAAATCTCGGTTCCAAAGCTTCGAATTCTGCAATATTTACCAACTGAATCGTTGAACCGGTATTAGTCGTAAACTTCATTCGTTTGATCGCTTTCAAAAAATCGATCATTAATTTTTGGAGGTTTTCATTTCCTTTTTTTATCAGTATTCCGTTTTCGGTCACATTCAATTCTGCGTCTTCAATTTTCAAGTAATATTCTTCGATTTCGCTATAAGCTTCTACATATAAGTTGTGTAAATCTTCATTGATAGGCGAAACCAAAACTGAACTACCAACTTTTGGAAATAGATATTGTCGATTTTGATTCGCATCAATAACCGATGCTAATCGAACATCTGTGAATTCTAGATCATCAGTTTTCACCTCGCAAACACCTGTAGATTTATCAATCGATATCACCTCTGCCGAAAAGGTATCAACACCACGTTTACCAATGCTTCTGAAAGCATCTTGTAAATTCTTCTCTACACTCATAGCTTATTGGTTATAAAAATTTCTCGCCTTGCTCCTGACATTCCAAATTTTGTCACCACTTTGTTGACGAAATATTTTCCATCACGATTTGGATGTTCTTTATCCAAAATCTTCGCCGCCATTCCACGCGTTGCAAAGGGCATTAAAAAACTTTCGATGCTACCCGAATATCCATCGTATTTCAATTTCAACAATTCAGCATTTGCCAACTCTTTCAATTTATTTTCATCCGAAATTACCGAGGTGTGAAAGGTTCTTAGCTCTCCATCATCATCACCTACTTCGATTGTTTTTCGTTTGTTTTCTTTGTCGATATAAGTATATCTGACTTTCAGCCGTTTATCCTCTGCTTTGATAAATTCGAGATTATTCTCAACCAAATTATAATTAAGATCATACACCGCTACTTGATCTACATTAGTCAATTGTTGCAGACCAACATACAACTCATGATCATCTGTCAAGAAAACTGATAAACCATTTTCTTCTTTGATTGTTTGTAAAACTTTGGCTGCCGAAGCGTTTTGAATGATGTATTTATCATAATGCACATCTGGAATATCAGATGACAACTTCAAATCAGTTCCAGCAATCACCTCAGTTAAAATATCTTTCAAACTCACACCCTTATTCCAAGCTTTAGTAATATTTTTTCGCTTCAAATGCCAGGTGTAATCTTCGCACTGAATTTCAAGCGGAATGGTCGGTTTTATCTTGCTGACTACACCTTTGAATTCCACACCCTCATAAACACCATCATACGCCAGCGTGATTACTACCTCGTCAGAAACTTTAATCGCCTCTTCGGTGTACAATTCTTTTTGGTCACTTTTTACCTTAAATTTTGTTGGCAAATAAATGGTTGCTATGTCCGTAATTTCATCCACCGACTTGGTGATTTCAACCTCGTTGATTGAACGAAAAACAAAATTTCCTATTTTGATATCTGCTCCCAATACAAACATTATCCAAGTAATTGTTGTTGTTGATAATTTTGCTCATCGATTTCAGCATAGAAATCCATGTCACTCACTGCACGCATGGTATAACGCTGCAAACCCTGTTCACCTACCATATCGTCAATTTCAATTTCTTGCAATACAACCTTATTGATATCAAACAGCGTAAAAAACCAAGAATCCACAACATCCAGGGCTTCGTTTTTTGCAAATAATTCGTTAAGCAAGGAAACCGATTCAGCTGGGTATCGCGCCATATCGTCCGAAAAACATACACCACGAATAGAGATATTATAATCTTCTGTACAGATATATTCCTTGACGGTTCCACGTCTATGTTTGCCAACTGTTGGGGTTTCGACAATGGTTTTGGCCAATGATAACGAAATCAACGGTTCATTGGGCAAGCTGTATTCTTTACCCGAAGAATCACGAAGCTTTAAAGTCATAAAATACTTGCCACCTGTCAACTGATCCGCATTCACATTATTAAGTCCTGGTAACACAAACTTTGTTTTGTTATTTGCCCACCAGTTAGGAAACGCAGGACCTACATAATCAAAATGCGCACGTGCGACAAGTTCCTTAAAATCAAATTCCATCGTAATCCATTGTTAAGTAGTTTGCATTTGATTCACAGAGTTCACAACACGTAGCATTTCTTCACGCACTTTCTCACCCAATTTTGAAATACCTTTTTCGATCGAATCTACCTTTATGGTGATGTCTTTACCTACAGTTCCAATGTTTACCACAATATTGGTCTGACGAGATCCACCCGAGACGATGCCGTCTTTTGTTTTATTCGCAGCACCTTTTTTATCGGCCGAACCATCTTTTTTACCAGCTGCGCCATTCTTGTCACCATTGATTCCTAAATAATCATCATAGGGTTTGGATGATGAATCAGTTTGGCCAACACTTGAAAATTTATCTTTGATTTCTTTCACTCCATTATGAAAGCCTTCTGTGCCGAAGGTGATACCAAAATCCGAAGCGGCAGATTTTAAATCTTTTTGATTTTTTTTAGTTTCATTGATGTATTCTTTTGCAGGACCTGCAAAGGATTTATCCAATTCTTTGATTTGTTGAGAGGCTTTGGTTTCGACAGCTTCAAAGGCTTTGTCCCAAGCACCAGAAAAATCACCGGACAATGCCATTTCGATTGCAGAACCAATATTCACAAACTTTCCAATAATTTTTTGTGCTGCATCTTCAGCCATGAGTACAATACGATTGAAACCATATTTAAATACTTCTACACCAAAATTAAAATCAGCCTTAATTTGATTCCAAACAGCTTGAAACATTTTTTTCAAAGCTTCCCAAGATTTACCCCAACCATCTGTATATTTTATCAGCATACCGATAATGGCTATTAATGAGATGATCCCAATAATAATCCATCCAATTGGTGTAACAGCCAAAAGAGCATTAAGTGCAAGCCAAGCGCTACCAATAACAGCCAAAGTTGGTGCTAGTGGCTCTAATACATCTAACAACCAAATGAGACCTGTTGCCACTAAATCAACAATCCATATCACCGATGACATCACCTCACCAAAACTATCAATATAAGATCCAGCTTCGCCAAAACTAAAAGCTGCAGCTAAAAAATCACCTAACTTATCAACTAACGGACTCAAAGCCGTCCACAATAACGTAAACCATTGCGAAACATAAGGAAGTGCATACAAGAGAAATTCCATCCCCCTTTCTAAGCCATTAAAAACAGCGTCGAAAATTGGACTAGATTGTCCACCAACTTCAACCAGAAAATTCCACCACAAATCTTGTAGATTAGCAATTTTACCACCGATTGTCTTACTCACAGCGTCCATAGAACCTGCCACACCTTCCATTCGCCCATATTCCAAAATAGCCTCTCGTAAAGCTTCTGAATTATTTTGGACGGTTTTCGTTGTGCCTTTAAACGAAAGTGTAATTTGATCTCCTGCTTTTGCAGCCTTGATACCAAATTCTTTTAATCGTTCGAATTCTGCAGTTTCGGCATCCAAAATAGCTTCAGTCAATTGGTCAAAACTTTTACCTTGCGAACTCGCCAAATCGCCCAATTCAGTCAACTGATTATAAGTCGGTAAAAAACCACGATTGACTAATTTAACAAATGATCCTGTAAGCTCATTTAATTCATAAGGCGTTTTTTGAGCAAATTCGGTCAACATATTCATCGCACCGCCTGCAACTTCTGAACTCTGAAAAGTTGTAGTCAATACCGCTTGAAATCGTTCATATTCCGTCCTTGCTTTAACCACTTCTCCTGTAAATGCAGCAACAGAAATGGCAGCAAAAGCCCCTGCAATAACACCTTTCAAAGCGCCAAATCCCGAACCTAACAATCGTGATCGACGATTCAACTGATCCATATCGCGGTCAAGTACTCGAGCTCGATTAGAAGCCATACCAACACTTTCAGCCAATTGCCGAATTCCGCTAGTTGCTTGATCTTTCAATCGTATGATAAATTCGTAAGGATTCATGTTAATTTTCGGTTGCTTTTTTTTCGAATTGCCTTATAAAATGTAATTCCTGTAAACGTTCTGCCCAATCTTCATCGGTTAACAGTTCTGGATGTTGCATTCGCATATAGTAGCGCAAATAAGCATTGTAAATTCGAATGTTTAAATGCTCTCCATATTCAAAAGCCGATGCGTCTTCCCTATCAATGATCGCATCGGTTAAAGCTTTTTTATTTGTGCAATTTTCTTGTTTTGCAATTTTTCAATCGCTTCATATAACGGCATGCGTATTTCGGCATTGTTACGATCTTCGAAAATTGGATCGGCTTCCACTTTAATAATGTTGAATAATTGTTCTTGCGTTACCAATGGTTTGTTGCTTGGATTTCGTTTTTCTGCTAATCGTAAATCTTCACGCGTAATCACACGAACCACGCAACGATGCTCACCAAGTTTGATTTCCGTTTGGCGATTTTCCAATTCTTTCGTTTCGGCTTCATCGTATCTAAACATTTTAGCCAAAGCTTTTCGAGCTGGAGTAAAATATTCGTCGTTTTTTAATACTTCATCATCACCGCCAATGATTAGCGTTTTAAGTAATGATTCAGAAAAACCAATCTCGCCATCATCTTGCATTGCTGTAAAGGCTTGCTTCCAGTCCAACACATTAGGCTGACGCAAATAGGCCGTTTTATCATCGACCGGCAAAGCATACACAGTACCGTACTGTGACTTCCAGGCATCGATTTGTTTTTGTATAATATCTTTTGACATTTATTGCTTCGTTGTTAAAACAAAGCCTGCCGTAACAGGCTTTGAAAAAATTAAAAAAAATAAAAATGAGAAAAAACCTATTGTTGTCTTTTGACGTCGATAAAAATCAACGGTAACTCTACCTCCATGTTCGTTGCGCCTTGTGCTAAACTTTTGGCCACTTCGGTAAATTCGGCTTCCACCAAAACATCTGTCACCATTTGTCCACCGTCTTTTGGCACATAAGTCGCGATTACCTCAAACGACAATGCGAGAATGTCATTATTAGGTGCATCACGCGTCATGGCTTCTAATTCCGACTGCCAAATTTTGATTCGCCCTTCGTATTCTTTGTTTCCACGTAAAACTTTGTGTGGTTTACAACCACGTCCACGCAAAAGTGCTTTTTCTTGTTTTTCGGTATATTCCAATTCGGTAATACCTTCCAGAATTCGTCCGCCAATAGCGACCGACAAATCACACCAACTGTATTGTTTACTACTCCATGTTGCCATATTAATCGATTTGAGTGGTGAAACCTATATTTACAATGATCTCCTTAGCGTAACCAACCGGTAACAATCGTATTTCTACGTTCAAGACACCTGTTGATACAATGTTTTGATTCGTATCAATCACACATCGCACAGCAGATAATTTACCTTGATCTACCATTAGCGTTTTAATGTTTCGCTCTATGTTTGCTTGCCAGTTTTTCAAAATTGCTGGATGAATGCTTCCGTTATCAGACAATGGAACCTCGTCACTCAACTCTTCTATTAACGTATCGTAACCAATCAAAACCGCTTCATCCATTACAAAACCATTCGCCAATGATTTGAAATCATCGGTAACGTTGGTTAAGGTTGCATCATCGGTAAAGTAGTATCCCGAACGACCAGCAAACGTTCTGAAGAAGGTATAACCTTTATCATGGATTGTGTCTAAGGCATTTGATAAACTTTCAACAGCTTCACCATTGGTGAAATAAGCCTGTTCATTGAGCACCGCACCATCTTTTACACGCGCTTGACTGCGTTGCGATGGAATACTCGCTTGCTTACCAAGATTCAATCCAATGCTCGCTTCGTTTGCTCCATCGTTGTTAGCGATAAGCATCGAAACGCGATTAAAATCACTTTCGGTATAATCTCTCAAATCCGAAACCATACCGCTAAAATTGTTGGCCGAAATGATTGCACGGAACGGGAAATATTTATCTGCAAAGTCATCAGCTAACGCTTGAAGCTTCGGAACTGCCAACGACACATCCGAATCAATTCCTGCAGTTAATGTTGGTACTGTAGTCGCTTTTTTTATCAATCCCACAACTCTCACACGTCCCTTGGCATCTGAAATTAATCGGGTTAGATAATCAGCATTTATATCTGACATCTGCTCGTACGTTGTTGCATCTGAAACCAACATCAACCACAATTCCACGCCCGAACCTGCAACACTGTAAAAATCCTTTATTTGTTGATGCATAAATGCATTTTCAGTTGCAGTAATTCCCAAATCTTCAGCATCTTTCAAAGAAAAGATTTGATAGCTTTTACCCAGTTGCACTTTGTCTGTTACGGTAACACCCGTACCGATGAGCGCAGCAATTTTCTGCACTTCACCGGTCGAGTAATTCAACCCATTTTTGCTAACGTTAAATATAACTCTTGGTAATCCCATTAGTTTGTTTCGTTTTCGTTGTTTTCAACTTCTTTGGTTACTTGATCAGCATCTACGTTCTCAGAACCATCAACATCAGCCACACCATTCAATCCTTCATCAGATACATCTGCTAAAGCTTTTTCCAATGCTGCTACAACCGTTTTACGTTTTTTACCAACTTGCTCCTTGATCAAGTAACTGTAAGCTTCATCTCTGCTTAAATTTGGTATTTCGGCAATGATTTCGTTTGCACTATTGTCTAGGAATCCCGACGGCACTAAAACTTCCTTTTCACCTACCGTATTGGTAAAATCATACGTCGCATCCTCCTCCAAGGTTGCGTTATGATTATTTCTGTCTTTTTTATGTAAAAACAGAAATCCGTCAGCTGAAGCAAAAACCGCATTTACTTGTGGATTTTGCTCTAAGAAAACTTTCGCTTTGCGTTCTATTGCTTCTTTCTTCATGACTATACAATTGCACCTAAATACTTAGGCGAGTTAGCACGTATTTTCCCAACCAATGCACGTTGCGCAAATGATAAGGTATCAGACTGAGTTCCCGAATCGCGCAATGTCGCATACATTTCAGTTGTTCCAAAACAACGGAATACTTCATCTTTCACCCAGGTGAAAGTTCCACGAACATCACCTTCTTCAGCAACCGCTCCGAATGGTTTTTTAGCACCTACAGAAGTGTAAAGTGGATTCTGAGAATAACGGTGAACTTTAAAGCCGTACAATTGCTTCTCATTCAAAACTTGTTTGTAAAGCTTGTAATCTTCTTTTTTCAGCTTCGCCATGTGTTGCGGTGTGAAACAAATGTTTAATCCATCAACGATATCACGATCACCATAGAAAGCTTCCAAGTCGATAATCGCATCGATAATGGAATCATTCCCTAATACTTTCACAGCATTATCACCACCACCTGTTTGTGGTGCCCACGCATGTGCAGCACGTCTACCAATATTTTTACCTAATGCGGTTCTATGTCGATTGATAACCGATGCTCGGCGATCATAAGCTAACTCTACTTCTTGTAAATCACGATGACGTGTTTGTTCGGTAGAATAAGTGTGTAACACAACTTCATTCGGAATATCCGAAACATCTGCAAAAGGTAACGGATCATCTGAAGCTGCGAAAAAATCTTCGTGTACTCCAGGTTCAATTCCTGCCTCTGCCAAATGCAAAGTATTGTTGTTCACATATTCTGACATATCGCGTGATTCAATCACGAACGAATGATCAGGTACTGGATTCTCTTGAATCCCTGCTACCCATATTTCTCTTTGTAATCCAGGCATTATTTTGTATTTACTTGTTCAACATATCGTTTACCTTGACCATACGCTTTTGCTAACTTCACGTAGCGCTCTGGCTCTTCAGCATTGATTCTTTTAAGTTCGATTGGATCGTGCTTTTGTAAGTAGTCAAAACACTCTTTAGCGTCTGCATGATTATTAGGCTTTGTTCCTTTTGCACCCAATACAATTTCGGCTACTGTTCCTTGACCAGCTTCTTGTTTCAATTCAGCTTTTTTGTCTGCAATCAATTTGGCAAATGATTCTTTTTGACCATTATGATCATTTTTGAAAGCCAATAGAATGGCAGGTTTTGAAACCTCTGGTAATAATCCCAATTCCACAGCTTCTGTCACAATTGTTTCAGCCTCACTTACACGTTGGGCTTCCAATTCTTGCTCGGCAGTTTCAGCACGTTTGTCCGCTTCCTGAGCTTTCTTTTTTAAATTTTCGATGCCGTCTAATACGGCATTTTCATCAGCGTTAGCGCTTAACGCCAACGATAATGCTATTGTTTTTAAAGACATATCTACGTTTTTATATTCTGATTTTAGTTTTCGGAGTTCAACCGTTGATCCATTGCGAGAGAGTTTTAATGCATCATTATTCCCACCAACATCAACAATGCTGATTTCGATAAGCTTACACTTGGTTACGGTTTCCATGATTTGATTTGGCAAAGTAAGAGATGAATCCAACGATGTTTCAACAACATCTGCATGCAAAGATGCCATGCGTATATAACCACGCTCAACCTTACCTGCAATCTCTTTGGCAAACTCATCGGCTTCATCAAATTCGATTTCTGCTAATAGTTTACCGTCTTCCTTCCAAAGCTTGACGCATCGACCAATCACACGTTTTGGATCATCAAATGCACGTACATGTCCATATAAGACCACAGGATTGCGTTCGTATTGTGATACATCAATTCCAGCGGTTAAAATGCGATAACCATATTCATTTACATTTTCGGTACTGACGATAAATTGATGCGTCATGCTCAAGTAATTTAATTTGAAATATTTGAGCAAAATTCAATCGAAAATCACAAGAATAAAAAAAACAAATCAACCATTGTAAAAATATTTACAACCATTGTATCAATACTTTACAACCATTGAATTAAAGTATCAATTAAGATTATTTCTTAATGAAATTTGCATCTATGATAGATCTAATATTGGATGAAGATTTAGAATTCGAAGACGGTGATTTTGCATTAGGTGAAAGTGATCGGCAACATATTAAACACATTTTAAAAGCATTTAAAGGTGAGTTTAAAGAATACCCAGAAATCGGTGCCAGCATTGAAGAAATGCTGAACGATGATCGTTTTACCGAATTTTTAATCGAAGCGAAAAAAAATCTGCAATACGATGGTGTAGCAGTACGTAATATTTCATTTAACCAGGACGGAAAATTAATTGTAGATGGAGAATACCAAAAAGACTAAAAACGGAAGAATGACATCAGCCGAACGTGATTATAAACGTTCTGAAGCGAAAAAACTGTTTGTTCTTGGACTGTCCATCATAAACATTAGTGAACTGATAAGCGTTGGCGAAAAAACACTACGCAATTGGCGAGAACTGGACAAATGGGACGAAGAAAAAGAAATCAACAACATTCGGCCAAGCGAAATCAAAAAAATGATTCTTCAATATGTTTTGGATGTGAAAAATGGTGAAACACCACGTTACAAAGCCGATGACTTGGCAAAGGTATCGGCAGCATGGGATCGACTGGATGATAACCGAAAACGAGCTGTAAACGCTATGGAATCATTCGACGATTTCTCGGGTGACATGATGCTGTTGGCTGGGCAAGCAAATGGTAAAAAAAGAGAAAGTATTTTGGAATTACTCAAAGCCATTCGCCCTTATTTGGACAAATACATTACTAAACTTCTTGCAGAAAATGACTAAAACAGAACTAAAAGAAGCCAAAGAAAGGTATTTTTTGAATTCTAAACGGATCAAAGAAATTTCGGCAAATGGATTAATCCAAGAAACATCAGAACAACAAGAAAAAAGAATACAACACCTCTTAAAACCTGAAAATTATTTAGCGTTTTTCGATTATTATTTTGGAGTTGACTCAGGCTTATCATTAGCCGATGCGCCATGTGCTAAATTTCACTTGGATAGCTATTTAGAAGTTTTTAATAATCCTTTTATCAAACAACAACGGCGATGGTTCAGAGGTGCAGCGAAATCTATCCATTCAAACGTTGGCAATGTTACACATCTGAAACAAAATAATGAATTATTTTTTGGTCTAATCATCGGTAAAACAGAAAAGCATTCCAAGTTATTATTGTCAGATCTACAAATGCATTTAGAATCTAACGAACGTTATATCAAAGATTTTGGAATTCAAATGCAATACGGAGACTGGGCAGACGGACAGTTCGAAACCATTGACAAACGATTCTTTATGGCTCTGGGTCTGAACCAACCCTTTAGAGGACTTAGAAACGGAGCTAATCGTCCAGACTTTGCATCTATGGATGATTTGGAAGATAGAAAGCAGGCAAAAAATGCGGAGCTCACTCGCGAAAATGTGCAAAAACTGACTGGCGATTTGGGAAAAGCAGGTCAAAAGCAACGCTTTAGACAAATTATGGCCAATAATTTCATTGTGAAAAATGGAATCATAGATGGTTATGCTGAAAAATACAAAAAGTCGAAAAACTTTTCAATTTCAACTGTTAATCTATGTGACGCAAATTTTAATCCTTCATGGCCAGAACGCTATTCGAAAGAAGATTGTATTGCAATTGTTGAAGATTCTGATTGGCACACATCACAACGGGAAGATTTTAATAACCCAGTCGAAGAAGGAAAACGAATTAAAGAAGAATGGATCCACTATAAAAAAACGCATGGTAATCAAATACACAATGGATTAATAGCGCATTGGGATTTATCGTATTCGGCTGACGGTGATTACAAAGCTGGCGCAATTGTATCAATTGACAAAGGACGTGCACATGTACTAAGAATATTCAACAGACAATGTGAAAGACCAACAGCTATGAATATGCATTATCAGTGGCAAAAAGAGTTCAATGCGAAAGGGATGAGCATCATTTCTTTTTACGACGCCACGGCGGCTCAAAAAGTTGTTTACGAACCCGATTGGTTAATCGCCTGCGAAGAAAACAATGCAGTTGACATTCCATTTCCAGAACATCAAAGTGGTGACAAACACGATCGTATTGATGCTACTTTAACCAGTGCTTTTATGCGCGGCTTAATCACTTTTGACGAAAAATTAAAAGGAACTCCCGACATGGAAAAAGCATTAGATCATATTCTTGCTTTTGAAAAAGGTACGAAAACGCCTGATGATATTTTAGACGCACTTGAAGTATGCATTAGAAAGGGGCGGTTATTATTTGGCTATTCGCAAAAAGAAGATCAACAAAATATAAAACCAACCATCGGTAAAAAAAACCGAAACAATCGACGCAAAAACAGAAGAGTATGACACCAAGAACTGAGCTATACATCAAAATTAAAGAAGTCTTAAAAACAATTCCAGCATTGGAATATGTAGCATTGTTTCGGAATCAATTAAGCAATCCGGAACGTTTTCCCGATCTGTGGACCGCAGCACTCATCAAAATAAATGCAATCGAGTACACCACCATGACTGAAGAAAACCAAGAAGGAAATTGCTCAGTTGAGATATACTTGTACACAAAGGACGGATTTACAGATCAACATGCCACTACTGAGGACTCGGATGAGGGATTAATTGAACTGGAGCTTTTGGACAGCATTACAGAAAAATTACAATTCTTAAAAGGTGATTATTTCAAACCATTGAAGCAATCGACTGATGAAGCTCTCGATCAAGAATTAGACGGCATCATGAGTTATGTATTACGTTTCGATACGCAAATCTACCGATCGGTGAACAAAATTTATCATCAGAATAAAAAAATCAAAATCATAGCATAATGGCATTTTTGACACAAACAGAACTCATTACGGTTGCCCCATTGGAAATCGTGAAGCTCATCAATAATGATGACGAAAATATTACAGATGAAATCATTACCGAAAGCATCGACATTATGAAATCTTATTTATTCAAGTATTACGACACCAAAAAGATTTTCGAAGCTGAAAGTGATGCAAGATCAAAAGTGATTTTGAAATACCTAAAAGACATTGTAATCCACGAAATATACAAACGCAGATCGTCACGATATAATGAAACGGCAAAGGCCGATTATGACGAAGCTATGCTGTGGCTCGACAAAGTGGCAAAAGGAAGTATTGATGTTGATTTACCCACCAATAATGAGGATGAAGACAACCAAAACGCATCATCATTTATGCGCACAGGTGGTAGGAAGTCTTATCGAAATCATTGGTAATGTTAGGAGCTCTAAAAAGAAAACTTAACCGTTTTGCAGACAATCTGAAAGATGATTTGACCACCATTATCGAGGTAGAAGGTTTGAATTTCATTTCAGAAAATTTTCAAAAAGAAGGCTTTGATGAAGGGCAAAACAAATGGAAAGAAAGAGCAACTACCGACAAAAGAGGTCGCGACATTACACGCTATCGTACCAATCGAGTTGGCAGAAAAGGCAGTTTGAACAAATACGGTAGAACGACACAAGGCAGACCAATTTTAACTGGTCACAATACCGGAGGTGACAAACTTAGAAATTCGTTTCGCGCACGTAAACAAGGTAATGCAGTTGCATTTTTCACCTATAAAAAATATGCACAACGCCACAATGAAGGCTTAAAAGGAATGCCGAAAAGACAATTTATGGGAAAATCGAAAGTATTGGACAAGAAAATCAAAAAACAATTTACCCGATACATTAAAACAAGACTGAAATTATGAGTTCAATTATAAATAAAACATCATCGACTACTTTTTCTTTATCAAAAAGCGAAAAAAACAACGTAAACAAAGTCACTAAATTAATGGTGGATTTGATTCGACGCAACAAAAGATTATGGCGAAAAGAAATCAACGATTGGCAATCTGCTCGATTGGCACGATACAATGTAGATCAACCAAATTTACAACCACTTGACGAAGTCTATGACGACATCATGATGGATGGTCACCTTACAGGTATCACCGAAAACAGAACGCTGCGTACAACGAACAAAGATTACATCTTTTCAATCGATGGCGTAAAAAATGATAAACTGACCGATTTCATTAAAAATAAAACATGGTTCGAAGAAACCATTCATATGGCGCACAATTCGGTCTATCGTGGTCATTCGCTTATTTGGATCAAAGATTTTGACAAAGGCAACATCAAAAAAGTTGAATTGGTACCAAGAGGTTTAATTGTCCCAGAACACAACTTAATGAAGTATCAATATGATACCTTTTCAGGTATTGATTTTAGCACAGTAGAAACTTTGATTTATGCACAATTCTATGACAATGTTGGCCTGCTCGAAAAAGCGGCACCTTACACCATTCTGAAACGTCACTCTTGGGGTTCTTGGGACGAATTCGAAGAATTGTATGGTGTGCCGATTCGTATTGCCAAAATTGCTTCACAATCAGAAGTCGTGAAAAATGAAGTAGCGGACTGGTTGGCCGAAATGGGTTCTGCTGCTTATGCTGTTTTCCCATTAGGCACCGAAGTCGACATTAAAGAAAATAGCAAAACGGATGCATTCCGTGTGTTTTATATGAAAATTGAAGCCTTGGATAAAGAGCTGTCAAAGCTTATCCAACATCAAACAATGACCACCGAAAACGGGGCATCAAAAGCACAAGGAAATGTACACGAAAACACATTGAAAGAATTGGTGTATGCTGATGAAAAAAAGATGCTTTCATTTCTCAACGACGAACTTGTTCCTGCCATGCGAGCGGTTGGATATGCCATTCCCGAAAATGCTAAAATCAGCATCGAAGCGACAAAGGATTCAGAAGTACAAATCAAAATTGATGGTGAACTGATGCGCAACGGCTATGTATTGAAGCAAAACTACCTAGAAGAGGTTTACGGCGTAGAAATCGAAGCAATGCCAACCGCAAATGAAAACAAGCCGGGAAAGCTCTAAGCCTGATTGAACTTCACTATCGTTCGCATTGTTGTGACCATGAAGCTATTCAATTAGCGAAATGGTTGCCCAAATCGTTCAACAGGCTAATTGACAAATACGTGAATGCACTCTTTAACAAACGAGAAGTGCCAGGTGAATTGCGTGCTGAACTTTGGAAAGAATACAACAAAAAACTATCCAATGCAGTTGACCAAGGTTATAAACCTAGCATCGAGTTCTACGACACCGATTTGGTAAATGCGCTCAAAGAAAACATCGCAGTATTCTCAGCATTCAAAGAAGCTTCTTTCAACAGTGTTTTGAAAGATTTGTTGATTGACGAAAAAAAAGGTTTGAGATCTTGGGATGAGTTCAAAAAAGAAGCCACCAAAATTGACGCGAAATACAACCAACAATGGCTCAAAACCGAATATCACCAGACCATTGCATCGGCAAATGCTGCGCAAAAATGGAAAGATATACAGCGTACCAAACATATATATCCGAATCTAAAATACGTTACGGTAAACGATAATCGTGTACGCGACAAACATAGAGCTTGGCATGGCAAGATCTTACCGATCGATCATCCTTTTTGGAAGGTGAATTTCCCACCCAACGATTGGGCGTGTCGTTGTGATGCGATTAGAACTGCAGATGATCCTTCGCCAGAAGCCGAAATTCCAACCTCAATACCGAATGATAAGTTTAGAAACAATCCTGGTGAGAGCGGAAAAGTGTTTCCAGAAACGGTGTATGCAAATGGAGTAAGTGATGAAGATTTCAAAAAGATTGCAGATTGGGGATTAGCACAACTCAAAAAAATTAAACAATACGCAGCGAATTATCAAGCCTACCGTAAATTAAAAAAGGATACAAACTATTTTGATGTAGCGTTTGATAAACAATCTGGCGGAATGAAAGCTATACATAAAGAACATAATTTTGATAACAAAACTGGTTGGACAGAAAAAGAAGTTCAAAATATAGGTTTCAAGAATGGGTATTCTGTAATTTTAGATAAAGAAATTATGAATGTGTATAAACTTCGGAATACAGAGGGGTTTTGGAATAATTTACCATTCGAAATTGCATCTACTGAGACTGCAACTGAAAACAACATTAGAAATGGTTTAAAACACTGCGCATCGAAGAAGAAAACAAGAATTGCTATACTATATTTTCCTAATAATAATTTTCAATATGAAATTTTCAAAAAGGGATTAGCTAAATATAATGGGTTAAAAGCCGATGAAAAACAATTTTTAAAATTCGACAGAATAATCTGTATATCTGGTGATAAAATTGTATACAATAAAAGCCACTAAATAGTGGCTTTTGGAATAACAAGCCCACGATTATAGATAAACGGTTGCACTCATTACATTACAAATATACAAAATATTTTGAATACCAATAAAAAAGCGTTTAAAATTGATTTAAACGCTTTTCAAAAACCTTATGAATAACAACCCTCACCTCGCAATATAGCTTCTATTGTTCGCTCGGACAAAAACCATTTCTTTGCCAGTTCGCTCACGCAAGCATCCACTCGCCATTGCGGATTCTTATCCACCAAGCGATCAAAGTCTTCTCGAATTTGTTGATTGCGAATATTTAATCTTGCTTTTCGGCTCATTGAAAGCAAAAGTACCTTTTTTTTCTACTTTTTGCAAAAATTACAATCCAATCAGAATTAATATAGTATATTTCAGCCTATTAAAATTTAACTTATGGGATTATTTGACAAACTATTAGGCAACGCAGGTACTGTAACACCAGAAAAACTCTACAGCGATTATCAAGCAATTTTAATTGAAGGCGAAACCATCGATATTGGTTTTTCTTTGTTCAGAGATGTATTTATATTTACCAGCAAAAGATTAATCTTAATTGATAAACAAGGTTTGACGGGGCGGAAAATTGAATATCTATCTTTACCATACAGCAGTATTTCGAGATTCTCAATAGAAACTGCCGGTAACTTTGATTTGGATGCAGAATTGAAAATTTGGATATCGAGTGAAGATAAGCCAAGCGTCAGTAAAAAATTCAACAAAAGTGTGAACGTGTACGAAGTACAAAGAGTTCTTGCACAACGCACTTTGAAGTAAACAAAAAAAAGCCACTCAAATTGAGTGGCTTTCTACTACAATATATTATTTATGGCAAAACTATAATGACCATCAGAAGTTATAATAAAATGGTCGAGTAGTTTTATATCAAAAAACTCACATTTTCGTTTTATATCTTGTGTAAGTTCACGATCTGCTATACTCGGCTGTAAATTACCTGATGGATGATTGTGTGCTATGATCACCGATGCAGCTCTGCAACCCAAAGCCAATGAAATAAGCAAAGGTTTATCTACCAATGAGGTTGAACGCATACCCGTATTGAGTACTCTGAAACCCAACACATGATTTGCTTGATTGAGAAATATGACACAAAACTGCTCTTGTATATTGATCAACGAATCATCCCACATCGTATGAAAGACAGTTGCTGCATCTTCGTGTGAACTTACGATTACAGGATCTTTTATCAATCGACTAAAAGTGATTTTCATTTCTGGTACTTTGTAGAGTTTTTTCTTGTCTGTTACCCTCATTGCTTATCCGTTTTTGTGCAGATTGGACAATAGATTAATCGTTGTACAAGCGTTTCATTCTGTAATAACACCATTGCTTTTCTTCGCTCGTTTATTCGATGATCGCATTCTAAGGTTGTTTTTAGATACCAGTGCGCCGGATGTTCCTTAACAAATTGTTTTGCAAAAGCTGTCATTACTGACTTATGACTGAAATATTTGGTTGGCTTCATAATCCCAATTTTTTTAATTATACTTGTACGTAGCTCCGCATTTTCAATCTTAGCAACATCTACCATTATATCCAATAGTCTGCCTTGTGTTAAACGATTGTGATTACGTTTTGGCGGTAATGCAGGATAGCCTTTCTTTTGTTTTTTAATAGATGTACTACCTTTTAACAATAATTCTTTGATGTGTTTATTTGTCCAGATAGCAAATTTTGGATGTAACCATCGTGAAAATTCTAAAGCTACATCCTCGTGCATCCAAGTACCTCGATTATTTCCACCGTGTACTACCTGAACCAAGGTTTTTTCATCATCAAACAGACCAAGAGGCATATCTGCCTTTTGACTATCTTTCAATACATTAAGAAATTCATTTGTCGATTCTAATCGTAACCAGTCTTTAGGCGTTTTACCAAACACCTTTCCCATTTGTGTAGCATTTACCATTACAGACCCTTTTTGGTCTTTAAAATCAATTGCCTTACCCTCGTAGTTAAACTTTACTGGCGTGAAGTGTAGCTCCTTTTCAGCCTGAGCTTGGCTATTACTTTGTGCATTCATAAAATAGCAGTTTATATGTATGCGGAAGCCCTTAGAGGTGCTATACTATTCCAAGAATAGAACACGCTCCTTTCGGTTGGCGCCCTCATAGGCTTCCATATCGTCAATAAATTTTATCAAGATTTCTCTTGAAATAGTATAGCGATACAAACATACATAATTATTTTAATATTTCAATTAACTTTTTAATTTTTGCACCCGCTCACGGCTCGAACGTGAGAGCTTGCCTATCGGGTTTATTTCTCTTTTTCCTTCCCACACACTTTACAATACAGCGGTTCATATTGCCCAGCCAAAGAATCATCTATCCAAACATGATCGCAAATGTTCTGTAAAGTTTGGATCGCTAAATCCACGTTAAAAGCATGCGCATCGGCTTTCTTTTTTTCGCCCTGTAGCTTCTTGAATAGTTTTGAATCTAATTTCATCATCAAAAATTAAATGGGTTATAAACAGCACCATCCCAATCAAGTGTAAAAATTTTATAGTTAAAATCTCCATTTGCTTTCAACTTCCAAACTTCTGCACTGGTCTGATTACGTTGAGTCATTTTATAAGAATATTCCGCAGAAAATATATTTTTTCGTTTAATGGTTAACAATTCTTTTTTAAACTCTTCTTCCAATTGATCTACCGTAGTTGCACCAGTCGTTTCAGCTAAAAATTTCAATTTAGATGACATATTCAAATCCATACTTGATCTAACCTCTTTATGTTGTTTAACTTTCCAAGCCATTTTTCATTTTACTTTTTTCATTTTACAATTTCAATTATTCCCATCTCTTCTGATTTAGATACGTCTCCGCATACGGCATGGCCGTTTGGTCCTTTTGTTTTTTTCGACGCTCAATCCTGATGCCTAATATTGCCGATATCTTTTCGTTATCTTTCAACTTGTTGTATCGCTTCATCGCAACGGATTTGGTTCCGTGTTTGCCGTATTCCGTCCAAAAGCGATCAAATGATATATCAGCCGGAACCTCTTCAACTTTGAAGTTCTTGGCGTTCGCGATCCAATCTTTCATCAGCTCCAAATTCTTGGGTAAATGATCGTAAAAGAAATTCAAGGTGTCAATATGTATGTTCGACACATCCAAATGAAAATCAATTAACCAACCTTTTAAGTTATACGTATAACTCACCAAACCATTGAAATGCGTTGATGTGATGATGTATTGTTTCCCTTTCATAACTGTTGGTGGATTTCGTTCGCTAACTTCATGACCGCATTTTGCGTATAAATGTTATCAGAACCATCTTTCAACCATTCGCGCAAAATCGAATGCAGCGTAAAACCATAATGGTATTTGAGACTAATACTGAACGGCTGAAAATTACGCCGTTCGGTTATGGCCTTTTTCATCAGCTTTTCCGAAAGCTCAAACAAGATGCTTTCCATTGCTTTGATCTCTGGACTTGGAATGGTTGTTTGAAACAACCGTGCATCCACAATTTCATTCACAATGCCCAAGTCAGTATTATTTGTTTTGAGTTTAATTTTTGTTGTCATTTTCGGTGTTTTGTTCTTTATTCATCTTAGTAATATTTTTAAAGTTATTGTTTTTTAATTGCCACCTATCGGCAATACTCGGCACGAACGTTAACCATCCTTCACCAACTTATATCCTTTATCAATTTTCACATACCTCGCACCATTTTGAATACGTTTAGCTTCTACCTTCTTAGCACGTTCCAGATTTACTTGTGCTCTACTGCGAGCTTCTACAGCTCCCTCGTTATAGATTAAATCTTCTTTTTTCTTACTCATTTTTACAATTTTTCTAATACATAAATCAGCTTTGATAATTCTTGTTTCGTCATATTAGACAAAGGCTTGCGCACTGGTGATTTATTCGACATGATGAATTTTCCCAAACGCTCCTGGTCCACAACCATTTTTTTCGCTTTCTCAGACCACACCGTCCAATTCAACTGATAGCACAATGATAAGACGTAGCGATGCTGACCGTTGCTATAGTCAAAATGTGCATGATAAGTGTGTATGCTTTTGTTTGCTCGGCCAAGTAGGTAAAGTAAACCATTAGCTTCATCTTCGGTGAGATCCTTCGTTGACTGCACAGGTCGCCCAACGTAATCTGAAATGATATCCAACCGCATATCGCGGTCAGATATCTGCAAATCCCGACTAAATACCGTCTGAATCTGCTTGATTTGGTGTGCTTGAATTTTCATGTTGTTTCAATAATAAGTTCAACATATCTCTAATCTGTATTATTTCATGCAGATTTGTATCTGCATAAGATTCTTCAACTCCAGTCTCTAATTGAATTTGACTAAAATTTTTATGTACTCTAAATTCAAATTCACCATTTCCGTCTTCAGATTGAAAAATCCATTGAAATTGAGTTTCTTTTATTTTTGATGCCATAATTAATCGTTGTTTTGATTATTCGTTAAAGTTGCTATCCAGAAGATGAAAGCAGCATACGCCACTCCCATCAAAATCACTAATATTAATTCGCTATTCATCTTTCGGTAATAAAAAACTCAAATCCAAATCAACAGGTAAATTCACGCTTGTTATCGACAACGGAATCGAACGTTCCACGCCTTGCCCATCAGTTTGTGTAGCCTCGATAAACCATTTACTCATTCTCGGTTTATAAGCGCCTTGGATCATCTCTACACCTTCTTGAAATTCAGTTTCAGGAAAATCCTCATTCGCTATTTTTGCCAACTCCAAAACCTTTTTCGAATCCAAATCACCTTTGGCATTTTTCTGCAACAATCGATTGATGGACTTGATTAGTTTGGCTGATTCTTCATCTTTGGCCAACGATCCAAGAAACTTATGCACCAACGCCAGTCCATAACCTGCATTATCATCGTACCCATCCGTCACGCGGTAACCGATGATAATTTTGCGACCATCTACATTGATGGTGTGTGATTTCTGAACCGAAGTAATGCCAAGCGTTTCAATCTTCAGCTTCAGATATTGCTCAAACGAACGGAAAGCGAATTCCTTTGCCGATTGCAAAGCTTCCGATGCTTTGGTGAGTTGCTCAATCACACTTGGCAATTGCTCCTTTGCCATTTCTTCTAGCGTCGCCAGGTTCTGTTTGCGTTGCTCTTTTTCGGCTAGTTTTTCAGCAGCCAATTGTTCGGCTAATTGTTTTTTTTGCTCGGCGGTCAAATCGCCTAAATTGATATTTGCCATTGTTTTATAATTTTGAATTGATTAATAATATTAGTTCACCGTTGTCATTCTCATGATAGCTATAATGCATCCGTTCATAACCCCTGTTGTATAGTGCTATTAGCAAATGCAGAATCTTGTGATGTAAATCGTCTGGTAATGGGTACAACTTCGACTTATAGAGACTTGCGCGGTATTTGTGCAACTGACAACGCTCGGTAAACGTTAGCACTTGTTCTACATTGGTATCGTAGTTGAGTGCCAATAAAACTTCGTCTTCATTAAATTGCTTCATACTGTTTGCAAATTGTTTCGATTTCTTTACTTACTTTTTTCGTCGGAAAGACATGTTGCACCATCAGCTTTGGATTGGTATGATACACATACGATTCTTTGAGCGCATCCAATGCCGATTGCTCAACAAATGGTTCCGTCGGCTCCACATTCACCGCACCAAAAGCATTTCGCACTTGCAAATGGAATTGGTTCTGAAACCAACGCCAATATTCCTTGCTCTGGGTTGTGATTTGGATTTGTTTTTGGCGCGTTTCTTCGTTCACGATAAATTGCCAATACATTTCGGCGTACGTGCATCCGTTTTCTAAGATGTCATTTTGATAATCGAAAAGATCCGTTTCGGTCAAGCGACAATAGTTGTGCTGTATCGCTGGTATTTTAAGTGTTGTTTTCATATTTTTATTTTAAGTCTGCGTAAAATTTTGCTGATTTCTCTGGCCAGATGTCGAAAAACTTTCCACCTCCGTTCAATCGACCTTCTGGAAATGCACGATAACCTTTTACTGGAATTTTCAAATCCACATCGTAGGAAATGAATTCTGCAAGAGCTCCTTTTGGTTCCGACCCTTTGGCATGGCTGATGAAGATTAAACCTTTCTTTTTTTGCTTCATATATTCCTTCAATTCTTTGTATTGCTGAATCGTTGCTCCTGTATATTGCACCGAATCCACGATAAGAAACTGTGGTGATTTATGTGCTTTCATTCGTTCCACCATATCCTCCCAAGGTTCGCGGTCTAGTAAAATAAATTTCCGACCGCATTGCTTCATACCATGTTCTTTTATCGCTTTTTGAATGGTTGGGGAGGCTCCCTCTTCTAAACTATTGTAAACCACTCGCCCAAATTTGGTGAGATACTTTGCCCACTGCATGGCAAAACTTGTTTTACCGTTAGACCTCAAACCCCAAACAATTGCTGAAAAAGATTCGTCTGGAGTTCCAAAGCTTTCGTGCCATTTTCCTTCAAATTCAAGTGGATGAAACTTTAGATTGAGAAGATTATCTACCGATAAGGCTTTAGACCTTGAATCTTTTTTTTGCTCCATAGTAAGCGAATTCTGATACGTTTTGTTCTTTCAAATAACTTGTCATTGTTTTGTCTGTGGGTTTGTTGGCTATAAATTGCAGTAGATCCTCTTTTGTTTTGAATTTGTACTGACTCCCGTGCTTTTTTATTTTCTTTTCATAGACACCTACTCCTCTTTTCCGCCATTCCAAATTGGTATAATGAAAACCACCATTTTCATCAATTTTGGTCGTTATAAATTCTGGGCTATCGGCTAAACCTATCCAACATTCACAAATCAACTTCATTCGAGATACATTCGAATTTTTAATATTCATTATGGTGTTGTCAGTTCCTTTTAATGGATATTGTTTTACCAATTTTCCTTTGAAAATCACTTCCGTTCCATCCTCGTTTACTTTCAGATCTTCAACGATTGGATGATACCTAAAATGTTTATCCATTCACTTGTCTTTTACGTTGTTCCGCAATTATTCTCCTTTTCACACGGCGCAGATCATTTTCACAATCAGCGAAAATATCTTGGATCACTTTTTCATCATCAACACCATTCGCTTTACAAATCTTCAATACATCGGTGTAATTAACCTCGCTCAACGAAATAAATTTGCGTCCTAATCGGCTATATATTTCACGAAATCCTTTGGTGTTGTTTTGAGCGCCATTTTTGATGCGTTTTTCCAAGTATGATGTCGCAATCAAATTCAAGCCACATATCCCTTCCAACTGATTATAAAAAGTGATGAAGAAGTTCAACACTTTGTTTTTCAACTTATCCGCTTCATCCAAAATCAACACTGGAAAAGGTGTACGCTTCAAAATGTCAATCAACTCAATAGTCATTGGATAAACTCTTGTCGTATTAGGCTCACGTCCCATAGCTTTGAATATTTCCATCACAAAATCACGCTCTTCCATATATTCGTTACATGAAATCGCAAAAGCATTTTCATGCTGATGTACATAATGTGCAATGGTTGCAGACTTACCAGAACCTGCATTGGCTGTAATTCCAAATACCAACGCCATACTTTGACTTTCATTCAAAAGTTTCATGAGCTTTTCGGTAACCGATACATTTTCGACCATTACCCACTCATTGGCACTACCTCCAACGCTTGACGAAATCTTACGCCACATTTCATCACTCACCAAATCCCAATTATGCGCAAGTATCTGTGATATAGTAGCATTGGAAACATCCAATGCTACTCCTGCTTTTTTTTGACTACCTTTGCGTTGAACAAAGTTTGCAAGGCGGTTGCAGATATCAATTTTTTCCGCCCATTCGATTTTTGCATTTTTACCATTCATTGTAAATGTCGTTTTGTGTTAAATTGCTTACTTGTTTATCATAATCCTCATCAGCTATTGCACTAGCTTTTGAGGTTTTTTGTTTTACTTGATCTTTTGTCTTGTGAGCGCCTCTCACCTTTGGTGTATTGAAACCTTGCTGCCATGCTGCCATTCCATGAGTTTCCAGAATAGCCTCCATACGTTCAAATCGTTCGATACGATGAGCATTTTTGGCTTCATCTACTTGTTTTATGAATCTGTTTTCACCTTCGGTCTGATCTTGTGTTGCTCTATGTATATTCAATTTCAGTTTGGCTACGGTTACAAAGCGTTCACCGCCGTGATCCTTTTCGTACAAGTAAACTTCATCCATCATTTCGGGATCATATTTCAAATAGAACTTTTTGTCAACAGCTCGGTCGATGAAATCTTGATCTGGCAAACCACTTTCATCGTACACCATGTACTCGAATTTCTGTTTATTCACCACAAAAGACAATCCTCCTGGTGTGAATGTAATAGGTTGCACTTTTTCACCTTTCGAGTGCCATACCCAGAACATATTTACCATATCCCATACATCAACTGTAGGCGTTTTTTCATTGTGTGAATTCTGGTAAGTTTCGATGCGCGACAATCCAGATTGGTGATGTTTCGCTTGGTTCCATTCATTACGCATTGCGATGTAAGTCTCAACTGCTTCTTGATAACTCGGAAGGTTCTTTTTGTTCGCCAAAATGAATTCCATATTAGCTTTAGATTCCTGCGTTTTGGTTGTAATGTTTTGCCCGGTAAAAAACCAACACTTTTTCATGATCTGTTTTTGGAAACGTCCAAAAGCACTTTCAATGGTTTTAGATTTACCATTATATGGCTTCGTTCTTACAGCAATGCGTGCCATTTTTACGAAGAATTCAGAAGCGATCAATTTCTTATGTCCGCCCTGGTTATCAAATTTTATTTCAAATGGACGATGACCAGCTTTCTGAATCGCCATTTTGTATGCTTTGTATTGATCCTCGAATCGCTCGGTATCTTTGGATACATTGAAACCTAAAAATACTTCTGAGAACGCATCCATTACTTCGTAAACCCAAGCCGTTTTCATTTGGCCATCTTCATCTTTGAAGTAGAAGTTCAATTTCGTACCATCAGAATACCATAACGAATCTCGTCTTGTAGGTAAAATTGTGGTATGTTGAAAACCAAATTTCTCATCAGCCGCTTTTTCACCATGTCGGTGAGCCCACCACAATGGTTGTATATCTTCGCTGTACAAGAAATTGTAAAAGGTTTTTTCATCTTGCACCGTTTTCCACCCTTCTGCAATAGCTTTTTGATTATACTCGTCATGTAAATGCGCCAAACTCGCACACTTCATTACCTGGTTACACCAACGTGCCAAAATCCATTCTTTCGACTCTTGTGTTAATTTCGCAGTGAATTCATTTCCGAAATTGCGGTGAATAAGTCCTTTCCAACCAGCTACCGGATAACGATCGCTTACCTTACCCAATGCGTATGCTTCATATTTTGCTTTCAGCGATCGCACATTCGCCGGTAATTTATGTGGATAAAGTGATTTGTCTAGATTAGCAACCGCTTTCGTTATGTTTTCCCATACTTGCCCACGCGAAACTTTGGTATGTGCTAATTCATCATTTAAAAGCCTTTTAACGGCATTTAAAACACTTGCAGAAACCGTATATTCATTTATAGTAGGCTCGGGTAGCGATTTATCATCGTTATAACGATAAGATCTGAAATTGTCTTCTGATTCCTTATCCCACTCAATGAAATTTGCCAAAATCAACTTATGCTTATCCTTAGGATCACCAAAAAGAGCAACCACTTTGGCTTTTATATCAGGGCGCATTTCTTCGGCATTTATCAACGTCTTGGTTTTATCAAAGCCAGAACGAACAACTTTTAAATGTCCTCTATTACGCCATGAATGATAAGTCCCCTCACTTTCCAAAACTCCATAATCGAAAAGCTTTGAAAGAGGTAAACAAACCGTATTTTGATAACTTATATACATAGTACATTATAGTATTTGTTCCCGGCACGGACTCGAACCATGCTGTATGCCTTTCGGGATAAATCACTACATTTAAGCTTATGAAAAAAATTATAGTGATATGTATTCTTTTAAATTTTCAGTTACCATTGGCAGTATAGCTTTTCCAATAAATAATCAGGAGCTTCAGCGGAATTATTTATTTTTAGAGAAGATTGCATCGACTTATGACCTTCAAATCTCTCAAGATTATTGTGTGTTGGGTTACAATGAACTATTTCAGGAAAATTTTGAAGGATTAACTGTTTCACTTTCGAGGCAGGTAAAGAAATATCGTAGTGTTCACAATCTTCTAAAAATTTTAGAAGCCTCATGTTCTTTTTTTCAGGAAGATGTTTATCACATCGATTATTTTGTGGAGATAATCGAAAATTGATTTCTATTACTATACCATTAGCCGTTTCTCTTGTTTTTAGTGATTTATTCATAATTATTTATTTTTCTTGATTTACACTTGTTACGATTTCTGCAAGCCATTGATCAATGGCTTGCATTTGAGTTGTGGTTACATTCATTACAATTGATTTTTAAATTGTTCTTTTTTCACCTCCAGTGCATTTTCCAATGCGCGGTAATCTTTTTTTATTTTATCTGGTATCACCCCCTCTCTTCGCCCAGCCACACACTGGCGTACATAGTAGTCAGACAAACCGTATTTCGCTACAAGCGTTTCAATTACTTGACGGTTATATCTTTTGATTTCGGTTTTTTTTGTTTCTTTGCTCATTGCTTTATTTGTTTCACTATCTGAAAGCAAGCATACAAACAAGTTTATGTAATTGAAAATATTTTATAAACATTTTTATATAATATTCGTAAGAAATGGATTTACCAATTGAAAATCAAAGAATTAAAGAAATAATTAATTTTTATTGCAAAGGCAATATCAATCAATTCAGTAAAGAGATAGGAATCAGTCAACCGCGTATTAATAGATTATTTAGCATTGATAATAGGAACGGAAAATACCCTCTTACATCATTTGAGATAACACAAGCTATTATAAACAAGTTTATAGATGTCAATCCCGAATGGCTCCTTACCGGTAGGGGAGATATGTTGAAGGACCCACAGATGGACCAATCAGGTGACCAGGTAACGGATCCAAAAGATGAAGAGATTATCGAACTACAGAAATTCAAGATCAAAAAACTCGAAGAAGAAATCAATGCATTAAAAAGAAAGCTTGCAGAACTATCGGATTATCATCCAATGGCTGCTGAACCAAACCCAAAACTAAAGAAATGATCATTCTGTACACCGTTCCGATACGTATTTTCTATACAACCAATACACTATGCTGACTTTCAACACATTAAAGTTAATTATAATCTGCATCATTAGGGATTACACCCCTATTAATATTGCTTTTCACCCCGTCAATCAGTCAGTTTTATGTATCATACCTATTTCATTGACTCATATTTTTACATATAAGTGAATTTCGATCTGAATTTTGAACTGAATTTCGATCTATATATTACCGCACTCACCCATATCACAGGTCGCTAACTAAAAAGCATAAAAAAACAGCCATTTAAAAGCTGTTTTAAAGGCTGTTTTATCTTCGTTATCATACACCAATAGTGGTTTTCTGGTATATATGAACCATTAATGGTATCTGTGGCTATTTAAAGCGTTTTAAATGGTAACTTATAAAGTAGTTGCGCAGTACAAAAATGGTAGATAATGTACATTTTGTTTTATATTCAAAAAAAGGCTTTTTTGTATTCAAACCCTCTGTTTATAAGGGTTTAAAAGGCTTTTTTATATTATATCATTATGTACATTTTGTTTTATCCCCCTTAATTTATGAAAAAAGGAATTGAAAAACATGAATTCCTTAAAAAATAAAATAAACAAATACATTCATAAATATAAATGGTTGTTGCGACTAAAAAAGGAGAAACTTTCAATTTCTCCCTTAAACCGCCATATTGCCAAACTGATATTATGGGCAGTGCATTTATATTTCGATTGATATTTTTACTTTTCCGCCTAAACCTTTTTCTACTATATCGTACAAAGTTTTAAGAGTTAAGTTACTTCCGTTATTTTCAACTCTTGAAATATATTCACGTTTTTTGTCTATCAATTCTGCAAGTTCAGACTGAGTTAGTTGTTTTTCTTCTCGTGCTTTTTTTAGGAGCAAACCAATTTTAAAAGATTCAAAATCTCTTTCAAGTTCGTCACGTCTTTCGGTTCCAACTTTTCCGTAAACGTCGTCTTTTATATTTTTCCAACTTTTAGTTTCCATTACTTTTGATTTTTTTGTTCATAATATTCAGCCATTATTTTCAAGGCTTTTTCTATTTGATTTTTAGGTGTCTTTTGTGTTTTCTTTTGAAACCCATTCATTAAAACGACCAACTTTTCACCGTCAAAAAAGCAAAAAACTCTCCAGATATTAGAACCTAATTGAATTCTTGCTTCCTACAAACCTTCAGTTCCTGTCAAATGTTTTAAATAATTTGAGGGAACACGCTCAAGAGTTTCGATAGCTTCAATGATTTTAAAGATTTTGTCTTGAACTTTAATTGGTTGTTCAGAAAGAAAATCTTCAAAATAATTTTTAAATGCTATAACTTCTCTTACTTTCATGAAAACAAAGGTAATTTAAAAGTTACATTTAGGCAAGTTTTTTTAACGGAAGTTTTCTTTATGGATTGCCGCTAACGGTTCTCGGCTTTGCGAAGTGGCGGATTAGAAAGACTAAACTTTCAACCTTGCACTAAGCTAAGCAACAGCCTTTTATTATCTTCTAAATTTATGAAAAAAGGAATTGAAAATCATGAATTCCTTAAAAAATAAAATAAACAAATACATTCATTAATATAAAAGGCTGTTGCGACTAAATGTGCAGAAACTTTCAACTTAGCCGTAAACCCGCTCTTTTGCAAAACCCTTGTGCTTGTTGCACAACTCAAATATATATAAATAGTTGCACAAAAAACAGATATTTTGTAAATTTATATATGCAAGGAAAGTAAAATTTTACTCCCCAGTTATTTGTTTCGGTTAATCTGTTGGACATGGTTCCATCTGATAATTTTTACAGAAAATTATTGACCGAACTCGATTTACATTTTATTTACAAAGCCACCCAAAAATATTATGGCAATGAAGGTCAACAGAGTATTGATCCTGTTGTGTTTTTCAAGATTTTGTTGGTGGGTTATTTGAATAACATCAACTCGGATAGGCAACTGATTGCTTTTTGTAGCGACAGTTTGTCGATACGATTATTTTTAGGTTATGATGTTCATGAGCAACTTCCATGGCACAGCACTATAAGTCGCACTCGGAGTTTATATGGTGAAGAAGTATTTTTGAGTTTGTTTAAAGAAGTGTTGAGAATGTGTGTTAGCAAGGGAATGGTTCGAGGCAAACGTCAAGCTGTGGACAGTGTTTTTATCAAAGCCAATGCTTCTATGGACAGTTTGGTAGAGAAAGAAGTGTTGGAAGATGCCAGTGCTTTTGTAAATGAATTAGAAGAAAACAGCGAATTTAAAACCACCAGTACCCGAAAGAAGTTGGTAGAACAACATCACACTTGGAAAAAAGAAGCTTATAAAGGAATGCCAGGTAACAGCAATAGCGAAAAAACCGATGAAAACGGCAATTTAATCCGACCGAAATACCTTTCTAATCACACCCATTATTCGCCTACCGATTCCGATGCAAGAGTAAGTGTAAAACCGGGCAAAGCCCGTCATGTAATCACAGGAGCTTGTTCTGATTTTGCAGACAAACGTGACAGCCAGTGTCTGGAAAATATTGTTGAATTAACCCACAAGAAAACCTCAATGAAAACGGCATCGAATTAGAAGAACTATTGGCCGATGGAGGTTACAGCAGTGGCGAAGCTTTAGCGTATTTACACGATAAAAAAATTGATGCCTAATTACTCACTATTTTTAATTTTTTATATTGGTGTTCGTGAATGCTTCGCATTTCCCAACTTCGGCCAGTACAAACCCGAGCGAGAAGGTTTTGTTTTCAATAAAGAAGAGAATTATTACCAATGCACCAAACCAAAAGGCAATCGAGCCAAACTCCTTTTCAAGGGCGAAAAAAGGGATAGTAAAGGCTACATCAAACGAACGTACCGAAGTAGCGAAACAGATTGCAAAAACTGTCCACTAAGAGAACAATGCTGTGGCAAAAGCACCAAGTTCAAAAAATTAGACGACAGCATCCACAAAGAACATTACGACCGCATGCACCAAAAACTCACCCAAAACGAGAAATATGCCAAGAAAATGGTAAAAGTGCGAAGTAAAACAGTAGAACCCGTGATAGGAACGTTGGTCAACTTTACCAACATGAAGCGAGTCAACACACGAGGCATCCAAAACGCAAACAAACACGTGCTCATGGCAAGTTTAACCTACAACTTGAAAAAATACTTGCGTTTTATTGTAAAAAAACCAAGTGTTTTAGCCCAAGTTCTACCCCTAAAAGAAGAAAAGCACTTTGCTTTTTTAAAAGCCACACTTATAGGCTTCAAAAACTCGCTTTTAAGCTATTTAAATTTTAGCGTTTTGAACTACAACTAAAAAACTAACCTCCTTACAATCGCTTATAAAGAGGTTAGTTTTTTATGTTTTTAAAAATTATTTGGAAAAATTGAGGGTTGTGCAACGGTTACCCTTGTTATGTGCTGTGTTATTTATTTTTTATTAATTCAACTCTTCTATTTTGTGATTTTCCTTCTTCTGTATTATTGTCGGCAATAGGGTTATTTTGTCCAAAACCTTCTGATGAGAGTCTGTTTACATCAATACCACTTTTGATCAATTCTTTTTTTACTGTTTCTGCCCTTTGTTTAGAAAGGTCTAGATTATGTTTTTCATCACCTGTATTATCCGTATATCCATTAATGGAAATTTTTAGCATTTTGTCTGTGTTAAGGGCTTTTGTGATTTCAGCAACTGCTTCTTTACCATCAGCTTTTAGAGTAGCTTTATCGGTATCGAAATTGATGTGAAGAACCGCTTTGCCTTTGTCATTTAAATCTTTTTGTATTTGATCTGCTTTCAGCATTGAAATGGTTTGTTTAAATCCTTCCTTCTGCAAAATATTGATTTTTCCGACACCCGATGTAGCCGACAATTGAATGTAAACATCGCCTCCATCTGCTCTGCGAATAACATATGTTTTGATGCTCTCTCCGGCATAGCCAATTGAACCATCTTCTCCTAAATAAGTAGCTTGGGGGTGGTATTTCTCATATTCCTCGTTAGTGATAGTACCATCAAATATTTTCACGCCACCAATAGCTTTTATAGCTTCGTCGTAACTCTTCTCAAAAAAAGCAACCGACCAATCGTTGCTCTGATTCGATTTTGTCCAAACCCCTGTCTTCCAAACTTTTCCTTCAAGAGGTGTCATCACACCATCAATAGCAAAATATAGCTTATCAAATTTTCTTTCTATGGGTTTATTAAGTGCAACTAACCCTTCAGGAAAACTAAAAAAAGGAAAGTCGCCTAAATCTTTATCAGAAACAGGAATTGAATTTATATCGAATTTACCTGTACTATTGGGTTGTTCGTTTGTTGGTGTTTCAGATCTTACGGTGTCCTGATTGTCGGCTTTCTGAGTTTCGCCTCCGTTATTACACGAAAAGCTAATGATAGCTATCCCAATAATTGCAAATTTTTTCGCTGAATTTTTCATATTGTAAATATAGTTTTTTGGTGGTTGATGTAAAACATAGCACATAACGGGAAACGGCTTTGCGAAGGCGGGGCTTTTACACCTAAAATTTCTATTAAAACTGCACCAAGCAAAAACCATTTTCGTTTTTTCAAAATTACAAAAAAATAAAAAACGAAATGGTTTTTTGCGACTAATAATGACTAAACTTTCAACGCAAGAGAAATTCAGCCCCGCTTTTGGCAATACCTTGTGCTTGTTGCACAACTCAAATATATATAAATAGTTGCACAAAAAACAGATATTTTGTAAATTTATATATGCAAGGAAAGAAAAATTTTACTCCCCAGTTATTTGTTTCGGTTAATCTGTTGGATTTGGTTCCAGAGGATAATTTTTACAGAAAATTGTTAATGGAACTCGATTTTATAAAAATGGCATTAATAGACTTCAAAAGCTCGTTTTTAAGCACCCCAATTTTACGCATTTTGACCGTTAACTAAAAAACAAACCTCTCTAAAATTGCTTCTAAAGAGGTTTTTTAATATTTATTTTCTAAAAAAGGAGTTTTGCAACAGTTACCGATGTTACCTGCTGGCGTTCTTTCGGTTTCATTTCGCCAATTTCAATATCCTATACGCTCCTCTTGCCACAACTACAAATACAATAGCTCCGATAATCAAATCGGGATAGCTCGAGTTTAACCATTTGACCAAAATTCCTGCAACGATAACCCCCGAATTGATTATAACATCGTTTGACGTGAAAATCATCGAAGCCTGCATATGGGCTTCTTTACTCTTGTTCTTTTGCAATAGGTAAAGACAAAGTACGTTTGCTATCAATGCCAAAACAGAAACAATAATCATTGTTTTGAAATCGGGCATCGCTTCTATTCCGATAAAACGTCTGATAACTTCAACAAAACCGATAACGGCTAACAGGATTTGAAAGTAACCTGCAAATTTGGCGATATTGTTTTTTCTTGCAATCGTACCCCCAACAGCAAACAAAGCCAATGCGTAAACGATGCTATCGGCAAGCATATCCAAGCTATCCGCTACCAATCCCATTGAGTTGGAAAAAATACCGAACAACATTTCCAATCCAAAGAAAACGAAATTGATAATCAATACCGTCCATAGTAGTTTCCGTTGGCTATTGCTTGTATCTGTTTCAACAACTGCATTAGTTTCTTCGGTTGAAATCAGCGTTGTATTTAGGTTCAAGGTTTCCAAAGCTGAAAAAATCGGCTCTGGGTTTCCACTATGGTAAACATTTAGTTTTCTATTGGGAATATCAAATTCCAATGACTTTACCGTATCAAAGTTTTGCAGTTTCATACGGATTAATTGCTCCTCACTTGGGCAATCCATTTTTGTTATATTAAATATGGTTTTATTCATCTTCTTAAAGTCTAAATTTTATTCCTCCGTTAATTACAAATCCGTCTAATGGTGCATAGATGTCTTTAAAAACAGGGTTGGTTATTGTACCTGTATAAATGTTGTCGAAACGTGTCTGTCTTGTATCAAAGAAATTTTCAAAGTTGATGTACAAAGAAAACCGTTCCCAAATTTTTTCAGCCATAAAGCCACATATAACATAGTCTTTTCCTGTTGTTCCGTCATTGAGCTTTTGCGGACTAAAATAATAGGCTTCCAAACCGATTTTCCATTTATCCTCTATTTCATACATAAGTACAGAGTTAATGCGGTGTTTTGGTGTTAGTGGATTTTCGGTATTTGTTCCGTTTTCAATCAATCGGGTATCGGTAAAAGTGTAGCCCAAAAACAATTTAAAATCATCATAACCGATTTTGATATTTGTTTCTGTTCCTTTGGTATGAATGTAGCCCGATGAATTGATGAACTGATAAAGATTAGCAGATGGATTTTGAAGCAACAAAGGATTATCCAGATAAGTATAAAAAAACAATTGGTTTATGCTGAATGTCCAATCATCGCCTATATTAGTACGGTAGTTGATGTCTGCATTTGCTCCGTAGCTCCTTTCTAATTTATTGGTTTTATCGTTAATAGGCATTACGTTTTGATATTGTATGCGTTCGCTTTCTTCGGTAAAAATGGTTGGTGTTTTGTAGCCAAATCCGCCCCCGACACGTGAAGTCAATCCATTTGCAATCTTAAACAATGCCGATACTCTTGGCAAAAAAACAGCTCCATAATCAATCACATAATCCGTCCTTAAACCTGCTTCCAATTGAAGCCAATCGGTAGCCTTAAAAGAATTTTGAACGAAAGCCCCGAATGTGGTATGAGTATAATCCCTCAACGGAAATGCAGTAATCTGTTTTTCTTTAAAATTATCAGTCCAAATATTAACGCCTGTTACCCATTCCGATTTTTCTTTGCTGTGCGTATAGCTTGCTTCCGTAAAAGTAGCGGTCTGCGTTCCCTCAAATTCGTAATTCGGAATAGCCGTATTGCGGTTAAAATAACTTACGCTGTTCTTTATCTGTACAAAACTGTTTTCGTTTACCGTATGGTCAAAAACAAATTGGGTAGAATAGCGTTGTGTTTTGTTTTCTTCAAAATATTGGTGTGTGTTATCGCCTTTGCCTTTGATGTAAAGCATATCGCCACCCAAACGGTTTTCAATGGTGGTGTTAATGCCGAAGTTCATTTTTGTTTTATCATTGAAGTAAACAAATAATTTAGGGTTCAGTACGTACCTTTCAAATTGGGGAATGGCAGAAAGCTCGATTTGTGCAGGATCGTAAGCTCCGTTGCGATTATGCGAAGCAAATATTGTCGTTCCGATTTTCTTAAACTTCTGTCCGTAAAAACCATTGATGTCTAAACCCCTGCCCGATGTTCCGTTTAAATGAAAACGCAAATCCCTTTCTTCCGTTGGTGTCTTGGAAATCAGGTTGACCAAACCTGCTATTGCTCCGCCACCATACAGCGTGGAAGTTGAACCTTTAATAACTTCAACCTGCTTTAAGTCAAGCGGTGGAATTTGCAACAAACCCAATCCGCTCGAAGCACCCGAATAAATAGGAAAACCGTCTTTTAAAATTTGCGTATATCGTCCGTCAAGCCCCTGAATACGAATACTTGCATTGGCACTTGTGGGCGATGTGGTTTGTACGTGGATGCCTGTGCTTTCTGCCAAAAGCATACGAATATCCCCTGCTTTCATATTGCCTTTTTCGTCTAACTCCTCACTTCCTATAAACTCAATACGTGTGGGGATATTTTGGATAGTTCTTGTACTTCTTGTTGATGAAATAACGATTTCTTCCAAATCTACCGATTGTTCATAAAGTAGGATTTCAATCGGAGCTGTATCTTCTAACGGAAAATTAAAGCTGTCGGTACGTTGGGCAAAACCAATATAACTAAATTGAATTTCTTGCAAACCGTTTGCAATACCTGTTAATATAATATGTCCGTTTTCATCGGAAATTGTGGCGATTGTAGTGCCTGTTACCTGTGCGGTTACGCCCATTAAAGGCTCTTTTTTTTCGCTGTCTTTAATTACAGCTTTGAACGTATTTTGTGCATATACACAAAGGTTGAGTGTCATAAAAAATGACACAAAGAGTATTTTTTTCATTGAAAAATAATGCTTAATATTTAATAAATAAGTAATAACGGTGGAAAGCACCGTAACAAATCAGTTTGGGCGGAAAGCACCATATATTAAGCCAATTGTGGAGGATGCCAAATAGAATAAGGAAAGTCTGAAATAGGCGGTGTTGGCATTGTGCCTAATTTTCTTTGGGGTTCTTTTACTGAATGTTTAATCGAAAAATGAAAGTTGGTTAAAACAAATCCCGTACAGGTGTTGCAGTTAAAAAAAGGCGAACAGCAACTGCAATCTTCGTCTTGTTCGTTTTGTCCTTGCTCGGTGGTATGTTCCTGCATACATTTATCCTCAATAAAAGACGGTACGGCTGATAACAGCAATACATAAACGGCTAATATTAAAGATATAAATTTCATTTTACAAAGTTAGGTAAAAATTGTTTCGTTATTTTTTGATTTTCCCGAAATGTCGTTTTTTAGCACGAACGTTGTTTTACGCTTGCAGGTAACGGGCCGCGGCTTGGCGAAGTGCGGGTTTGAATTGAGCGAAAGTTCAATTCAGACCGAAACGTAGCCAAAGCTGTGAGCCTTTTGGTAAATTTAATAAAAAAACAAAAGCAAACAGCTTTTGGCGGATAAAAAGGCAAGAAGTTCAATTTGGCACTTAACCCCGCATTTTGCCAAACTGCTTGTTGTGTGCAGTACTACTTTCAATGTTGTGTTCCGTACTTTTGAGGTTTTCCCTGAGATAACTGCAATCTATCATAAGTTGCTTTTTCTAACCATTCAGCATTTTGGATTTTGTTATCCGAATTTGCAACCTGTTTGGCTAAATTATGTGCTATTTCAAAATCTTCTTTTGTTTTTCCGTGATGTAAAATCATCGCTAAATTAAATTTATCTTGATTATTGAGTTGCTCTTTACCGTTTGTATAATCAAGATAAATATTTTTTGCTTTTTCTAACCTTAAATTATCTCTTTCAATTACTTCTTTCTTGTTTTCAGGTATTAAATATGTTTTTAATAATTTTCTGTCAGATTGGTCAGATTTATAGATTTGTTGTATTTCTTGCGAAAGTGTAGCATCTTCTCCGAGTGAAACTTTTTCATAAGGAATGAACAGATTAATTATTATTCCAAATATAAATATCAAAGAATAGGTTACGGTGAATTTTAATAGTCTTTTAATTTGCTTTCCTTTAATAAGTTTTATAATTAGTATGAGTGAAAATAAAGTTATAAGAATTAATAATGCAATTGCAAATATAAATCCACTAAAATTCACAAACAATGCAAGAAGTAAAGTTAACACTATGACACTTAAAAATAAAAATCTCTGTTTCTTCATTTTCTTTTTTTATTAGGTTTTTTTGGCGTATTGCACACAACGGTCACGGCTATGCGTAGTGCGGGATTTCAAGGCACTTACCTTTCAATTTAGTACTTAGTTTATTTAATCTAATCACTTTCATTTCAGCGCTTTAGCCCGCATTACGTATAGCCATTGTTGGCGTGTCGTGCTTTATTTCTTTTTAGTTTTCTTTTCCTTTTTCAATAATGGCATTGTGTATTCGTTATACAAGTCAAATAGAAATTCAATCCGAGCCGTTTCGTTATTAAATGCTTGTGGTCTGTAACACAAATCAACTGCTTTGTCCAATTCTTGATGTGCTTTTACTAATTTAGGTGGCATTGTTAAAGGGTCATACAAATCTGCAAGACTACTTTCAAGAAACTCTGCTCTTACATCCAAAACCTTCTGCGCTTTGGTTTCAACTGCTTTTTTGTTCTTATCACTTGGCTCTTTTGGCCAAGGATAGTTGTTATAAACAATTTCATTGCTGTACCTGTAATCGCTTTTTATTCGACCACATACATAATTCACCCATGTCATATGCATATCTGATTGTAAAACCCCAAACTCAAAAAGAGTAGCTTGGTCAATCGCTGAGCAAGTGTTATTTGGTATATGATTATTGTCAAAAAAGCCCATTGGAATATACTTTCTATTCATAGAAGAGTTTAAAGGCACAAGGACAAAATCATTTTCTGGTTGCCTTATTTCTCCAAACAAACTTGGGAACGCTGCAAGTTTTTGTGTAGCTGCTCTTGAACTTTTTAGTCTAAGTTGCTTTACATTTTCAACTCTTTTATGAACTTCTTTTAACTGTTTTAGCAATTTAGGTGATACACCTTTCAACCAAATGCAGTATTTCTTTTTACCATTTAGAAATTCGTGAGCACTAAGCAAAGGCTTAATGACTTGGCTCGCATTAGGCTCGATACTCAAAAGTTCGTCTTTTTCTTCTGGGCTTAGTAAAAAATTACCCCCATCATTTGGCATACTTCCGAATGAAATTTCAGAAACATTACAGATAGGTTTTCTTCGTTTAAGAACAACCAAGTCAGCCCCTTCAACCAAATAGGGATTTATATTTTTTACAGCAATTTCTAAAGGTTCCCCTTTAATGTCGTCATAAGTCCAAATGGATTTCTTTTTTGTATCAAAATTTGCAAAACCTATTATGATAACATGAACAGCAGCTTTTCCTCTTGCTTCATTTGACCAATTAAAAGTTCTATGTGCAAAGTGGATTTTTATACCATAATTATTAAAAAGTTCATTCCATAAAAGTCCTGTCTGCTCTCCTTGTGCAATAGAGTTGGTTGAAACGAAACCAACTTTTATTTCTGTGCCATTGATTAATTTTGATGCCTTTAAATACCAAGCGGTTACATAGTCCAATACACCTGCTCCTTTTACACCATTGAAAACAAGTGCCATATCTTCTTTTTGCTCTTTGCTTTGGTATTGTTTTCCATAAAAAGGTGGATTACCAAGAATGTACGATAGTTCAGATTTTGGTACTATATCTGTCCATATTGTTCTTAGGGCGTTTCCATGCACAATAGTAGCAGACTTTTTTAATGGTAAACGAGCGTAGTACATTCCGAATGCTTCTGAAATACGCAAGTTCATTTGGTGGTCCATTAGCCACAATGCAACTTCTGCAATACGAGCAGGAAACTCATCATATTCAATGCCATAGAATTGGTCAACATCAACGAGCATTATTTGGTCGATTCCAATAACTTGTTGGCCACCATACAACTCTTTAAGGATTTCCAATTCTAAAAGTCGTAATTCACGGTAGGTTATGATTAAGAAGTTACCACAACCACAAGCTGGGTCAAGAAATTTTAAACTTCCGAGTTTTTGGTGAAATTCTTTGAGCTTGTTTTTGTTGCTTTTAACCTTTTTAAATTCTGCTTGCAGTTCGTCAAGAAAAAGTGGTTTTATCAGTTTAAGAATATTCTTTTCAGAGGTGTAGTGCGCTCCAAGGTTTCTGCGTTCTTCGGGATTCATTACACTTTGGAACATACTACCGAAAATCGCAGGCGAAATTTTACCCCAATCCAATGAGCTACATTCTAAAAGAATTTCACGCATTCTTGAATTGAATGAAGCAATTGGTAAAGGCTCTTCAAAGAGTTTTCCGTTTACATATGGAAATGCAGCTAAATGTTCATCAAGGTTTTTGAGTCGTTTGTCAGTAGGTGTATTTAAGACTTGAAAATATTGAGCCAACCAAGCTCCAAGGTCGCTGCCGTCTTCGTTGGTTTTTACTTCTATAAACTCTTTGAAGGTATCTTTTTCAAAAATTCCGGTGTCGTCCGCAAACAAGCAAAAAAGTAACCTTACCAAGAAAACTTCTAAAGGATGTCCTTCATAACCACTTTCTTCTAATTGGTCGTGAAGCTTTCCCATTAGTTCGGCTGCTTTGATATTTACAGGGTCTTCATCCTTGAAAGTACGTTTTTGATAACCTGCAATAAATCCAAAAAGCTTAATGTTTTTGTGGAAGTCTTTTATTCCAAACTCATATTCCTTTTTGTCGTCAAGATCATACAGTTTGAAGTTTTCAAAGTCAGAAACCAAAACATATTTTGGCAATTCATGCTCTTTGATTCCATGAAAGTAGTCAGTCGCTTGTTCAAAAGCTGCATCAAGATTTTTCCCTTTCGATTTGTGTTCTACAAGTAGAGTACCTTTCCAAAAAAGGTCAATAAAACCTTGTTTGTTGTTCAACTTCTTAACTGGTTCTTCAAAGGTGGCAAGTCGCCTTCTGGAAATACCGAACACATTAAAAAAGTCATTCCAAAACGTGTCTTTTTCAGCACGTTCTCTGCTTTCACCTTCCCATTCTTTTGTGAATTTTAAGGCTCGGTCTTTTATTTCATTCCAACTTAATGCCATTATTTAGTTTCGTTTTTTCTGCATGCACGCCAACGTTTTGGGTATTGCCGAAGGCGGGGAAATCGAAGCGAAAAGTTTCGATTTTGCACCGAGGCTAGCCAAAACGAATTTTTATGAGTTAAATTTAAAAATAAAAAACGAATAAAATTCGTTTTTGGCGGGTAGGGAGTACAAACTTTGAAATTAGCACTTCAGCCCCGCTTTTGGCAATACCTTGTTACCAGCAGTTTTTGTCTTATGTTAATGATAATAAATGTCAAATATGTTATTATGAAAATTGTCAAAGGAATTTGAAATGCTAAATAGTTAAATTTTTCCAATGGAACTTGAACTAATCGACTTGCAATTGGTGATAACATTAATACGAAGCTAATAATCGTTATTGATGTCTCGTTTTTCCATTTTGTCAAGTTTAGTATGATTCCAATAATTCCTAAAATTGCAAAAAGTTGGTCAATATTACCAAAGTCAAATAAGGTGAAGAATAACCAACAAATAAAAGGGAGACCAATCATTTGTCCTGCTAGAATTATTAACAGGTAAGAAATTATTGAAGTTGTTCTAATTGCATTTTTCATCCTTGATGTACTTTAATTTTGCTCACAACATTGTTTTCATTAAAAATAACTGTTAGTGTGCCTTTATTTATTCCTTTCCCAGAGTAACCAAGATAATAGTAAAATTCATTTTTCGTTTCGTTGTCTGGTTTTCCAAGTAGAGCAATTATTTCATTTTTTGTTTTTCCTTCAAGTTTGTAATTATTACGCAAATCATTCATCATACTCCATCTTAAATTCCAATTTTCTTCGAGATTTAAGTTTGAGTTTTGCCATTTCTCTGAGTCAAATTTTTCGTGAGATATTTGTCCGCAAGAACTTAAAAGAAGTCCAATTAGTAAAATATAAATTTGAATTTTCGATTTCATTTCTGTCTGCGGTGTGTTTGGTAAAATTGCTGGTAACGTTTCGGGTATTTATGAAGGACGGGAGTCATAGCAAATACTTACGTAAACATACAAAAACTATCGAATTAGACAAAAGCAAAAAGACGAGCAATTAAGCCCGTCTTTAATAAATACCTTGTTAGCTGACGTTTTAATCAGAAGTGTCTACTCCACCGTTATTCATTTCCATCATGTTCTTTAACGCTTTTTTATATAATTTTTGATATTCTTCATATGTAATGGATTTTGTGAAATTAATTTTTTTAAATTCTTTGTTTGTATTTTTTATTTCTACAAGATTGTAATATGTGATATCTTTTAAATTATTTCCATATTTTTTTTCGATTTGAATTTCGAAAATTAATCCGGGTAAACCTCCATATAAGCTTGGCCCAAAGGGACAAGTCATTTCTTCACTATAATATGCCGTAACAATTATATTGTCTTCTAAATTCTCATATATTGCTTTTTTTAATATATAGGTTTTAAATTTTTTCTCATCGTCAGATATTAGTTTCCAATTAAATTTTGGTATGGAGTCTTCAATGAAATAATTTTTTCCTAATGATGATTTTCTTTCATACATTTTATTTTGTTCTAGGTTCACAAAGATAATACCTGAAGAAGCCATTGTAAAGAAATCTCCTTCTTCTTGGCGGTTGTTTATCTTGGGGATATATTCAAATTGTGACATTTTGGAGTCGTACAATAATTCAAATTCTGCCGGTATTGAATGATATTCTTTTCCTTTTTCATCAATATGAGTAGAAGTTACTAAATATAATGCACTAAATTTATCATTATCTAAATTTTCTCCAACTTGAGAAAATGTTAAAGATGACGGTAAAATAAATGTCATAATCAAAATTATATATTTCATAATATGATATTTAATTGTTTAGATCATACATTTCAATTACATTGGGTGTGTAAATTGTTGCATTATTGCAACATTCTTTGTAATCAAAGTATGCTTTTTTTGCATCGGTGATTATTTGTTCCCAACTTTTTGTGTTTGTTAGCTCAATTGTTGGAGCAATTTTCAAATCATCATTTAATTGATTTATTTTTATTGCCCACAAATGAATTACATCATTTTCCTCTCTTACATCTAATATTAATCCTGGTAAACCATAAAATTTCCATGGTCCATCTTTTATAGGGATTGATTCTGTGAAATAAGCAAAATAGGTTCTTCCTTTATAATCAAATTTAGCTTCACTGCACTCAAATCCTAGAATGATTTTCCTATTACCAGTTAACGTATATTTCACATCTATGATAGGTTCTTTTATTGTTATTTTTTTTTGAAATAATACATCCGAATATGAAAATATATTTTTTTCTTTAAAATTTTTATAAACTTGATTTTGAACAGAATCTATTTCACCTATAATATTTCCGTCCATATCAAAATCAATTGTGTTTGGTTTAAAAAAATATTTTGGAATGTTAAATACTGATATTTCATTTTGATGAAGCAATTTGCCTAATAACGTGTCCTTTGGATTTACTTCCGAATATTTATAATTATAATAGTAGTCTATTTGAATTGTCTGAGAATTACATTTAGGTATAAAATAATATGTAATCAATAGTAGATATAGAATTTTCATATATTGTAATTTTATATATTAAAAGTGAGACAAATATTGCCTCACATATAATTATCCTTGTGGTTCAAAAGCCTGTATTGCCATACTTCTAGCACAAGATTGTGCTTCAGGATACGTAGCCGCTTCACAACAAAATAATTGCCCGCCTGCAGAAACACAATATGTTACACTCATATCCTCGTTAATTGTGTAATACTCATACTCATTTACTTTGGTGTTATTTGAGTTTTGATTTGCAACCGCAAAACTACCTATTAATAAAATCGATAATGATAAAAATAAATTTTTCATAAATATATAAATTTAAATTGGCGCCTACACTCTTTTTTAAAGTCGTTTTATTGGCTTCCTCCGACTTTTAGCATTCATTTTTTTAAACTACTTAAATCAAGCATCTTCTTCAAATTTCCTTAGTGTAAATCAAAGTTTCACTAAAGAATTATCCGACAGATCGTTTTTTAAAAATGTCAGCTAACGGTTCGGGGCTTTGCGTTCGGGCGGGATTTTCAGCAGAAAATTCCGAGCGAGCGACAAAGCTCAAATTTACGAAAAAGTGTCGAACGGGAACGTTCGACCCGCCTGACGCAAAACCCTTGTTAGCTGTTCGTTGTTTATATTCATTGTTTCGCTCCCCAAATCTCAACCTCTATTTTTATTTCGGGAAGACCTAACGCTTTTACATAACCAATAGTCATTGAGGGGTAGGTTTGTCCGAATAAAGTTTCCCATTCTGCATACAAAAAATCCCAATCAATTTCTTCCGTAGCCCAAATATTGACTTTTATAACGTCATCAGAAGTCAGGTTTTGACTTTCTAAAATCTGTTTGATGTTTTTAAATGTGTTGTGTACTTGTTCGTTCAGGTTTTCGGGAATATTTCCGTCACTATCTACACCAATCTGTCCCGAAAAAGTGTATAAATCTGAATTTTTCGGAATTATCGTAACGTGTGAATATTTGCCAACAGGTGCAGGAATATTTTCAGGGTTTAAACGAATGATTTTCATAATTTCTATTTTACCGTTTTCTTTGTGCTTATCGCAATTCTATTCCACGCATTTATGGTTACAACTGCCATTATGATTTGTGCAATTTGATTTCCGTCAAAAAGTTTTTCAGCTTGTTTGTAGGTTTTATCGCTTAACCCGTTTTGGCTAATTAGCGTTACTTCTTCTGTAATGGCTAAAATCGCTTTTTCTTCTTCGGCAAATAATTCAGTTTCTTTCCAAGCATTAAGCAAGAAAATCCGTTGTGCTGTTTCGCCTTGTTTCAAAGCGTCTGAAGTGTGCATATTGATACAAAAAGCACAACCGTTAATCTGTGAAGCCCGAATTTTAATCAGCTCCAGATGTGTTTTTGAAAGCCCTGAATTTTGTAGGTAATTTTCCAAGGCAAACATTGCTTTGTATGCGTTCGGTTCAAGTTGTTGAATATCTATTCTGTTTTCTAAATTCATTTTTCGTCTGTCGTTTGATTTTAGCACTGTCGGTTGTACAATGACAGCTAACACTCAAATATACGAAATAACATTTTATATGCATCTTAAATTTTAAAATCACAAAACACTGTATATTAACACTCTATATCAATATTTATTTATAAATTAGTCGTTCTATTTATAATAAATATTTGTTTTGCGTAATTCAATAATATTTAAAATCCGTACTCGCCATGAATCCATTACTCGCCCACTTTTCTTTCGAAATTGCCCAACATAGAAACAAAAACATTATCTGGATTTTCTTTAACTACTCAAAAGAAAATATGGATATTCTACATTTATTTTGTAAACCTCGCTATTCTGTCACCAAAAAGGCTTGGTATATCCCAAATACTAAAGCCAACAGAAGTTTTGTAGGATTACAAGAAAACTATGAGCATATTACAGAAAATATTCACCCGATTCATCATCACGCCTTCAAACAATTTATCAATTACCTCACTCTCAAAAGTTATAGTAATAATACGATTAAAACTTATCGGACAGAGTTTTTATCTTTTCTTAATTTTTTCGATGATGTTGCCGTCGAAAATCTCACTCCAGACCAGTTACAAGCCTACTTTTTGGTTTGTGCAACGCAACATAAACTAAGTGAAGCTACGATAAATAGTAGAATGAATGCCGTGAAATTTTACTATGAAAAGGTATTGAAGTATGAGCGTATGTTTTTTGATATTCCTCGCCCCAAAAAACCTCTTCAATTACCCAAAACATTGAACAGAAAAGAAATTCTTCTTCTATTTTCTGTTACCGACAACCTCAAACATCTGATGATCCTAAAACTTTGTTACGGCATGGGACTTCGGGTGAGTGAATTGGCTAAACTGAAAATTATTGACATCGACAGCCAAACCATGACGGTAAGAATAGAAAGAGGAAAAGGTAAAAAGGACAGATTCGTCACCTTGCCTCAAAGCATTCTAGAAGATCTTCGACTTTATTATGTTACCTATAGACCCTCTTATTTTTTATTCGAAGGCAGAGGCGGAAGCGAAATATCTACTCGGACAATACAAAAAGTTTTTAAAGATGCTATGCACAAGGCTAAAATTCAGAAAAATGTTGGTATTCATAGTCTTCGACACAGTTACGCGACACATTTGTTAGAATTAGGTACAGATATTTCTCATATCCAAAAACTATTGGGACATGAATCTATAAAAACAACCCTGAGTTACACGCACGTAAGCAATCATACTTTACGATCCGTTATTTCTCCATTGGATCAACTATACTAATTTTCTCAGGTTTTCGATAGGATGAAAAACAGCAAGAGTATAAATAAATCATCAAGAAAAGGTTAAATTAAAAAAACAAAAAAAACTTACCGACTTCATCCTAAAAATTCGTATTTTTTTTGTTAGTTTGCATACTAATTTTTTAGAAAAACAACATGAACAATCCAATGAGAATTAATCTAAACGCCTTCAAAAACTTTGTACGATCAAGTAATTTTGGAGGATTTCTCCTCTTTCTTTGTGTCATCCTTTCTTTGCTTCTTGCCAATAGTCCGGTCGCAGATAGTTTACACCATTTTTTTGCAAAGGAAATTGGTTTCGAAAACGCTAATATTCACCTAAGATACGATATTTCTACCTGGATAAATGATGGTTTGATGACTATTTTCTTCCTGATGGTTGGTCTAGAAATCAAAAGAGAAATTGTAGAAGGAGAACTTTCTTCGCCCCGAAAAGCTCTCGTACCTATTATTTGTGCTGTGGGTGGAGCAATTATCCCCGCTTTGTTTTATCTAGGCTTCAATGCCGGGACCGAAACTCAACACGGTTGGGGAATCTCTATGGCAACCGATATTGCTTTTGCTCTTGCCGTAATTTCTCTACTCGATAAACGGGTTCCTAGTAGCCTTAAGATATTTTTAGCCGCTCTAGCCATTGTCGATGATCTTATTGCGATCTTGGTAATTGCCCTATTCTACACAGACGAAATCCATGCCATGAATCTTCTCTATGCAGGTATCGGAATGCTTATACTTATTGCAATGAATCGTTCTAATGTAAAAAACCCTTGGTTATACCTAATTCCAGGTGTTTTTATTTGGTACTTTATTCATCATTCGGGCATCCATGCAACCATTGCAGGAGTTTTGGTTGCAATGACATTACCAACGAATGATACAGAAATAGAATCTCCACTAGAAAAACTAGAACATGCGATTGCAAAACCTGTCAACTTTCTCATCATCCCTTTATTTGCATTTGCAAACACCAATATTACGCTAGAAAAGGAAATGCTGGGTGGTCTTGTCGCTCCTTTGGGTATGGGAATCTCGGTAGGATTACTTTTGGGTAAACCAATCGGTATTCTTCTAGCTTCTTTCATATGTACTAAACTAAAAATAGGGGAATTACCCCAAAATAGTAACTGGTTTCATATCGTTGGTGTAGGTTTTTTAGCAGGTATTGGGTTTACCATGTCTATCTTTATCTCTATTTTATCTTTCAACGACCCCTTGCATATATCAGAAGCAAAACTCTCTGTATTAGCAAGTTCTATGATTGCAGGTATTGTAGGCTATACATTGTTGAGAATGAATAAAAGTGTAAAAACAGAGCAAGCATAAGTTTGTTCTGTTTTCGTAACTTGGTCTAGATGCTGAATGTATAATAAAATTGCAAAAATCACCCAAAATCGTGTATTAGGAAAAGTATTATCCGCTACTTATATCCTAGCAATCGTGATTCTAATTGCGATGCTCGGCTTTGGATTTCCTAAGATATACTATCAATATGTAAATTATTTCTTCATCACCATTCTGCTAATTGGAGTTGTAAGAACTTCCTTCAACAACATTATTTTTGCAGAAAAATTAATTACTCGTGTATTTATTTTCGACCTTATTAGCATTGCAATTGTCCTCTATTGTATCTATCGACAATTAAACGAATATTCTTTTTTCTATGTCAGTAAATACTTGCAGCTTGCAATCGTACTAAAATTGATAAGAGAAATTGCTATTCCGCAACTCAACATTCGAAAATCAAAAATTACACCTCCACAGCTTTTTATCATTAGTTTTTTAATTTTGGTTTTTGGCGGTTCGGGATTGCTTATGCTACCAAAAGCTACCACACAATCTATTAGCTATCTTGATGCTCTATTTACAGCCACGAGCGCAGTTTGTGTTACAGGACTTACGGTGGTAGACACTGCAAGTACATTCACTCCCTTTGGACATTTCTTATTGATGCTTTTGATACAAGCTGGTGGACTCGGCATTTTAACATTTGCAGGATATATTGCTTATTTCTTCAAAGGACAATCGACCTACGAAAACCAAATAGCTCTTGGCAACATAGCCAATCACGACACGATAAGTGAGGTATTCGACTTTGTGAAAAGGATACTTTTGCTCACCTTCGGGATAGAATTATTGGGTGCTATTTTTATTTTCTTTTCGGTAGATAATATCAACTTTACATTCTTCGATCAACTTTTTTTTAGCATTTTTCATTCAGTATCGGCTTTTTGTAATGCTGGCTTCTCTACCCTACCGAACAATGTGATGAATGATAAATTAATTTTCAATTATCCTTTTCAATCGGCATTGATTTTCTTGATTTTTTTGGGTGGAATTGGTTTTCCGATTCTCATTAATCTATTAAAATATTTTCGTTATTTTATCCAGAAGACCATTTTCCGATTCATCCAAAAAACACCTAACAATAAAACTTGGGTATTTACACTAAGTTCTAAAGTAAACCTTGTTACTACATTATGCATATTGATAATTTCTACAATCATCCTATTTTTCGAAGAATATTATCAAACCTTAGCTCCGCACAAAGGATTCGGAAAATTGATTTCAGCAATCTTTCTCTCAACCACCCCTAGAACTGCAGGTTTCAACCATATCGATTTCACCGAACTCCACTTTTCATCTACCCTTATCATAATATTTCTCATGTGGATTGGTGCTTCACCTGCCGGTACCGGTGGCGGAATCAAAACGAGTACTTTTGCAATTGCTGTAGTAAACTTCCTCAACATCGCACGAGGCAAAACTAAAATAGAAATCTACAAAAGAGAACTTAGCCCTGTGAATGTGCAAAAAGCTTTCGCCGTAATGACGCTTTCTTTTCTTGTTATCGGACTTGGTATTTTCTTGATGACACGTTTCGATAGCCATTTGCACCTTATCAATGTTGCCTTCGAAGCCTTTTCGGCTTATTCTACCGTAGGTCTTTCGAGAAATACAACACCTTATCTCAGCAGCGAAAGTAAAATTGTTGTAATTTCGATGATGTTCATTGGGCGGGTTTCAATGATTACGATATTGATGGCATTCTTCAAAAAAACAACCTCAGAAAATTATCGTTATCCTACCGATGAAATTTTGATTTAACGAACCAACAAAAAATTTAGAACCATGAAAATTATAATTATAGGATTAGGTAATTTTGGCGAATCATTGGGCAGAAAAATGGCTAAATTGGGTCATGAAATTATAGGTGTTGATAACAAAATGGCAAAAGTAGAGTCGCTTAAAGATAAATTATCTTATACGATTTGTATGGATGCCACCGACGAAACAGCAATCCGTAAACTGCCTATAGACAATACCGATATTGTAATTGTGAGTATTGGCGAAGATGAAGGTGCGAATATTATGGCGACGGCTATTTTCAAGAACATGAATGTGAAAAGGTTAATCAGTCGAGCAATCAATCCATTACACGAAAATGTTCTACAAGCCATTGGTATTACAGAGATTATTCGACCAGAAGCCGAATCGGCAGAACGCTGGACAAAAAAACTCAATGTGAGGGGCGTAATAGACTCGTTCGAACTCAATAAAAAATTTAGCATCATCGAGGTAGAAACACCTAAAGAATTGGTGGGCAAAACCTTTGACGAAATACAATTCAAGAAAAATCATAATATTTTAGTGATGACGATCATTCAACAGAAAGAAGAAGCGAGTTTTCTTGGAGAATATAAAATCGTACCCGAAGTAAAAGGTTTTCCTTCTTCTACAACCATTATCGAGCCACGCGATGTATTGGTAATCTACGGTGCCAATGATGATATTTATAGGTTTCTGAAGAAGTTCTCGATCAACTAATTTGTTGAACCTTCCCTTTGCTGAAGCACTTCTAATGAGGGATCGTTTAGCTTTACACGCAACCAAGAACGCAACTTTTCTTCTTCTAGATTCTCACCAGAAAAAAGAACAATTGTCGTCAAAGAAAGCGAATCTGTTCGTGGATATTTTTGTAATCTTCCTACCGAAATAGTCTGGATTGTTGGAAATAGAACAGCCATTTCTTTCAACAGCTCCTCACCGTTTACTTGATAGTTTTTTAATTCATTTTTCAATAAATTAATTTCTATTTCTTGCTGACTCAATGAGTTGGTTTGCGCATTGATTTCGGATAAGATTTCCGATTTCAGATCATTTTCACCTTGTCGAATTTTTAATTTCGTTTTGGCTAAATGAAAGTTTAGTAAATCATCATTCAATTGGTTGATTTCTACACTATCAAATTTTTTGGTCAGAAAAGCTACATCAATTTCCTTTGGATTAGATTGATAGTTAATGTTTTTGTAAATTAATGTATAGCCTTTTTGGGTAAAATTCTTTTGGATATAAGCTTCAACATTTTGGGCAAACTGTTTCTCTTTCAGTAAATTATAGGCTAAATAAAAACTTGGCAAAACCATCAAAACGACTAAAGTCGGAATGATATAACGCAATTTTTTATCTAACGCTGCATTGTCGGTAACAATCGGTTTATATTTTAATGCTTTGATAATGATAAAGGTCGCAATACCGATAAAAAAACAATTGATGGTATAGAGATAAATCGCCCCGAGAAAAAACTTAAAATCAAAAGTAGCCAAACCAAACCCTGCTGTACACAAGGGCGGCATGAGCGCTGTGGCAATGGCAACACCTGGAATCGGATTTCCTTTGTCTACTCGTGTAATAGAAATTGCTCCTACAAGCCCCCCGAAAAAGGCAATCAAAACATCGTAAATGGTAGGCGAAGTTCTTGCAAGCAATTCGGTCTGCACTTCTTTGAATGGACTCAAATAAAAGTATACTCCCGATACCAAAAGACTGACTATGGTTGCAATCGCCAAATTTTTAACGGATTTTTTGAGAAGATTAAAATTGTACGTTGCCAATGCGAAACCCGCTCCTACAATGGGACCCATGAGCGGCGAAATCAACATCGCCCCGATAATTACAGCGGTAGAATTCATATTGAGCCCGATAGATGCAATGAGAATTGCACAGGCCAAAATCCATAAATTTGCTCCACGAAAAGAAATATTTTTATAGACATCGTCTAGTACTTTTCTTGGATCTTCTTCACCTGCTTTTAGATTAAATAGTCTTTGTAATTGCCCCATTTATTCGTTGATTGTCTTTGGTTGTAAGGAATGATAAATTGTGTAAATGTAAAACTATTAAATTATTTTTTCGAATGCTTTTCGTTTGCCTCCACTCAACTCTACTTCGCCGCAATATACATACCCTAACTTTTCGAATATGCGCAACATACCATGATTATCGTGGTTGGTATCTACTTTTATACTGTTTATATTCTTCGCATTAGCTACTTTTTCCACTTCACGCATTGCCCAAGTTCCCAATCCTTTTACCGGATGATCTTGTGCTACTGCCAAACGATGAACAACCAAAGCTTCTCGATTGCTCAACCATCTTCCGTCTATTTTTTCGTACGCAGGTACTACCTCATCTATGATCGCAATATAGCCTTTTAGTTCGCCATTTTTGTGCTGCATTACGTACGCAAAACCCTTGTCGATATCTTCTGCAATCACCGTTGGGTTCGGATAGCCATTTTGCCACTGAGAACTGCCGTCTTGTTTGCGTTTTAGGATTGCTTCTTGCAGGATTTCCCAAATTGCTTCTGCATCGTTCATGGTTGCTTGTCGAAAAATTATTTCTTCCATTTTATATATTGGTTTTTGTATGGACAAGGTATGAAGAATAAAAAAACCATCGAAATTTTCTCCGATGGTTTTCATCAACTTTTGAGGTTGAAAGAATTGTATTTTTTTACTTTGGACAAGATGAATTTTATCCTACCTAAATTATTTATTTTTTACAAAGCAGAAACATTGATCCGAATGGTATTGCGATTGAGTTCTAAAAAACCTTCTTTTTCGAACGCTTTTAATAATCTCGAAATTACCACGCGTGAGGTATTGAGCTCATTCGCTATTTCTTGGTGCGTTTTATTGATAACATGTCCATTGTTGATGGAAGCAACTTCGATAAGATATTTTCTCAATCGATCATTCATGTTACTGAAGGCAAGATTGTCTAGTGCCAACAGCATTTCATCTAAACGATGGTTATAGCTATTGAAAACATATGTTCGCCAAGAATGATATTTCACCAACCATTGATCCATTTTGGTAATCGGTATCATAACCATTTCACCATCGGTTTCTGCAACAGCACGTACTTTGCTTTGTCGTTCACCCAAGCTACAAGCCATGGTCATTGCACAAGTATCGCCACGCTCGAGAAAATAAAGTAGCAGTTCACCACCGTCTAAATCTTCTCGCATGATTTTTATTGCACCTTTTAGGATTATCGGCATTGTTTTGATATACTGATCGATAGAAATTAACTGTTCACCAGCTTTGAATTCTACCAAGGTACCTAACTCATTAAATTCTGCCAACAATTCCTCTTCGAATTGGTTGGGATAGGTTTGGGCTATTTTCTCACTTATCATTCTGCTAATGTAGTAATTTGTTTCGTAACACACCGTATAGATATGTCCCCAACAAAGCACCAACGATAACCAAAATCATCGAATACACACCGCTACCAAAGAGTACAAAAATAGTTCCTGGACAAGTCCCGATTAGGGCCCAACCTAAACCGAAAAGTATTCCACCAATCAAATAACGAGGAATGGTTTTACTTTTTGGTTCGATGACAATTGCTCTTCCATCGATATCTTTTGCATTTTTTCTTTTGATTATTTGTATTCCGATAACGCCAACAATCAATGCACCCATCATAAATCCGTACATGTGGAATGATTGAAATTTGAACATTTCGTAGATTCTGAACCATGAAGCAGTTTCTGCTTTGTACATGGTGACTCCAAATAATACGCCTAATACGATATATACTATACTTCTCATTGTGTTAAAAAATTAAAGGAAAAATTAGATGAACCATGATCAATCCACCGATAAAAAAACCAACGACAGCAACGAGCGAAGGCCATTGCAAATTACTCAAACCAGAAATTGCGTGTCCGGATGTACACCCTCCTGCATAACGCGTTCCAAAACCGATTAATAAACCACCTATCACCAAAAGAACAATATTTTTCGGGCTTAGATGATCGAAAATTTCGGCAGGATAATAAGAAGAACCTGCACTTGCAAAACCTTCTGCATGCAACTGCTCAATGGTTGTTTGTGCTATTTGCGGCACTTGATTGTCTGATAACCAATGCGATGCTACATACCCACCTGCAATGGCTCCGACCAAAAATAATAAATTCCAACGTTGTGTTTTCCAATCGAATCTGAAAAACTCACAGCTTTCTCCTGCACCCAAGGCAGAACATAGAGTTCGAAAATTAGATGAAAATCCGAAACTTTTCCCTAAATACATTAATATTAGCATAATAAAACCAACGATAGGCCCACCGACATACCATGGCCATGGCTGCATAATTATTTCCATTGTTTCTAACTTTTGTTGCAAAGTTGAGGATAAATTACGAACTGTAAAGTGACTAATGTTACACAAGTAGAGATTAAACATTGCTGACCAATATACCAATAATAGCCTTGAGAAAAAGTACTCCATCTACTATTACCAAAAAGAAAAGCAAGCTTTTTTGTTTTCTCAAAACAAAGACTAAAACAGTCATCAACAAAATAGGTATTTGAAGTATTAGTGTTTGTAGTATAGAAAATTTTTCTAGAACAGAAAAGCTGCCCACCAATACAGAATCGATTATCAACAAGGGCAATATCACCCGAGAAAGAGTCTGAAGGTATCCGTACTTCACCACGAAAGTTTGTAATTGTACATGGGCATCTTCTTCGTAATCTTTAAGGTCGAATATTATTGCATTGATACTACAAAATAAAAACGTATGAAAGAAAACACCATAAAAAATAATTTTTGGTAAAGTTGCTACTTTATTTTGCCAGACAAGACAAAGATAGGGTAAAAGAACAGTCACAATAGCCCACGACCAACCGATGAAAAAAGGTTTGATAAAAGTATTTTTGCGTAACGATATTCCAAGCCTATTATCGTAAAAAACCAGTGCAAAGAGAATTGTCGCAATCGCCACCCAAAAAGGAAAACTAAAAATTATTTTGGTATTGATCGGATGATTCAATAATAAATATATCGCAATTACTAAAAAGATAAACCGAAATAAATTGACTAAAAACAGGATAGTCTTCGGATGGTTATAGAAATAAACACTTCGAAGATTATTTTGGTTTAAGGTTTTGGTATCCTTCCGGTAGGCGTACAGATAAAAAAGGAATGTTGCTGATGCTGAAAGCAAATAAAACAGAATCGAATTTTGGGGTAATTTTTGCAATTGTATACTTTCCCAACTTAAGCTCCAAACGATAAAAATCAAATAGAGATTGGTATAAAAAAAACCTTCTAACAGATGGCGAGCTTTAGAAAGGCCTAGAATCCTCATGCAGATCAATCCGATGAACAAATATAGAAAAATCTCGAAAAACTTTTTTCATATCTTCTCACTTATCTCTAATAGTTCGGTTCTATATTATTCACTTTGTATGTATTTTATCCTAAATCAACAACCAAAAAATATAATATTATTAAAATCAACTACGTAACAACGTACTAAAATTATCCATGTAAAAAGACAAGCAGATTCTAAAATATTCCTTATTTTTAGCAGAACAAAAGATCAAACGCAAAGAAATGATTAATAAAAAAGTAAACAGCATCGAGGAAGCTTTGGCCGGTGTAGAGAGTGGCATGACCTTAGCAATCGGTGGATTTGGTTTATCGGGAATTCCGGAAAACTTGATTCAAGGAATGGTGCAAAAGAAAATCAATAATCTTACATGCATTAGCAACAATGCGGGAGTAGATGATTTTGGATTAGGTTTATTACTACAAAACAGACAAATCAAGAAAATGATTTCTTCTTATGTAGGAGAAAATGCAGAATTCGAACGCCAAATGTTATCGGGGGAATTAGAAGTGGAACTCATCCCGCAAGGAACATTGGCAACACGTTTAATGGCGGCGGGTTACGGAATGCCAGCTATTTTTACGCCTGCAGGTGTAGGTACCGAAGTTGCAGAAGGTAAAGAGACCCGAAAATTTACTTTTCATGGGATAGAAAAAGAGTACTTGCTGGAGTATGCTTTCGAACCAGATTTTGCAATCGTCAAAGCTTGGAAAGGAGATACAGCAGGAAATTTAATTTATCGTGGAACCTCGAACAACTTCAATCATCCAGTTGCCATGTGTGGTAAAATCACCATTGCCGAGGTAGAAGAATTGGTAGAGCCAGGAGAATTGGATCCAAGTCAGATTCATACACCAGGGATTTTTGTACACCGAATAATCCAAGGAGAAAAGTATGAAAAACGAATTGAGCAACGCACAACTTTACCTAGAAAATAACCTTAACCCAAAGATTACAACTATGTTAGATAAAAACGGTATTGCAAAACGTATTGCAAAAGAAGTACAAGATGGCTATTATGTAAATTTAGGAATTGGTATTCCGACCTTGGTAGCCAACTATATACCAGAAGGAATAAATGTTGTTTTGCAGAGTGAAAACGGATTATTGGGCATGGGTCCTTTTCCGTATGAAGGTGAAGAAGATGCAGATTTCATCAATGCTGGGAAACAAACCATTACAACGTTGCCAGGCTCAGTAATTTTCGATTCGGCAATGAGTTTTGGTATGATACGTGCACGAAAAATAAATTTAACGATTTTGGGAGCAATGGAAGTTTCGGAAAACGGAGATATTGCCAACTGGAAAATACCAGGCAAAATGGTAAAAGGAATGGGAGGGGCTATGGATTTGGTAGCATCAGCAGATAACATTATTGTTGCGATGCAGCATACAAACCGTGCAGGCGAATCTAAGCTTTTACCAGAATGTACTCTTCCTTTGACAGGAATTCGTTGTGTGAAAAAAATCGTGACAGAATTAGCTGTTTTAGAAGTGGCTAAAGAAGGAGGTTTTCGATTGCTAGAGCGTGCCCCTGGTGTAAGTATAGAAACGATAAAAAAAGCAACCGCAGGAAAATTAATAATCGATGGTGATATTCCAGAAATGGAAATTTAATTTTTATAAAATTTTCTGGTAGGATGATGTGACTTTACAACAAACTATCAACTAAAAATTCTTTTAAATGAAGCTACAGTTCTTATTTATATAGAAACATCCAACAGGCAAGTCCTTATATCTATAAAAAATGGTTTATTTATCTAAATAAACCATTTTTTCTCTATTCTATTTATTATCGACGCTTTCCGCCACGTTCTCTTCTTGAGTTGTTTGATCGACGATCACCGCCATTTTTTTTTCGGTCATTTCCACGACGAGCGCCACGAAAATCAGAACGTTTTCTATCTCTTCTTCCGCTGCGATTATTGTCATATAATCGATTTGGTTCTGGTTTCGAAATTTGCACATCTATTTCTATTCCGTCACGATCTTTTCCGTTAAAAGAATCTAGAATTGTTTGGGTAAATTCGTCTTCTACTTCGAAAAATGAAAAATTTCTCAGGATTTCTATTTTACCTATTTCTATATTTCTATTGCGTGTAAACTCGTTGATCATCCCAATAAGGTTTGGTGCTTTTACACGATGTTTTTCTCCTAAATTGATATAGAAACGAGTAAAGTTTTTATTCGAACGACGGCCTCTTTCTCGTCCTTCTCCTCTACTGCTTTCAGATTCGTTAAGGTCTTTTGAGTTTTTATAATACTCTAAATATGTATTGAATTCTGCAGAAACGAAACGTTTGATTAATTCGTCACGATCCAAACCTTGAAGTTTCTCATACACAGCATCCATGTAAGGTTCTATTTGTATGTCATCAACTTCTGTGTTTTCTATTTTCTCGATTAAATTAAACATACGTCTTTCACAGATTTCTTCCCCACTCGGAACTTTCTTAAGTTCGATAGGGGCAGAAATAAATTTTTCAACATCTTTTACTTTTCTACCTTCTCTAGAGTGTGCAATAATAATAGAAATACCTTTGTTACCGGCACGCCCTGTACGACCCGAACGGTGAACATACACTTCTGGATCATCCGGTAAACTATAGTTGATTACATGCGTTAATTCGTTAACATCAATTCCTCGGGCTGCAACGTCAGTTGCGACAAGAATTTGTATGTTTTTCTTACGAAATTTATCCATCACAAAATCACGTTGTGCTTGCGATAAATCTCCATGTAATGCATCTGCATTGTATCCGTCTTGCATCAAACGATCAGCAACTTCTTTGGTTTCTCGTCTTGTTTTACAAAATACAATACCGTAAATGCTTGGATAATAATCAGCTATTCGTTTTAGTGCTAAATAACGATCGCTTGCACGCACCATATAGTATTGATGTTCGATATTTTTCGACGCCATGTTTACTTTACTCACCGCAATTTCTACAGGTTTGAACATGTATTCTGCAGCAATACGTCTTACTTCCCGTGGCATGGTAGCCGAAAACAATAAGGTTTGTTTTTCTTCTGGTGTTGTTTCTAGGATATTATCTATCTCATCCCGAAATCCCATGTTCAACATCTCGTCTGCTTCGTCTAATACAGTCCATGTGATATTGTTAATTTTCAATGCATTACGCTTGATCAAATCCATAGTCCGACCCGGTGTTCCGACGACGATTTGTGGATTATCTCGCAAACCTTTTATTTGCTTCACAATATCTGCACCACCGTAAACAGCTTGTATTTTTACTCCCTGCATATGGGCAGCAAAACTTTCCATTTCTTTGGCAATCTGCAAACAAAGTTCACGAGTTGGACAAAGGATAATCGCCTGAACGTTTTTTTGAGATAAATCGAGTTGATTAAGAATCGGTAATCCAAACGCGGCAGTTTTTCCGGTACCGGTTTGTGCCAAGGCAATCACATCTTGATCTGAAGATAAAATTTGTGGAATTGCTTTTTCTTGAATGGGTGATGGGCTAACGAATCCCATATCTTCTACGGCAGATAAAATTTCTGGTTGAAGACCTAAATCTTTGAATGTCATCATTTTTTTACATTAGTAACCGGGATAAATTCATTTATCATTCACTCCGGTTGTCTTTTTTACTTAACTATTCGGATATGAAAGAATAAAATTAAATGGCCAAGCAGCCGAAAAATCCCTAAATGAAATTCTTTTAACATCCGCCCTTTCTCTCCCAGAAAAAGGTTTTGCAAATCTACAACTAATTTTCGCAATTACCAACTATTATTTCACATTACCCTATCCTTACTTGCATATGCTCTAAAACCTTACCAACCAACAACTTATCTCCCAATTTTTGAAATCCTAGACGCTCGTAGAGTCGCTTTGCATGTGGATTATCGATATCGACGAGCAAGCCGACCGCTTTGTTATTCTCGCTCGAGATATTTTCTATGACATATTTGATAAGTGTAGAGCCTATTCCTTTTCCCTGAAAATCAGGATTTACACCTAACGTATCTAAATACCATTCGCCAGCTTCGGTTTCATCTTCAGGCGAAATCTCGTTTTGATATTTTTCTTTTAGGTATTGTATAATTGGTCTTCTCAGCTCATTAAGCATTCCTCCATCGTAGACATTAATTGCTCCTGCGATTTGGCCATGCATTTCTAATACCCAAATATTTTCATACGAATATTGATTGCTTTTCTGAGCAATAAAATACTCTAGAAATGCAAGTGATTTTTCTCTATTTTCTTCATTGATAAACGTATAAACGATATCTTCCATTGCTATTAATAGTAATGGAGCAATTTCTTTGCTATCATTTTTCTTTGCTTTTCTAATCAACATATTGATAAACATATTTTTAAGTGTATTACGCAACAATTTCGTTGCCTATATTAGGACTACACCTTATGAGTTATTATAAAACAAAACAGCCAAGAAAAAACTTGGCTGCTCGATTAACTACTAAAATCTATTAAACGATAAGATATTATTTTGCTTTTGCTTTATCGAGCAAGTTATTATATCCTTCTTTTACATCTTCTGCGGCCTTTTTAGAAGCATCTTTAACATCATCCGCTGCTTTTTTAGAAGCGTCTTTGACATCTTCTGCAGTATTATTTACTGCTTCTTTTGTTTTTGTAGCTGCATGATCAACTCCTTCTTTTACATCTTGTGCTGTTTCTGAAACTCCTTTTTTGAAGTTGTCCCAAGCAGTTTGTGCTTCGTCTCGAGTTTTACGAGCTGCCTCTTCTGCTGCCTTATCCCCTCTCGCGATTGCTTCATCCAATTCTTTTTGTGCTTGATCTAAACGTGCTTTTGCTTCTGCTTCATCTATTTCTGGAGAAACGGTAGTTACAGTTTCTACGTGCATCACAGAATCGTTTACATCTTCTACAACAACTGTTTTTTCTTCTTTTTTACAAGAGGTTGCGAATATCATGGTCATTACAGATAGACCTACAATTAGTTTTTTCATTTCGTATATTTTTTTAAAATTTTAGATTCAATTAAATTAATATTCAAAAATCAAACCAAAATATAACTTTTACTATAAATTATTTTTCTGGTTGGATGCTTTTAGCATTCGATAATGGCCTGATAAATCTTTTCTCAACTCAACATATTCATAATCACCGCTATACAACTCAGTCATTTCCTGACTCAAATATTGATTAATTTCTAAATATAAGACTCCTTCCGCTGTTAAGATTTCTTTAGCCACTTCTATTATGCGTTGATAATATTTAAGTGGATTGTCATCAGCTACAAAAAGCGCAGTTTCGGGTTCGAAATTCAATACATTTTGATGCATCGCCTCTTTCTCACAATTGCGTACATAGGGTGGATTAGAAACAAGCACATCGTATTTTTTTTCGGTAGGAAATTTATCAAAAATGTCGTGAACGAAAAAGTCCACTTCTACTTTATTGTACTTTGCATTTTTCTTTGCCATTGCTATGGCTTGTGCAGAAAAATCAATTGCAGAAATCTGAGCGTTTGGTAGAAGATGTTTCAATGCTATCGGAATGCATCCACTTCCTGTCCCAATATCCAACACACGTAATTCGTTGGTTCTTTTGTGTAAATCCTTCGCTATCCATTCGACTAATTCTTCAGTTTCGGGTCTTGGAATCAAGGTAAATTCATTCACCAAAAATTTCCAATCCATAAAATATGCATAGCCGAGTATCTGCTGAATCGGTTTTCCCAGTGACAAGGCGACTACATCATTTTCTATTTCATCCAACCGAAATATATGTTCTGCTGGTAATAGAAAATCCGAAGTACTGAAATGATATTTCTCTTCAAGATAATACCGAAATAATGCTTTTGTTTCTTGTTCATCGTATAGGGTAGAAAGCGACTGCACAAAAAATTTTTCTAATTCTGCTAAATTCATTTTACAAAAATACGCTTATCATCCATGTTTATTTAGTAACAACATTTTTATTTACTACCTGCACATAAATCTATTCACTATTTTTATTAGAAAAAACCATACATTCTTTCTGTTATTCTATTCTCTATATTGGTAATGATGCCAATCTAAAAAAAACAAATAGAAATTACAAATACATAGCGTTTAAACTCTGCATTCGAACGCCAGGCAAACAGTACGAGCAGAGATCGTAACCAAATTGATAATCGAGAACAAACTACTATATTCAACAATTAAAAACACTTTTACCGAAATGCTTTTTTCTAGACCTAATTTCTCTTAACTACGAATAAATCGTATCTTTGACCTACGATGAAAAAAGACATTAACACGCTTGATCCGAAAGATTTTATCCTGGTAAAAGGAGCTAAATTACACAACCTAAAAAACATCGATATAGCGATCCCCAAAAACAAACTCGTAGTAATTACAGGAATGTCGGGATCAGGAAAATCGACCTTAGCTTTTGACACTCTGTATGCCGAAGGTCAACGAAGATATGTAGAAAGCTTATCTTCGTACGCTAGACAATTTTTGGGTAAACTCGACAAACCACAGGTCGACTATATTAAAGGAATTGCACCTGCAATAGCAATTCAGCAGAAAGTTATCAGCAGTAATCCACGATCAACCGTTGGGACGAGCACAGAAATATACGATTATCTGAAGCTTTTGTATGCTCGTGTTGGCAAAACTTTTTCACCAATTTCGGGCAAAGAAGTAAAAAAAGACTCGGTAACGGATGTCATTAACTTTGTCATGTGTTTAGCCGAAAACACAAAATTATTACTTTTAATTGATCTTCTTGTTCCACACGATAGAACGTTCACCGAACATTTAAATCTTCTCAATCAGCAAGGATTTAATCGTCTTTTGGTCGATGGCCAACAAGTAAAAATAGAAGATCTGATCGAATTTCATTTCCAGCCCACCAAAGAACATAAAATTTATCTTATCATCGATCGGATATCTACCCAAAAGGACGAAGCATTTTTACACCGATTGGGTGATGCAGTAGAATTGGCTTTTTTTGAGGGGAAAGGAGAAATTATTTTAGAAGAATCCGACAAGTCTAAAAAACATTTTTTTTCTACAAAATTTGAGTTAGACGGTATTAATTTCAACGATCCTAATATTCATTTTTTTAGTTTCAATAATCCCTACGGTGCTTGTCCGACTTGCGAAGGTTACGGTAAAATTATAGGTATCGATGAAAACCTAGTCATCCCGAATAAAAATCTCACTATTTTCGAGGACGCAGTTGTTGCTTGGAAAGGAGAAAAAATGAGTGAATGGAAAAATCATTTTATCAAAATCGCCTCCAAGAAAGATTTTCCTATCCACAAACCCTACTTCCAATTGACCGATGCGCAAAAAGATTATTTGTGGCATGGTGACAAAGAATGGGAAGGAATAGATGGCTTTTTTCAGATGATCGAAAGCAACTCCTACAAAATCCAATACCGTGTCATGCTCTCGCGCTATCGTGGTAAAACCAAATGCCCTATGTGCAAGGGAAAGCGTCTACGACCAGAAGCCAATTGGGTGAAAATCAACAACCAATCTTTACCCGACTTGGTCGACCTGCCATTAGGCGAGTTGAAAAAATTTTTCGACACTATCGAATTTTCAGAATACGATCAGCAAGTTGCCGGCAGAATCATCTACGAAATAGAAAGTCGACTTTCTTTCTTACTCGATGTTGGCTTAGACTATCTTACCCTAAATCGGGCATCGAATACCTTGTCGGGTGGAGAAAGTCAACGAATCAATTTAGCAACATCTTTGGGTTCGAGTTTGGTGGGGTCGATGTATGTTTTAGACGAACCCTCGATCGGTTTACACTCGAAAGACACCGTTCGATTTCTTTCTGTTCTGAATAGATTGCGCGATTTAGGAAACTCTGTTATTGTGGTAGAACATGACGAGGATATCATAAAGGCAGCCGATTATATCATCGATATTGGTCCCGAAGCAGGTATTAACGGTGGTGAAGTAGTTTTTGAAGGTACGTATGATGAATTGCTAAAATCCAACACTTTAACGGCTCAATACCTTAACGGGAAAATGAGAATCGATTTACCCGAAAAACGCATCCCACCCAAAAACATGCTTATCGTTACCGGTGCACGAGAAAACAACCTAAAAAATATAGATGTTAGTTTTCCGCTCAACATGCTTACTGTGATTACTGGTGTTAGTGGTTCTGGGAAATCTACGTTGATGAAAGATATTCTGACGCCTGCTCTCCAACGAGAACACGGACAATATGGGAATAAAGTTGGTGATTTTGATGAACTGAAAGGAGCAGTGAAATCGATTAAATCCATCGAACTAATCGATCAAAATCCCATCGGGAAATCATCTCGATCAAATCCTGTTACCTATGTTAAAGCATACGACGATATTCGTGCTTTGTTTGCGGCTCAAAAAGCAAGTAAACTTATGGGCTTCACTGCTAAACATTTCTCTTTCAATGTCGATGGAGGTCGATGCGAAAACTGCAAAGGCGAAGGAACGATCACAATCGAAATGCAATTCATGGCCGATGTAGAACTAGAGTGTGAAACTTGTCATGGAAAACGTTTTCAGCAAGCCGTTTTGGACGTTAAGTTTGAAAACAAAAATATTTCAGATATCCTGCTCATGAGTATCGACGAGGCAATTGGTTTTTTTACGCTTCATAGACAAGATAAAATTGCACAAAAACTACAACCACTACAAGATGTAGGTTTAGGCTATGTACAATTAGGACAATCATCGAACACGCTTTCCGGCGGTGAAGCGCAACGCATAAAATTGGCATATTTCCTTACCAAAGGAGAAACCAAGGATAGAACTTTGTTTATTTTCGATGAACCTTCGACTGGGCTACATTTTCATGATATTGAGAAGTTGGTAAAAGCTTTTCGTGCTTTGATAGAAATCGGACATTCGGTTTTCGTCATCGAACATAATATGGATATTATAAAAGTGGCCGATTGGGTAATTGATCTTGGCCCCGAAGGTGGCAAAAAAGGAGGTTATCTCGTTGCCGAAGGAACGCCAGAAGAAGTAGCAAAAGTAAAAAATTCATATACCGGGCATTTCTTGGCAGAAAAACTCAAAGAACATAAAAAATAAGCTTTTCCCTAGTTTTCAGTAGGATGAAAATAATCGAGTAAATTAGGATAAAAAGATAAATGGTTGTGCATCAGTTGGATCTTACTAAACCGATAAACTATCCGTTTGATTAGCCCACTATCCCTAGAAAAATGTAGCAACTTTTCTTAGGTGGCTATTACGCATATCATATCAATAAGAAAACAGAGAAATAAATTGTTTTTTGTAGGATAAAATCTAAATTCGTTTACGTATTAACGCCATTGGCTAAGATCAACCTTTACCGAAAAGATATTCGAATACAAAGCAATCGATTGATCACCAATATCGGTTAACGCATAATCGATACTAATACCACGGTATTTGAAACCGACACCAACATTGGGCTGAAAAGTGTTTTTATACTTTTCGTTGAACTGCATTTCTTTCTGAAAATTATTGACTCCCCCACGGAGAAAAACCATATCAATGTACGAAATTTCGACACCAGCTGCAGGCGATAAACTAAAACCTTTCATCGAAAAAATATCATTCGATTCCTGAAAATGCATGTTAAGATCTACCTCACCCAAAACCTTGAATCGATCGGAAATCGAAAAAGTTTTAGCCACCCCGAGATTGAGTTTTGGCAAGGTTAACTCGATATCTTCTCCAGGTAAATCATTCACCGTTACTACATCATCTGCATTTGGTTCGTCTATCGAAATACTAGGAAGTTTATCGTAGTTTATTTTCCATACATTGAAAGTTGTAGTGATATCACGCGCCATCAAACCAAAATAAAAATCACTCTCGGTTTTATACCGCATACCGAAATCTAGACCAAAACCGAAAGAATTGGCAAACTTCCCGATATGTCGATAAACAATTTTGGCATTCGCACCGACTTGTAAATCTTTATTACCCAAAAAGTTTCCAGCATAAGAGGCAGATAATGCATAATCCGCAGTTGAGAATTTATTGATTTTATTGTAATCTATATTTCCTTGATTATCGATAAGCTCTGTCGTATTTAGAATATCATCTACCCCAAAACGATAGAGAGAAACGGCCAAAGTAGAATTGTTTTCTATAGGAAAAGCGACGGATAGATAATCGTATTTTGCAATCGACTGAAAATACTCTGCGTGCATAGCCGAAAATTGAGGTCCGAAAATCACATCGGATAATCCTGCCGGATTCCAATACGCTGCATTCACATCGCCAATATTAGCCACCACGGCATTACCCATACCAAAAGCACGTGCATCTACACCGATATTCAAAAACTCGTTTGAGTATTTTCGGGCAGACTGAGCAAAAGCAAAGCCTTGCGTAAAAAAAGCTACAAAAAGGATCGTTTTCTTCAAAATTCTAAATAACAAGTGTCGTGAATAAAAACTCAAAAATAATAGTTTTATTGTATTTCTATGTTGCATGCCTCGAAAGTTTGTATTTTTGACCTTAATATTTTTTTACATGAAACTATTAAACGTTCCCAACCTTCTCACTTTACTCAACTTATGCTGTGGGATCTTAGCCTCTGTTATAGTATTGAACGGTGGTGATATTTATAGCATTTTTAGTTTGATAAGTATCAGTTTGATAGCTGATTTTTTAGACGGTATGGTGGCAAGAGCCATGAAAATAAGTTCGCCAATTGGGAAAGAATTAGACTCTTTGGCCGATGTGATTTCTTTTGGCGTAACACCTGGGCTGATGATGTTGGTATTATTACTCAATTATCCGATTGGAGGCAACGCTTTATATACTGGGCAAATTTACCTCACTTGGTTGTCCTTGATCGGACTGATGATTCCGGCTTTTTCGGCATTGCGTTTGGCAAAATTTAATATAGACAATGAACAAAGCACCTATTTCAAAGGCTTGGCAACGCCTTCGAATACCTTACTAATCTTTTCTATTTTCTATATTGCACAGACGAAAGGGCAATTGATTTCAACAACCTACGATTGGCTATTGTTGATTGCCATTACGGTCATTTGCAGTTTTTTATTGATTGCCGATTTACCCCTTTTTGCGCTAAAATTTAAAGGATTCGCTTGGCGCGACAATTATTATAAATATATTTTTCTGATGATAAGTTTGGTCTTGCTTATTTTCTTCAAATTCTATGCAATTCCGTTTATCATCCTCCTATATATCATCACATCAATTATCTATAAAAAAGAAATTATCAAATGAAATTAACCAAAAACATCTGTTTTTTCGATTTAGAAACAACCGGAACCAATATTGCCAAAGATCGTATCGTAGAAATTGCGATTGTCAAAGCATATACCAATGGTGAAAAAGAAATCAAAACTTGGCGAGTGAATCCAGAAATGCCTATCCCGCCAGAAACTTCGCTCATTCATGGTATTTATGATGAAGACGTGAAAGATGCGCCTACTTTCCGAGAAATTGCTCCGCAAATTGTAGAATTAATCAAGGATTCTGATTTGGCAGGATTCAATTCTAACCGTTTTGATATTCCTCTTTTGGCTGAAGAGTTTTTGAGAAACGGAATCGATTTCGATTTAGAAAAACACCGACCGATTGATGTTCAAGTGATTTTCCATAAGATGGAACCAAGAAATTTAGCAGCGGCATATAAGTTTTATTGTGACAAAGATTTAGAAAACGCCCACTCTGCAGAAGCCGATACTTTGGCAACTTACGAGGTATTGATGGCACAGATCGAGAAATATGAAGAACTGAAAAATGACAATCAATTCTTGAGTGAATTTTCATCTCAACGCCGAACAGTTGATTTTGCAGGTTTTATTTTGATGAACGAACAGAACGAAGAAGTGATTGGATTTGGCAAATACAAAGGGCAGAAAGTAACCGATGTTTTCAGTAAAGACCCTGGATATTATGCTTGGATTCAGCAAGCTGATTTTCCGCTTTATACCAAGAAAGTTTTCACAAGACTCAAACTTAAATCCTCATTCGCATGAAAATAATTTGTGTAGGACGAAACTATGCCGAACACGCAAAAGAACTCGACAATCCGATTCCAGAAGAACCGATGTTTTTTATGAAACCAGATACAGCGCTGATGAAAGATTCACAGTTTGTAATTCCTAGTTTCAGTAATGAGATTCATTTTGAAGTGGAAATTGTCCTGAAAATTTGTAAAACCGGAAAAATGATTCAACCCGAATTTGCACACCGATATTACGATGAAATCGGTTTGGGAATTGATTTTACCGCTCGGGATATACAAACAAAACTGAAAGAACAACGCTTCCCGTGGGAAAAAGCAAAATCGTTTGATCATTCGGCTTTTGTTTCTTCTTTTTATTCTAAAAATAATTTCGACTTGGCCCATTTAGATTTTGGTTTGATGAAAAACAACACTTGGGTACAACAAGGAAATACCCACGAATTATTGTTCGATTTTGATACATTGATTGTGGAAGCTTCGAAATATTTCACCCTAAAAAAAGGAGATCTTATTTTTACAGGAACACCAAAAGGCGTGGGACAAATCATCTCAAAAGATATTTTAAGTGGTTACCTCAATCAAAAGAAAGTTTTTGAGGTTTCTGTTTTGTAGTCGGAAAATTTCAACTAAAGTTATTTAACTATTTTTATATTATTTCATCTCAAGAAAAATTACTGGAAAAAATATGGCTTTATGTAAAGTGATAAAAATGATTATCGCCCAATGAAAATATACCTACTAATGATTCTCAGCAAACTGCGATAAATAAGCAGTAAGTATGGTTGTAAATAATGAATTTTTAATGTATCGATATTATTATAATGTGTACATTAAATCTTGGAGTTATTTACGATTTTTTTATTAATTCGTAAATAATTCCAACATTTGGTAATAATTCAGCACCAAATATTATTTTAATATCGAGTTTTAAATCTACATTATTACTTTTTATTATGCTATTGGTAATTTATCTTGAAGTTTTAATTGATAATTAAAACACTAGTATTAATTTATGTATTCTTTTAAAAAAAGTAGATTTTAATAAAAGATATAATAAAACCACCGATAAGATTAACAAATGCTATCAACTTCCATTTATCAATGTTAATCTCTTTCCCTTTGCTTGAGTTAAGCTGATTTATATATATTTTTTCTTTAGGTAGAATTTAACTTAAATAGTTTATCGCGACCTATTCCTTAAATATGGAGCTCTCTAAGCACCCTACCGTTTCTCGTGGTTGTGAATCGATGACTCAAACTTCTGTAGGGTTTAGAAAAAAAATCTTCATAAAGGTGATTTGAGGGATTCAGTTAATGTTTCTACATCAATTCACTTATACTTAAATTTTTCTGTAGGAATTCTTAAACAACCTTGGTCATAAATTCTGAACTAATTTTTATTCCACATTTTTCATTTAACTATAAACATAACAATTGTTTTTTGTTGTGTAGTCTTTAATTATGCTATTTACAAGCAGCTGCTAATGGAGTAATATTACAATCTTAACCCTATCAACTAGCCATTAGCAAAACATTACACAAATATTTTGTTAGACTAATCTAACTTTTTATATTAGCAATGCTAAATTTTTATAAAATCAAGATTAGTGAGATGGACTATGTAATAGAATTATTGGAGGAAAACAAGAAATACCTCGAGAGGCATATCCGGGATAATAACCTTATGCAGAAAAATATGAAGAAAGCTTCCGAAGAATTGAGCCACGTCAGTCAATTAAAACGAGCAATTAAAATTTTAAAACTAAAAAACAGAAAACAATGAAAATTACACAAACATTACCAGAACTTCCGTACGACACAAACGCACTGAATCCGATTATCACGGAGGAAACATTTGACTACCATTACGGAAAACATCACGCCGCGTATGTAAACAATCTTGCAGGGTTGGTAAAAAACACTCCTCTTGAAACCGCTACCGTAGAGGAAATCATACAAAAGGGATTTGCAGAAAACAATGCGGGACTGTTCAATAATGCTGCACAGCATTGGAACCACAGTTTTTTTTGGCATTGTCTTTCGCCAAATGGCGGTAAAGCACCGCAAGGAAGAATAGCCGAACTTATCAATCGTGACTTCGGCAGTTTTGAAGAATTTCAAAATAAATTTTCGGAAACAGCAATCAAGTTATTCGGAGCAGGATGGGCATGGCTGGCACAAAATGACCAAGGTCTATTAGAGATCGTACCGATGAAAGATGCCCATACCCCTTTGACCGAAAACAAAACTCCTATCCTCACGCTGGACGTATGGGAACACGCTTATTATATCGACTACCGCAATGCCCGTCCAAAGTTTGTTGAAGGGTTTTGGGAAATCGTCAACTGGGATTTTGCTAACAAAAATTTAAAATAAAATGAGCGATGCCTGTATGAACCACATAGAAAAATATTGGCAAGCATTGACCGTTGCCAACAACGAACTTTTTAACAAAGGAGATTTTGAGAAAGCCTTATCAGGATACAAAGATGCACTGTACCGGGCAGAAGTACTAAACAATCATATTAAAGATTGTGTTCGTCTGAAAATCCCGTTCATACAGGTGTACATCATTTCCTGCAATAACTTGGCAAACACCTATGAGGAATTGGAAAAACTGGAAGAAGCCGAAAATATGCTTAAACGTACGGTTTATTACCTCTTGCATCTTTCGGGTAATAAAGAGCTCAACCTGAACGAGATTCAATCGGAACTAAAAAGAGCCGCATTGACTTATGTCCGTTTTGCAGAAAAAAACAACTCCGGAAAAACAAAACAAGAGCAGCTTTTCTGGACACTCAAAGAACAATTAGTAGAAAATAATTTAATAAAAATAGATTAAAGATTATGTGCAATTCAGTAAAGAAACTTATCAGTAGCCAACAAGCACAATTTGTGCAAAAAGGGATATTATCCATTGGTGACAAACTACCTGATTTTTCAAAAAAAGCAGTAATAACCACCGAAAACGGAATGGAAATTACGGATATAAACCAAAGTCACGCATCACAGCAGGGAAAATGGACAGTACTGTTTTGGTGGCCAAAGGATTTTACGTTTGTCTGTCCCACTGAAATCATCGAGTTCGACAACAGTAACGCAGCATTTGCAGAAAGAAATGCAGTAGTAATCGGTGCTTCTACCGACAGCGAATTTGTCCATTTGGGATGGAGACAAAACCATCCTGACTTAGCAAATCTTACCATTCCAATGCTTGCCGATACTTCCAAATCTCTAGCCGAAGATATGGGCATTTTGGATTGCAACGAAAAAGTTGCTTACCGTGCTACTTTTATTATAGATCCAAAGGGAATCATTCAATGGGTTAGCGTATATCCAATGAGTGTAGGAAGAAATGTAGACGAAGTACTGCGTGTACTGGATGCACTACAAACAGATGAATTAACAGGTTGCGGTTGGACACCGGGACAAAAAACGGTAACAGCAAAATTGAAGGAGGGAAATGCAAAATAATTACTTAAATATAAATTTCATAACCTACTCAAAAAAAGAAGATATTCATGAGGAGGCTGACAATATTATACTCATTGTAACCAAAGAGCAGACAGACCGATTTGAATTTCAAAAGTCATTGGCACAGCGTATTGACAGGGCTTTTTCTCAAAACAATACAGAGATTATTACCGCATTGGGCGATAAGCAAAACTTTATCGCCGTAGCACCCGATAGGGAGAAAGAAGCATTACGCCTGGCGGGAGCCTCTGTGAATGCTTCCCTCAGTAATCAACAAGCTCAGACAGCGAGACTTCGAGGATTGGATGAGCTTACAAAGGACGAACGATATGCTTTCCTAGAAGGAATGCTTTTGAGCAGTTACGATTTTGATAAATACAAAACAAAGAAAAAGTCACAGCCAATAACGGTTTATATCCGCAGTCGTTCATTTCCCGAACATAAAATTGCAGAGCTAAATCAGCTTGCAGAAGCCATTTCACTGACCAAAACCCTCGTGAACGAACCTGTCAATTATATGGATGCTCTTCGGTTTTCCGAGGTAGCCACTCAGGTAGGTAAACAGTTCGGTTTTGAAACAGAAGTCCTGCACAAAGAACAGATAGAAGAATTAAAAATGGGCGGTTTATTGGCTGTGAACAAAGGTTCGGAAACACCACCTACGTTCAACATCTTCCATTACAAGCCCGAAAATGCTGTAAATAAAAAACCGTTGGTACTAGTAGGCAAAGGCGTGATGTTCGATACGGGAGGCTACTCGCTGAAGATAAGCGGTAATATGCTCACGATGAAATGTGATATGGCAGGCGGAGCAGCCGTTTTAGGAACAGTTGCTGCTATTGCTGGAAACAAACTGCCTTATCACGTCATTGGTTTAGTTCCTGCCACGGACAACAAAATTTCAGCTAATGCTTTAGTAGTAGATGATGTGATTACAATGATGGACGGAACTACTATAGAAGTACAAAATACCGATGCAGAAGGACGTTTGGTATTAGCTGATGCTCTTACCTATGCCAAAAGATTTGAGCCCGAGTTAGTCATTGATATGGCGACTTTAACAGGCGCCTCGGCTGCCATTACAGGTTCGTTCGGAATAGCCGTTCTAGGAAATGCACAAGAACAGATTGATGAACTAAAGGAAGCTGGCGAGCAGGTTTATGAAAGACTATTGCAACTGCCACTTTGGAAAGAATACAAGGAATTACTGAAATCATCGGTTGCGGATATGAGCAATTTAGGTGGTCCGATTGGTGGCGTAAGCACCTCTTCCATTTTTCTAGAGCACTTTACGGATTATCCGTGGATACACCTCGATATTGCCGGAGCAGCATTTGTCAAAGAAGCAAAAGGTTACAGACAAAGTGGCGCCACGGCCGTGCCTGTCCGTCTGTTGTATGAATTTGTCAATAAGTTGATTAGTAAAAGACAAGAATAATGAATAAAAAAATTATTTATTTCATCCTCATGGTTAGCTGCTTTTTAATAGGCTGTCAGAAAGCTAATAAGAAAATATCAAAATTAGAGCCTATCCCCTCTAGTGTAAAGATTGAATGGACTGCCTATAAAACGACCGAAAAAATTCCTGTAAAAGGTGAGTTTGGCAAAATTAGTTTAGATAATCTTGGCAACGGGAGCACAATAGATAGTATAATGAACAAAGCTAATTTTAGAATTGATGCTTTCAATTTGAAAACGGGTGATGTCGGTAGAGACAATAAAATAAAAGAGACATTCTTTGGATTGATGAACGAGCCAGGCATTATTTCGGGACAGTTTATTGTTAATAATGGTAACTGGTTTGTACAATTAAAAATGAACGGAATAACGATAAAACAGATCCCAGCCAAAGTGAATTACGAGAATCAATTTATGACCTTAAACACTAAAATTGAATTGATTGATTTTAAAGCACTGAAAGCTCTAGAAACTCTAAATGAGGTTTGTTATGATTTGCATAAAGGCAAGGACGGTGTGAGTAAAACTTGGGAAACAGTAGATGTTATAGCTACAATGAAATTTAAGAATATCTCTCAAAATGAATGAACCGATTTTACAAAATAACAAAAACCGTTTTGTCATCTTCCCCATTCAACACGATGACATCTGGCAGTTTTACAAAAAAGCAGAAGCCAGTTTTTGGACTGCCGAAGAAGTAGATCTGTCATCGGATATGAACGACTGGCAAAATAAATTGAATAAGGATGAGCGCTATTTTATATCGCACGTACTAGCATTTTTTGCGGCAAGCGATGGCATAGTCAATGAAAATCTTGCAGTAAATTTTGTGCAGGAAGTACAATACCCCGAAGCCCGATTTTTTTATGGTTTTCAGATTATGATTGAGAATATCCATTCGGAAATGTATTCCTTATTGATTGATACATACATAAAAGATCCTAAAGAAAAAGATCACCTGTTACGGGCTATCGAAACCATCCCCTGTGTAGGCAAAAAAGCCGATTGGGCATTAGAATGGATTGAAAGTGACAATTTCGCCGAAAGGCTGATTGCGTTTGCTGCTGTGGAAGGAATTTTCTTTTCGGGAAGTTTCTGCTCTATCTTCTGGCTGAAGAAAAGAGGGTTGATGCCCGGTCTGACATTTTCAAACGAACTCATCAGCCGTGACGAGGGTCTGCATTGTGATTTTGCGTGCTTACTATATGTCAATCATTTAAAAAATAAGTTGCCCGAAGAAACCGTACAGAAAATAATTGCTGATGCGGTTGAGGTTGAAAAAGAATTTGTAACTGAAGCGCTACCCGTCAGGCTTATCGGGATGAATGCCGAGTTGATGTGCCAGTATATCGAGTTTGTAGCGGACAGATTGCTTGATGCATTAGGCTGTAAAAAGGTCTGGAACGCCACAAATCCATTCGACTTTATGGAATTAATTTCACTACAAGGCAAAACCAACTTTTTTGAACGTCGCGTAGGCGAATACCAAAAGTCGGGTGTAGCACAGGGCGAAAAGCAAAATTACAGCTTTTCACTGGATGAAGATTTTTGATCAGTTAAGTGTGGAAAAAACGATTAACTAAAACAATCAACTCTCAATTATTAACTATTAACCAAGAAAAGATGTATGTAATAAAAAGAAACGGAAAACAGGAAGCTGTACATTTTGATAAGATTACTGCACGGATTCATAAATTAGTCTACGGACTTTCTGTAGATGAGAAAGACGTAATCGAAATAGCCAAGAAAGTGATTCAGGGCATTTATGACAATGTAACTACGACCGAACTCGATAACCTTGCTGCCGAAACTGCGGCTACCTATACCACGGTACACCCCGATTTTGCAGTACTGGCTGCACGTATTTCCGTCAGTAATTTGCACAAGAATACGCTAAAATCCTTTTCTAAAACAGCTAAATTGCTGTATGACTATATCGATCCGGTAACCAATACGCGAGCACCTTTATTGTCTGAGGAAACTTATGATATCATCCGCAACAATGCTGATGAAATTGACAGCAGTATCATCTACGACCGAGATTATAACTTTGATTATTTCGGTTTCAAAACACTGGAGCGCTCTTATCTCATCCGTACCAACGGCAAAGTAACCGAACGTCCACAACACTTGTTTATGCGGGTGGCTTTAGGAATCCATAAACAAGATATCAAAGCTGCTATCGAAACCTATAACCTGATGAGCGAAAAATGGTTCATCCACGCTACACCTACGCTATTCAATTCAGGAACGCCCAAGCCACAAATGTCGTCATGCTTTCTATTGAGTATGACTGAAGATAGTATTGTAGGGATTTTTGATACCCTAAAACGTTGCGCCTTGATTTCGCAGTCGGCAGGTGGTATTGGCTTGAGCATTCATAATGTAAGGGCAACAGGCAGTTACATCAAGGGCACAGGCGGTATTTCTAATGGAATTATCCCGATGCTAAGAGTGTATAACGATACGGCACGTTATGTGGATCAGGGCGGTGGTAAACGCAAAGGAGCGATAGCCGTCTATTTGGAACCGTGGCACGCCGATATCTTTGATTTCTTGAACCTTCGTAAAAACCACGGCAAGGAAGAAATGCGGGCAAGAGATCTATTTCCAGCATTGTGGATCCCTGATCTGTTTATGCAACGAGTAGAAGAAAATGCCGATTGGTCTTTGTTTGATCCAAATGAAGCTCCTGGTTTGTACGATGTGTATGGAAGCTCGTTTGAAGAACTTTATCAACACTATGAAAACGATGGGATATTCCGTAAAAAAGTGAAAGCCCGAGAGTTGTGGAATGCTATACTCGAAGCACAGATAGAAACAGGAACACCCTATATGTGCTACAAAGATGCTGCAAACGAGAAGTCTAATCAAAAAAATATTGGAGTAATTCGCAGCTCCAATCTTTGCACCGAAATAATGGAATACACGAGTGCCGATGAGGTGGCGGTGTGTAACCTCGCATCGCTAGCATTGCCTCGATATGTTTCCGAAAATGGTTTTGACTTTCAGAAATTGTATGAAGTCACCAAAATAGTTACTCGGAATCTTAACAAAGTGATAGACGGGAATTACTATCCTGTACCCGAAACTGAAAATTCCAATTTCAAACATCGTCCGATTGGATTAGGTGTACAAGGACTGGCAGATGTGTTTCTGTTGTTGCGGATGCCTTTTGAAAGTGAGAAAGCACGACAACTGAATAAAGATATTTTTGAAACGATATACTATGCAGCAATGGAGAGCTCCATGGAACTGGCGAAGGAAGAAGGAGCTTACGAAAGTTTTAAGGGATCGCCACTTTCCGAAGGAAAGTTTCAGTTTGATTTATGGAATGTACAGCCATCAGACCGTTGGGATTGGAAAGGTTTACGTAAAAATGTAATGGAATTTGGCGTACGCAATTCCCTGTTAGTGGCTCCGATGCCTACAGCTTCTACTTCTCAGATATTAGGCAACAATGAATGTTTTGAACCTTATACTAGTAACATTTATAACAGGCGTGTACTTTCAGGTGAGTTTGTAGTGGTCAATAAGCATTTAATAAAAGACCTGATAGAGTTAAACCTTTGGGACGCCCGAATGAAAAACAAGTTGATTGCCGAGAATGGCTCTGTTCAAAATATTGAGGAAATTCCCGCTAACTTAAAAGAACTGTACAAGACTGTTTGGGAGATTAAACAGAAAACCATCATTGATATGGCTGCCGATAGGGGTGCATTTATCTGTCAGTCCCAATCGCTCAACCTATTTATGGCAGAACCCAATATGGCAAAGCTGACTTCGATGCACTTCTATGCTTGGAAAAGCGGATTGAAAACAGGTATGTATTACCTGCGCACTAAAGCAGCGGCAGATGCTATCAAATTCACAGTAGAAAAAGTACAATCATCGGAAGACAAACAAGTGGATATTTCCTGCTCGTTGGACAATCCCGACGAGTGTATTGTCTGTGGAAGCTAATACTATAGTGTAGAGCTAAAAAGAGGAAAGTAAAAAGTGATAAAAAAATCTAAATTATCAACTAAATAACTTTGAAAAAATATTTTTTTTTGGAAAAAACGTATCACCCTATATCCCTGATTGCTGATAAACTTCAGCTTGAAGAAGTTTCATTCAAACATTCAAACGAGGAAAAATTTGAGGAACTGGCGCGCTATTTAGACAGATTGATACAATCCGATTTCAACAGCTTGTTAAGCATTTTGTACCGAATAGATGTATCGGAAGAAAAAGTAAAAAAAGCACTGGCTGAAAATAAAGACAAACTACCCGCAGCGCAAATTATCGCACAGTTGCTAATTGAAAGGGAAATTCAAAAAATAAACCTTAGAGCAAAATACAGTAAGAAATAACCATAAAGGATTTTCATATCTTAACGAAGGCTTTTCCTCTAAACACATTAAGTGTATAAACTAAATTTATCGAGGGTTTGACTTTCTTAAAGTTAAACCCTTTGTAAGCTTCCCCAAAAAAGTTACCAATTAAAAAGAGAGAAAATGTTAACTTTAAAAATTAATTGGTATGAAGAAGAGCCATTTTACAGAACAACAGATTTTCAAGATTTTAGAATCGCAGAATCAGGGCAAAACTGTGGAACAGATTTGTCGCGAACACGGCATTTCCAACGGAACTTTTTTTACAGATGGTAAAGTTAATATTCGGGCATGGAAGCTTCGGAAATTAAGCGGATCAAAGAGCTTGAACAGGAGAAACTCTAAACTCAGACGGTCTCTATACAGACGCTATGCTAGACAATGCAGCACTCAGCACTGTTGAGGAAGACTACCAACCAATATACAGCAACCCAAAGTGATTACTCCTCGCGGTAGAGAGTGTTGGAACATGGCTTTTATGCAGAACCGATTCTATTGTGGTCAAAAATTCAGATTGCTTAACATAGCTGATGACCACAACCGTGAAATGGTGGCCATAGAGATTGGATATTCCATCAGCCAAAATCGAGAAAGGAACTATCTTGGTTTATTATGGTAGCCATCAGTGCCGGGTTTTGTGAGGAAGTTCTTTATAGGATGTTTGTGTACGAGTTTACAATACAATATATCGGTGTAATCGGTAGTCTCTTATTTACTAACGTCATTTTCGCTATTACCCATTTTGATATGGGAATGAAAAACTTAGTAGGGGCTTTTATTCTGGGTATTGTAAAGTACTCCCCATTTCCTGTACTACAATTAGGCTGATTTAAGTTGAATTGTTTTTTCAATTTTATACAAATCTTTTGGCTTTTTATTTTCTATTCCCTGATGTCTCCTCTGGTTATAATCCTCAATAAAATTCTTGACTCCAAGATACAAATCCAATCCGTTTTCTGCTGGGTTCAAATAAATGTAATTATACTTGATTGACTAGAAGAATCTTTCCACATGAACGTTGTCTGTAGCTCTGCCTTTACCGTCCATGCTTATCCTGATTTCATGACCTTTTAAACAATTGATCCAGTTTTTGGAAGTATATTGACTTCCTTGGTCAGAATTGATGATTTCAGGCTTTCCGCACCTTTCTATCGACTCGTTCAGCGGTTCTGTCTGGGTTGCTCCAGAAACGCTCGTTTCCAGATGCTGATCTGATTGGGATGAATCTCAAAACGCTGGGCCAGTTCGCTGAGCGTTTCTCTCCCTTAAAACTTCAATGGCGACTTTGGCCTTGAAGGCATCGGTAAATTTTCTTCTGCTTTTTTTCATCATTATACGAGTTAAAATTAATCATTATTTTCAACTTAACCCGTGATCCGTATTTTGGGGAGTATTATAATCTGCTATTAATAATAAATCTTCTCGGTTAATATCAGTTCGTTTTCCATTGATAGACATTGCTCTCGAAATTCGTAAATAATTTTTTAAAGCATCTAATGGATAGGTTAAATCATAGGCGGGAGCTAAATTCCATCCGTCTCTTTCTATATCATAGATAAATGAAAAATTCTTTAAATGGTCATCAATATTAGAGAAAACAAGATTAAAAACCATTCGTTTATACAATTGTTGAATGTTTTTATGCGGAAGTTTTAATTCTACAGCTAACTTAAAAAGATTTTCATAAGAGGAGTTTTCAGGCTTTTTAAAATCCCAACCAGTCATTCCAGAAGCAGTTAAAATATGTTGTTTCTGCCCATTTTGACGGTCAAAACGTAATGTTGCAAAGTGTTTATCATCAATCAATTTAGAAGGCATCATTTTAATTCCGATAGAAGTCGAAATTTGATAATAAATGTATTCTATTTTCTCTTTCGAATAACCTTGATCTTCATCAACAGAAAGTTTGATTAAATAATGATTGTAATCATCCGAAGTTTCCAAATCACCATGAATAAGATGTCCTGTATTTTTGTTTTCAGAAACTAAAATTTTAGGTCGTGCACCACCAGCCGAAGTTCCAATTTTGAAAATCTTTAGTAATGCGATATCGCTTAATCCTTTTTCTTCTATTGAAGTTTTAAATCTAGCACTTTCTTTACCACTTCCGTTATTTCTTCTACATCAATACTCTGATTTGATTTAATTTCTTTGGCAGAAGAAAATTCTAAAGCTCCCATTCCTCTTTTACCTACATAAGTAAGCTGCTCTAAAGGCGTGATTACACTTATGTCTTTATGAGTAGATTCAAGCCATTCTTTAGAAACAATGTTTCCAAAAAAATCAGGTAAAGAATCTGCAGTCATAGGAGGTAGTCCTCGAAAAGTTTCCCCTTCAAATTCAGAAAATACTTGTACGTTAGGAGTTCTTCGAATAACATAAGGGAATATTTTCTCAAATAAATTAGTTTCTTTCATAAAAGAGTATCTAAAAGATAGAGATTTTTATTATTTGAATCAATTTCCTACCAAAAAAAAAGGAAGTTTTCTACAGAATAGTTTATTTTAGCCCAAATAAAGTAAATTAAAATTAATAAAAAAATGAAAAAATTTTTATTTACCACCCTCATGGCACTTTTGGTTTTTCCGTTTACCAAAGTAAAAGCCGATGAAGGTATGTGGTTTTTGATGCATATCGAGCGTCTGAATGGTCGTGATATGCAAAAAATGGGGTTGCAATTAACGCCCGAAGAAATTTACAGTGTCAATAACAATAGCTTGAAAGATGCGATTGTTCAGTTTGGCGGTGGATGTACGGCAGAAATTATTTCTAACCAAGGTTTGGTTCTCACCAATCACCATTGTGGTTATGGAAATATTGCACAATTATCTACTCCAGAGCATGATTATTTGACCAACGGATTTTGGGCAAAAAACAAAAGCGAAGAGCTGAAACCAGACAACCTAAAAGTACGTTTCTTTGTTCGTATGGATGATGTAACGAAAAGAATACTGAGCAAAGTAAATGATAAAATGTCGGAAATCGATCGTCAGAAAATCATCAATCAAGAGATTGCAAAAATCGAACAAGAGAATAACGAAGGAGGAAAATACATTGTTTCTGTTCGTTCATTTTTCCAAGGAAATGAATATTACTACTTTGTGTATCAAGACTACGAAGATGTTCGTTTAGTGGGAACGCCTCCCAATGCGATTGGTAAATACGGTGGAGATACCGATAACTGGGAATGGCCACGCCACACAGGAGATTTCGCTATTTTCCGTGTATATACAGATGCCAATGGAAATCCTGCACCCTACTCGAAAGAAAATATACCAATGAAACCAAAACACCACTTGCCTATTTCATTAAAAGGATTCGAGAAGGGAGATTTTGCTATGATTTTAGGATATCCAGGTCGTACCAATCGTTGGATGCCCGCACAAGGTGTAGCGCAGAACATCAACTTTGCTTATCCTGCTTGGGTAGAAGCTTCTAAAGTTGGAATGGATCAGATGAAAAAACACATGGATCAGAACCAAGAAGTAAAAATCAACTATGCTTCTAAATATGCCGGAGTTGCCAATTACTGGAAAAACCGTCAAGGAATGATCGAAGCTTTGAAATTACACGGAACGGTAGAAACAAAAACCAAAACAGAAAAGAAATTCAATAAATGGGCAAATAAAAAACACAACCAAGCAAAATACGGTGAGGTTATTAAAAACCTAAATACCTATTATGCAGCCACCAATTTGCAAGCGATGCACGATAACTACTTGATGGGAATGTTGAGAAGTAGTGCTTTTGCCATGGCACCTTATAGAATCGGGAATGCATTGGCAAACTATGCAGAAGCCAATGAAGCTAAAAGAAAGGAGATGCGCCCACAAATCCAGGCGTTATTAGATGCAACTTACGATAAGATGTACTTACCGCTTGAGAAAGACGTATTAGTAGCTCAGCTTAATTTATATGCTACCAAAGCAAAACAAGCTGGGATAGCGCCGTACGTAAGCACTTTGGCTGCAAACAATAACAACAACTTTACGCAATGGGTAAACGATGCTTTTGGCAAAAGTTTTTTTGCCGATAAAAAACAAGTCGAAAATTTTCTGAATAGTCCAGATGTTGCTTTATTGCAAAACGATGAGTTATTCAAACTTTCTTCTTCTTTGATAGAAAAGTACAATCAACAAACAGATCAACAAAAAGCATTGAACGATGCTTACGAAAAGAATTTCCGTCTGTTAGTAGAAGGTTTACGCGAATCGAAAATTGCACATATTCTTTATCCAGATGCCAATAGCACTTTGCGTCTAACCTATGGTTCTATTCAACCATTACCTAGAAGTACCAATCCAAATCGTCAGCCAGATGCACCGGCTAACTATTACACAACCATGGATGGATTGGTTGCCAAACATAAAGTTGGTGATGAGGAATTCGAAAATCCACAACGCTTATTAGATCTTGCAAAAGAAAAAGATTTTGGTCGTTACGCTGACAAAGCTGGCTATATGCCGATAAACTTCTTATCGAATAACGATATTACCGGAGGAAATTCTGGTTCACCGGTCTTGAATGGGAATGGAGAATTGATCGGAATTGCATTCGATGGAAACATCGAAGCAATGGCGGGCGATGTTATCTTCGATCCGAAATTACAACGTACAATCTCGGTAGATATCCGTTATGTTCTATGGGTTGTTGACAAATATGCTGGTGCTACCAACATTATAGATGAATTGACTATCGTAGAATAATCTAGATTATTCTATTCAAAAAAAGGTCTTCCGAGTTTTCGGAAGACCTTTTTTTATCTTGCACTTTAGCCTTTTTACAAGGCTTTCATAATCTCAACCGCTTGGTCGATTTGTTCTTGAGTAACATTTAAATGCGGACGAAAACGCACCGATTTCTCGCCACATGGTAAAACAATTAATTGATTATCGAAACAATGACGAATAAACTCATCGCGTAATTGTCCATTTTCTAAATCAAAAGCGATGAATAATCCTTTTCCTCTAACATTTTTTATGGTCGGATTTTGCGACTGAAGTTCATGTAATTTTTGCAAAAAATATTCTCCTTGAACACATGCATTCTCAACCAAATTTTCTTTTTCTATAACTTCGAGAATTAATTTGAATCGAATCATATCAATAAAGTTCCCACCAAAAGTAGAATTAATTCGGCTCGACTCTTTGAATACGTTGTTCGGTATTTGATCTAGCTTTTCTTTGTTGGCTAAAATTCCGCAAACTTGTGCTTTTTTACCGAATGAAATAATGTCCGGAATGATTTCGTAATGTTGATAAGCCCACATTTTTCCTGTCATTCCGATTCCGGTTTGTACTTCATCAAAAATCAAAAGAATTTCATTCTCGTCACAAATTGCTCGTAATTTTTGCAAGAATTCTGGACGGAAATAATTATCACCACCTTCACCCTGAATCGTTTCGATGATTATACATGCTACACGGTTCGGATTATTTCTCAAAGCTTCGTGTATCTGAGCAACTGCCTTTTTCTCCGCCTCTATTGTTTGTTGTGTATTTTCATCCGTTACGGGAAAAAACATTTTCGGATTTTCTATTCTTGGCCAATTAAATTTTGGGAAATATTCGTACTTCCGTGGATCATTGGTATTGGTCAACGAAAGAGTGTAGCCCGAACGCCCGTGAAATGCTTGTTTGAAATGAATCACTTGATCGGCTTCTTCCTCGATTCCTTTAGTAAAATTGAGTCGAGTTCGCCAATCGAATGCAGCTTTTAGAGCATTCTCTACAGCCAGTGTTCCTCCCGAAATAAAAAAACTATACTGCAATTCTTTTGGCATTGCAACGCGTGCAAAAGTATCGACAAAGTCTGCAAACTCTTCGGTATAAATATCCGAAACGGCTAGTTTATTCACTGCCATTTTACCTAAAAAAGCTTCGTTTTTCACCAAGTGTGGATGGTTATATCCGATAGGCGAAGAGGCAAACATACTAAAGAAATCGAGATATTTTTTTCCGTTTTTATCAACCAAATAAGAACCGTGAGATTTCTCGATATCCATCACTATATTATAACCATCGGCTAAGATATGCTCGCCCAAACGTTGGTGAACGGTTTTAGTTAGATTAAGTGTTTTCATTATTTTTTTGTGTGTTTTTATTGATGTATTTTGATTATTTCAAATCGAATTTTATTCCTTGTGCTAAAGGTAATTCGGTTGTATAATTAATGGTGTTTGTTTGGCGACGCATATAGAATTTCCATGCATCAGAACCGGATTCTCTTCCGCCACCTGTTTCTTTTTCACCACCAAAAGCACCTCCGATTTCTGCACCAGAGGTCCCGATGTTTACATTGGCAATCCCGCAATCTGATCCGCTAGCGCTTAAGAATAACTCTGCTTCTCTCAAGTTATTGGTCATGATGGCTGATGAAAGGCCTTGCTTAACATCATTCTGAATATCAATTGCATTTTGCACCTCACCTGAATATTTAATTAAATATAAAATAGGTGCAAATGTTTCTTGTTGGACAATTTCATAATGATTTTCTACTTCTGCAATAACTGGTTGTACATAACATCCACTCTCGTATCCTTCTCCCTCTAGTACTTTTCCTTCGACAACTAATTCACCTCCTTCTTGTTTAATTTTATCCAAGGCCGAAAGATACATTTTCACAGCATCTTGATCGATCAATGGACCTACGTGATTTGCGGTATCCAAAGGATTGCCAATTTTCAATTGCTGGTAGGCATCTACCATGGCTTTTTTTACTTGATCGTAAATGCTTTCATGTACGATTAATCTTCTTGTAGAAGTACATCGTTGACCTGCCGTTCCGACTGCGCCAAAAACCGCACCGATGACAGTCATTTTTATATCGGCATTCGGTGTTACGATAATGGCATTATTTCCACCAAGTTCTAACAGGGTTTTTCCTAAACGTTGAGCAACTGTAACAGCAACTTCTCTCCCCATACGTGTAGAGCCTGTTGCTGAAATCAAAGGAATTCTTTCATCTTTTGCTAACCATTCCCCTACTTCTCGATTACCTGTTACTATAGAAGAAATCCCTTCTCCATACCCTTGATCTTGTAGAATATCGGCTAAAATTTTCTGACATGCAACGGCACATAAAGGTGTTTTTTCACTTGCTTTCCAAACCACTACATCACCACAAACCAATGCGATACATGTATTCCAAGCCCATACGGCTACAGGAAAGTTAAAAGCTGTAATTACACCTAAAATACCGTATGGATGATATTGATCGTACATACGATGTCCTGGTCTTTCTGAGTGAATAGTAGAACCGTATAATTGACGAGATAATCCTACGGCAAAGTCACAAATATCAATCATTTCTTGTACCTCACCCATTCCTTCTTGATAAGATTTACCCATCTCATAAGAAACCAATTTCCCTAATTCTGGTTTTAGTTCCCGTAATTTTTCTCCTAACAATCGCACAATTTCACCTCTTTTGGGTGCAGGAACCAATCGCCAAGTTTTGAAAGCTTCTTGGGCTTTCTCGATTACGTGATTATAATCTTCTCGTGTTGTAGTTTTTACTTTTCCGATTTCTTTTCCATCTACTGGAGAAAAAGAAGAAATAAATTCGCCATTTGCCAACCACTGTTGACCTGTAGAACCTCCTAAGTTTTCAGTTTCTAAACCTACGTTTTTCAATTCGTTTAATAAACTCATCTCTCTATTTTTGTCGTTTAATTGTCCCAAAATAAGTAAAAATTTTCACAAATACTTATGAATTTGATGAATATTTTCCTTCTCAATTTCAGAAAATCATAAATAAGTTTTAGTTTTAGGCACACAAAAAAATGAAAATATGAATTCTACGACAGACTATTTCAACATTGATGAATTGTTAACAGAAGAACATTTATTAATTCGTGATTCGGTACGCAAATTTGTAAATGAAGAAATAAAACCCGTGATCGATGAACACGCTCAAAATCATACAGAAATCCCTAATTTGATGAAAAAATTAGGTGCAATTGGTGCTTTAGGCCCTTACATTCCGGAAGAGTATGGCGGTGCAGGATTAGATCAAATTTCGTATGGTTTGATCATGCAAGAATTAGAAGCAGGAGATTCTGCTGTTCGTTCGGCTGCATCGGTACAATCTTCTTTAGTAATGTATCCTATTTTCACCTATGGGTCTGAGGAACAAAAAAGAAAATACTTACCAAAATTAGCATCGGGAGAAATGATAGGATGCTTTGGCTTAACGGAACCAAACCACGGCTCTAACCCAGCCGGGATGGAAACAAAACTAAAAAAAGAAGGCGACCATTATATTTTGAATGGGGCAAAAATGTGGATTACCAATGCTCCTATTTGTGATATTGCTGTGGTATGGGCAAGAAACGAAGAAGGAAAAATATCGGGTGTGATAGTTGAGCGATACATGGAAGGTTTTTCTACCCCAGAGACGATGCAAAAATGGTCTTTACGTGCTTCGAGAACTGGTGAGCTGGTTTTTGAAAATGTAAAAATTCCGGCAGAAAACATCCTACCAGGAGTCAACAGTTTACGTGGACCATTGTCTTGTCTAAATTCTGCCAGATACGGTATTTCTTGGGGAGCAATTGGCGCAGCGATCGATTGTTACGAAGTTGCCTTACAATATTCATTGGAAAGGACCCAATTCGGAAAACCAATTGCCTCTTACCAATTACAACAGAAAAAATTAGCCGAATTCATTACTGAGATTACCAAAGCACAATTAATGGTATGGAGATTAGGAACCTTAAAGAATGAAGACAAAGCAACGCCAGCACAAATTTCTATGGCCAAAAGAAACAGCGTGAAAATCGCCCTTGATATTGCTCGAGAGTCGAGACAAATTCTTGGTGCAATGGGCATTGTAGGCGATTACCCTATGATGCGTCATGCGGCGAACCTAGAATCGGTTATCACCTACGAAGGAACCCACGATGTTCATTTATTAATTACCGGAAACGATATTACAGGAATCAATGCATTCTAAAAAAATCTATGAACAAACCTCTTATTTCGTTTATTTTATTATTTCTAATAAGCTGTATTGTTTCGGCACAAACTGCGTATAAAATCACGTATGAAAAATTCTCTAACGATGTAAAAGTCGACGAAGAAAACCCGACGGTGGTTTGGGCAAATGAACAAGAAAGTATTATCGGTGCGAAAAATGCTTTTTCGACCCAAAAGAAATACCCGTACGAAATTATCTCTTACCAAAAATACGACAGCATTCTTTATCCGATTACCTTCTTTTCTAACGACTCGGTAATTGCGACTAAAAATAGTATTGGTAATGGAAATCTTACGTACAAGAAAACGAAAAGAAGTAAACGAATTTTAGGAATTAAATGTAAACATGCCGAAGTACACATCAACTCGAACAAGATAGACCTTTGGTATGTAGATAATTTACCGATTCAGGCGGCACCTAACACAGTTGGGTTGCCGCTTGGCTTGGTGATGGAATACGAACGTAACAATAACTTTTCTATTCGTGTAAATAAAATCGAAGAAGTAAAAAACATAGAAATCCATCATTTTACGGATTTCGATTTCGAGAAAGTCTTTGTACCTATGCTCGATTATAGGAATTTGGTATGGAAAAGCCGTTTTGTTCATATTCCTATTTTCGATCATCAACAAATTCATTTTGGTGCAAAGAATCAATTTTCACCCGATTCAACGTCAATTTTCGCCAATGGAACGGTGGTCGTAAAAAAAATAAAATTTCCTACACTCCAAGAAGATGATCAAATTTTTTTGCAGCTCACACAATTTTCTAACGGTGATGCGTATGATAGAACGGGTTCTGTTTTTCTGATTCCCATAGAAAAAAAACCAAACTTTTTAGAAGCTTTACAAAACGGCATTGAGGTTTTACCTTTTATAACCGACAAAAACAAACAAAAATATCAGGGCATGATTCGGATAGGAAATTATGAACCTTTAGTAGAATTGATGCGTTTTTTTACGCCATTTGGTATTAGAGAATTTAATCATATCGAGATAAAAGATCATCATTGGTTGAATGCTGCAGAATATCGTCAAGAAATATCCGACCTAAAAAATCTCCTTTCTAACAAAGAAGTTTATATAGGGATTTTTATCGGGAATTATGATCAAGGTGGTCATATAGTTTCTGCAGAAGCTACAATTCATCGGGGTGGCAAAAGCGTTTTTCCTACCCAAAAAAGTCTACCGCTCTTTAATACACTGAATGTAATGGAAATGGCAGGTCAAAATTACGGAAGTCTTTTTTCGGATGAAAAAGGATTAGTGGTGAGATTTGATCTGAAAGAAGATTGGAACAATGCTTATCTACGATTGATCACTACCGGACATGGTGGTTGGGAAAACGGCGATGAGTTCTTGGCAAAGGAAAATACAGTTTATTTGAACGACAAAAAAGTTTTTCAGCTCGCACCATGGCGCACCGATTGCGGGAGTTATAGAATGATGAATCCTGCATCTGGAAATTTTGAAAACGGTTTATCATCATCCGACTATAGTCGTTCTAATTGGTGCCCAGGAACTGTAACACCACCTTATTATATACAACTAGGAAACCTAAAAGCAGGTAAACATCAATTACAAATTATTATTCCGCAAGGAGAAAAAGAAGGCAATAGTTTTAGTTTTTGGTCGGTATCGGGAATCTTGTTAGGAGAATAAGTAGAAAATTAATATTTTCATAAAACACACTTATATCCGAAAGAACCAAATTTAAATTGTAATTTTGTAAGTAAAAATAACGATAACGTAGAGGAAAATTATGGAATACAATACAACGCGTACTCAATTAATTATACCAGAATATGGACGACACATCCAAGAAATGGTGAATCATTGTATGACGATTGCCGACGAAGAAGAGCGCAATGGTTTTGCACAAATCATCATTGAGGTTATGGGTGAATTGAACCCACATCTACGCGATGTTCCTGATTTTCAACATAAGTTATGGGATCAACTTTTTATCATGTCAGAATTTCAGCTCGACGTAAAATCCCCATACCCCATTCCGTCTGCCAAAGATACAATCAACAGCAAACCCAACATTATACCATATCCAAAAGGGATTAATAAATACCGATATTACGGGAACAATATTCGCAAAATGATCGAAGTTGCACTCACTTGGGAAGATGGAGACAAGAAAGAAGGGTTGATTTTTGCCATTGCCAACCACATGAAAAAGAGTTATTTATTATGGAACAAAGACACTGTGGATGATGCAGTTATTTTCAATCATTTGTATGAACTATCGAACCAACAATTTGACTTAAGAAACTCTAACGAAACTCTGATTCCCTCTGATCGATTATTACAAAACCTGAACAAAAATCAGAACCACAATAATCACAACAATCATAAGAATTACAAAAATCAGAACAAACACCAAATCAATAATCGCAGTAATACTAAAAACAAGTAAATCAACAAAATGGCAATTTTCAAAATAAAAGGAGGTAAACAACTTAAGGGAGAAATTACTCCACAAGGAGCAAAAAATGAAGTTTTACAGATACTTTGTGCTGTTTTATTAACTGAAGAGAAAGTTCATGTAACGAATATTCCCGACATAAAAGATGTTAATCGTCTCATTGAAATTTTAGTAGATTTAGGAGTTAAAGTACAAAAAAACGGTAAAGGTGATTATACATTCCAAGCCAATCAACTCAAATTAGATTATCTAAAAAGTAACGAATTCAGAAAAGATGGCGCAGCCTTACGCGGATCTATCATGCTAATGGGACCTCTTTTGGCTCGTTTCGGCGAGGCATATATGCCAAAACCTGGAGGAGACAAAATCGGAAGAAGACGTTTGGATACACATTTTCAAGGATTTTTTGAGCTAGGCGCAAAATACAGATTCAATACAGAAGAATCTTTTTATGGTGTAGAAGTTGACCCAAAAGTTGGTTTACGGGGAAGTTATATCCTACTCGAAGAAGCGTCTGTTACCGGAACTGCAAACCTCATCATGGCTGCAGTTTTGAGTAAAGGTACTACGACAATTTACAATGCTGCTTGCGAACCTTACATTCAACAGTTATGTAAAATGCTGAATCGTATGGGAGCCCAAATTTCGGGAATCGGATCAAATCTTCTTACCATCGAAGGTGTAGAAAAACTCTCAGGAACCGAACACAAAGTTCTTCCTGATATGATCGAAATAGGTTCTTGGATAGGACTAGCAGCCATGACACAATCCGAGATTACCATCAAAAATGTATCATGGGAAAACCTAGGCATTATCCCAAATGTTTTTAGGAAACTAGGTATCAAACTCGAAAAAAAGGATGATGACATTTTTATCCCTCGTCAAGAAAAATATAAAATAGAACGTTTTATCGATGGTTCTATCCTTACCATCTCTGATGCTCCTTGGCCAGGCTTCACACCCGATCTTTTATCGATTATACTAGTCGTTGCAACGCAAGCAAAAGGTAGCGTTCTGATTCATCAAAAAATGTTCGAATCTCGTTTATTTTTTGTCGACAAGCTAATCGACATGGGTGCACAAATTATTTTATGTGATCCACATCGTGCAACCGTTATAGGCCTCGACCAAGAAATTCCATTGAAAGCTGCCGATCTTACATCGCCCGATATTAGAGCTGGAATTGCGTTGCTCATAGCGGCTCTTTCTGCTAAAGGGACGAGTACAATTCACAACATAGAACAAATCGATCGAGGCTACGAAGACATCGACACTCGTTTACGTGCGCTTGGAGCCGATATTACTAGAATCTAAGCTACGCTAATCGATGTTGAGCATAATCGAATTTTTTACCACCTTTGTCAAACGGCCCGACAAAGTTATTATGGAGTTCATAAACCAATACGGATATTGGATTTATGCTGCATTATTTTTGATAATTTTTGCAGAAACTGGACTGATAATCATGTCTTTTATCATGCCATTTTTACCTGGTGATGCCTTGATTTTTGCGATTGGCATGATTGCAGCAAGCGACGATCAGAATCACCTACACATTGAATATATCATACCGCTGCTGATGCTTGCTGCTATTTTGGGTGACAACCTCAATTATTATATAGGGCATCGATTTGGTGAGTGGCTAATGACCAATCCGAACAAATTCTTCATCAAACCAAGACATTTAGAAAAAGCTACCGTATTTTTCAACGAAAACGGGAAAAAAGCAATTATCATAGCCCGTTTTATGCCGGTAGTACGCACCATAATTCCCTTTATTTGTGGCACCACTCGCCTACCCTACAAAACCTTTATCACGTATAGTTTTTTAGGCGCAATTCTATGGGTAGGAGTTATCTCTATGCTGGGTTATTTTTTAGGCCAATTTACGTTAGTAAAAGAGCACTTAGAGCTTTTTATATTCGGGATTATCATTGCAGCAAACACTCCGATGCTTATTCGAATCATTAAAGCAAAACTCCAAAAAAACAAGCCATAAAGAATGCACACATTAGGTTTGATAGGAAAAAACATCTCGTACTCCTTTTCTGTGAAGTATTTTACAGAGAAGTTCGAACAGTTGAATCTTGGCAACTACTCCTACGAACTATTCGACCTGAAGAATATTAACGAAATTGAAACTCTTTTTAGGAACAAAAATTTATTAGGTTTTAACATTACAATTCCCTACAAACAAGCAATAATTCCTTATTTAGACGAGCTCTCCCCAGAAGCAAAAGAAGTTGGTGCCGTGAATACCGTAAAAATAGACAACGGAAAAAAAATCGGCTATAATACAGATGTTTATGGTTTCGAAAAATCATTTGTTCCGATGTTGAGTAAGCATCATCAAAAAGCATTGATTTTGGGTAACGGAGGTGCAAGTAAAGCAGTGGTTTTTGTGTTGAACAAGCTTGGGATACCCTATACAATAGTTTCTCGGAATGATAAAAAATTACTGCACTACGACGCTCTGGATGAAGATATTTTAGCGTCCCATCAAATCATAATCAATTGTACACCTGTTGGCACTTATCCACAAATAAATGCAACACCAAAACTTCCGTATCAGTTCTTAACAGACATCCATTATTTGTATGATTTGATTTATAATCCAGAGGAAACAAAATTTCTACAGTTGGGGAAGAAAAAAGGTGCGAAAACAAAGAATGGTTTAGAAATGTTGCACTTGCAAGCAGAAAAATCTTGGGAGATTTGGGTAGGATTGTAAACGATAATCCTTGATATTTCACTTTTTTTTCTCTAGATTTGTTAACACAACTAAATTATTTTTTGTTATGATAACGGATATGGACAACCTGCAAAACGCAGATGGAAAATCACCTAATAACACAAATGAGTCGTACAAATCAGAAGCGATTCAAGAAGAACAAAATCAAAATGTGATTCCACTAAAAGATTATGAAAAATTCGATTTAGAAATTCTCCTTAACGAAGCACGCATTTTGTTAAAAAACCATCCTGCACAAGAACTTAAAGAGCATTTTTCTTTGATTCGTGAGGCTGCAAAAAACAAAATGGCACTAGATGCGGCAGAGAAAAGAGAACAATTTGTGAACGAAGGTGGAGATGAAATCCATTTCCGGTATGATAGTCCTCTAAAAAAGGAATTTTATGTAATTTACGAAGATTATAAAAAACAATTAAGCTTTTTCTATAAAGAAACAGAAAGAACCGAAAAAGAAAACTTAGAAAAAAGACTCGAAATTATCGAAGAGTTGAAAGCTTTGTATCAGGATCCTCAGGAAAATAATCAGAATCTTTTCAGAATCTTTCGTGACCTAAAAACCCGTTGGCATAATGCAGGAAGAGTTCCGGCAGCACAAGCTAATAATGTATATAGAAACTATTTTTTTCATTTGGATAATTTTTATAAATATCTAGATATGAACAAAGAACTTCGAGAGTTGGACATGAGTCATAATCTAGAAGTTCGACAATCGATCATCAAGCGTGCTGAAGAATTGGTGAGCGAAGAAAACGTACAAAAAGCACTCAATGAGTTACAGTATCTTCACCGTTTATGGAAAGAAGAAGCAGTCCCAGTTGCCGAAGAATTTAGAGAAGTTACATGGAATCAGTTCAAAGAATTGACCAACAAAATACATAATCGTAAAGCAGAACTCAACGAATTATTGAAAAAAGAACAGGAAGATAATTTAGCCAAAAAACGTGCAATTGTTCAATCGATTAACGAAATCACCCAAAACAGTAGAGATAATAAACACGGTGATTGGCAAAAAGCTATCCGAAAGGTAAATGATTTACGAGAGGAATTTCTTAAAACTGGACGTGTACCGAAGCCGCACAACAATGAAATATGGGACAAGTTCAAACAATCGACAAGAAACTTCAATCACCTAAAAAACACTTTTTATAAAAACCTAAAATCTAATCAAGAAGATAATTTGCAACAAAAAATTGCCTTGATCGAGATTGCCAAAGAACATGCTGAAAGTACAGATTGGAACAAATCGGTAAAAGTTATCAAACAAATACAAGAAGATTGGAAAAAAGTAGGGCATGTACCCCGCAAACACTCGGATCGGGTTTGGAAAGAGTTTAAAAAATATTGTAATCAATTCTTCGATCGTTATAAGAAACGCAATGAAGCTGAGAATGAAAAACTTGAGCAAAATCTATCCGAGAAAAAACAACTTATAGAAACAGTAAAAAACTATACAACTGCGGGAGATAAAGAAAAAGATTTAACCTGGATTTTCGAGTTGGAAAAATCTTTCAATTCGATAGGGAAAGTCCCAATGAAAAATATAAATATAGCCAATCAGTTTCGGGAAGAAATCGATAAAAAAGTTAAAGAACTCGCTATCTCCGATGAAGAAATGCAAGATTTCCGATTACAAGCAATATTTAACAAAGCCAAAACTGGTAAAAACGCTCATTTGATCGACAATGAAATTATCCACACCAAAAAAGAAATAGACGATTTGGATAAAGAAATCATCCAGTTAGACAACAATATTTCTTTCTTTTCGGGTACCGACCAAAACAGTCCTTTACTAAAAAATGTTTACAAAGAATTGGAAGAAAAGAAAAACAAGCGGAATGATTTAAATCAAAAATTGAGAAAACTTTACCAGTATAACTCGGAGGAAAATAACGAAAAAGAACCCGATAACTCGGAAGATAACCAAGTATGACACAAGATAGAACTGATGAATTCTATATGAATCGTTGTTTACAACTTGCTGCAAACGGATTGGGAAATACATACCCCAATCCGTTTGTTGGTTCGGTGATTGTCCATAATCAGAATATTATCGGTGAAGGATTTACCTCTTTTTATGGAGGACCACATGCGGAAGTAAATGCTATACACTCGGTAGAAAAAAAAGAATTATTGCCCTCTTCTACCCTTTATGTTACACTAGAACCCTGTGCACATTTTGGCAAAACACCACCTTGCAGTGATCTAATTATCGAACACAAAATTCCTCGTGTTGTAGTAGGTTGTCTAGATCCTTTTGCTTTGGTTAATGGCGAAGGAATCAATCGAATGCGTACCCATGGCATAGAAGTATCAGTTGGCATATTAGAAAAAGAATGTTTAGAATTGAATCGTCGTTTCTTTACAATTCACCAGAAAAAACGACCGTATGTTATCCTAAAGTGGGCCCAAACAGCCAATGGATATTTCGCCCCGAAAAACCATACACAACAATGGATAAGCAACCGTTTTTCTAAACAATTAGTGCATTGGTGGCGAACACAAGAACAAGCCATTTTGGTTGGGAAGAATACGGCCATTGTAGATAACCCGCAACTCAACAGTCGCTTGGTACAAGGCAGAAACCCTATCCGAGTATTAATTGATTATGACTTATCTACGCCTACGACACATTATCTTTTTGATCAAACCCTACCCACAATTATTTTTAATAAAGTGAAAGGAGGAAAAAATGAATTAATTGAATATATTCAGTTACAATCAAAAGAAAATAACCTAGAAGAAATTCTAAGAATTTTATATCAAAAAAACATTCAATCGATAATCATCGAAGGTGGAAGTCGAACGCTGCAAACTTTTATCGAGCAAAACCTTTGGGATGAAGCCCGAGTTTTTAGTAGTTCGACCGTTTGGGAAGACGGAATTTTTGCTCCTCACCTTCATAAAAAACCAAGTAAAACACAAATAATAGACAACGACTTTTTACGAATCTATCGCAATGATTGACAATACAGATGATACTTATTTAACGATTGCTCATGATGCAGAAGAGGTAATTTTCAAAGAGATGGGAAGTAAGTTTATCAACTATGCTTTTCGGGTAAAAAACGAAGAAGAAGTACGAGAAAAACTAAATTATCTGCGAGAAAAATGGCCCGATGCTACCCATCATTGCTATGCATATATATTGGGTATAAACAAGGAAGATTATCGAGCAAATGATGACGGTGAGCCGAGTGGTTCGGCAGGATTGCCTATATACAACCAAATTCTTTCGTTCGAGTTAACCAATGTATTGGTGGTATCTGTCCGTTATTTTGGGGGGACAAAATTGGGCGTGCCAGGTCTGGTAAAAGCATACAAATACGGTGCACAAATTGCATTGGAAGAGGCCAAAATTGTTACACGCTATCTGACGAAAAAAGTTGAATTGATATTTAATTACGATCAGCAAGGGATTGTAGAGCGAAATATAGAACGTGTGAACGGTGAAATTGTAAACAAAGAATTTATGGCAAATTGTAGGTTTGTTGTCGAAGTTAGAAATAGCCTACTTGAAAAGTTCGAAAGTCAGTTCAAAGAAATGTATCAATTGAAATTAAAAGTTTTGGATGATTAACTCCCTCACATCATTGCGTTTTTTCTTTGCATTTGCTGTTTTTCTCAGCCATCTAACTTTTGTATCTACAGAATTACATTGGTACAATTGGCTAAAAAATTTTGTATTTTTTGAAGGTTATTTAGGCGTCGGTTTTTTCTTTATTTTGAGTGGTTTTGTTTTGGCACTCAACTATCAAAACAAAATCAATAAACCACACGAATTTAGTATAAAGAACTTCTATATCAATCGATTTGCAAGAATATACCCATTGCATTTTCTTACCTTTTTCTTGATGCTTCCGTTTGTTTTTCATCAAAATTTATGGGATCCTCTTGTCGCTTTCTTCAATTTTTTCTTGTTACAATCTTATATTCCAATCCAGGAGTTTTATTTTTCTATCAACAATCCTTCTTGGAGTATTTCTACCGAGTTTTTCTTTTATCTAGCATTTCCTTTTCTAGTTAGTCTATTGCATCGGTTTCCGATCAGTCGATTTCTTCCTTTACTTGCGATACCAATAATCATTTTCATCGAACCGCATATTGATCTCGATTACGAGAAAGGCATATTTTATATTCATCCATTGGTACGAACAATCGATTTTTTTATTGGAATTATTTTGTATAATCAATATCGACGTTTCAATTATCTACTAAAAAACATCAGTTTCCGTCAAGGTAGCCTTTTAGAAATTTCCGCATTTTTTGTGCTTATAATTTTCTTTTCTTTGCATGAGTTTGTTCCAAGAATGTTTCGGTACGGTATTTATTATTGGTTACCAATGTCATTAATAATTGTATTTTTTTCGGTAGAAAAAGGTATTTTGTCCAGAATATTACAACACAGAATGCTTATCTATCTAGGAGAAATTAGTTTTAGTTTTTATATGTTGCACATGATAATCATAAAATATGGAAATCTTTGGTTTCCAGAGCTGAATGATTTTGTGAAGATTGGTCTTTATCTTATAATTTCGTTAGGCTTAAGCATATTAACATTTGAGTATTTCGAGAAGCCTATCAATCGGTGGATAAAAAACAAATACCGTAATTATAGTCAACAAAATCAATAAAAAAGCCTCTTTTTAGAGGCTTTTTTGTTGTATTATTTTAGCAAGATTTTCCAAGCTTCTTCTATTTTAGATTGCAACAAAAGTTGTTGAGCTTTACGATGAACATCTTCATCATCTGAGAAATTTTCGCCGATTAGTTTTTCTGTATTGGCCAACATGCCAAGATCATTCCCTGTAAAAACAGAACTATATTTTATTTCATTTGGTAGCAAATCAAACCCAATACCTTTCGTTACCAAAGGTTTAGGAACCTCGAAAAGGCTATCCTCATTACTGCGAGAATACCAATTACCTCCCAAACGTGCGATTAAATCTAATTTCTTTTGGTCCAAATCACCTTGCTCATTGATGAATTCTTCACGTATATGAATTTTTTTCACTTCGCAAATAACTAAATTTCCTGCACCACCTTCTTTGCCCAACGAAACAACTTCTTGCACCTTACACTCGAAGTTTACTGGTGATTCTGCAATTAATTTCGGTCGAACAACATCGGCATCTTTCATAGTGAAACCAGCTTTCACAAACTCATTTACACCTTCTTCGTATTCTGTCGAACTTAAAGAAACTTGTTGAACCATTGCATAATTTGCAATCCCGATTACTACTTCTGGTACCTCGAGAACATTCTCTAGTGTATGCTTTGTGGTATTATCACGTACCCTTCTCGATGGTGAAAATACAAGAATTGGCGGGACGGTACTAAACATATTGAAAAAACTGAACGGCGCAAGATTAACATCCCCTTTCTTATTGATCGATGATACAAACGCAATAGGCCTTGGTGCTACAGCCGTTTGCATGATTTTCTGTAATGCAGGAGAAGTTAGTTCTGTAGGATAAATTGTTTTCATGTCTTTTATTTTGCTGGTAGAATTGTTCCTGAAACTTCTCCAAATCCTACCCGCACATCTTCTTTTTCTGCAAATGCACGCATAATTATAGTATCGTTATCTTGTATGAATTTTCGTTCTTCACCGTTGGATAATTTTAGTGGATATTGTCCACGCCAAGTTAGCTCTAACATCGAACCAAAAGAATGAGGATCTTTACCAGAAATTGTTCCGCTGGCATACATATCCCCCACTTCTAAATTACATCCGTTTACGGTATGGTGTGCTAATTGCTGAGCCATATTCCAATACATGTATTTGAAATTGCTCTGACATATTACATTTTCTTCTCCATTTTCGGGTTTCAAAGCTACTTCTAATTGGATGTCGAAATTACGTTCACCTTCAAACTTCAAATAATCCAACACTTCGGGGTCTTGTTTCGGGGAACTCGTACGGAATTGCTCTAAAGCCTCTAGGGTTACTACCCATGGTGAAATTGATGAGCCAAAGTTTTTACCCAAAAATGGTCCTAATGGTACGTACTCCCACGATTGAATATCTCTTGCCGACCAATCATTGAAAATAACCATTCCGAAAATTGCATCCTCGGCATCTTCTACAGTTACACTTTCACCCAAATCGGTCATTTTGTTGACAATAAAAGCCATTTCCAACTCAAAATCCAATTGCTTACACGGACCAAAAACTGGTTGATCTTGATCGGCAGGTTTCATTTGACCTTTCGGACGATGAATCGGCGTACCAGAAACAACTATAGAAGAGGCGCGTCCGTGGTATCCTACCGGCAGATGTTTCCAGTTCGGAAGTAGAGCATTATCAGGATCGCGAAACATTTTACCAACATTTGTGGCATGTTCTATACTGCTATAAAAGTCTGTATAATTTGGGACATGTACCGGTAATAGCATTTCTACTTCATCAATATCATATATGGCTTCTTCGATTGTTTTTTCGTCATTTGCCAAATCAGATCCTTCTAACAGTAAATCTTGAATTCGTAAACGTATTGCATTCGTAGTTGGTTTGCCTAGTTCTATAAATTCGTTTAAAACAACCGACTCGAAAACGTTGTATTCTAATTGGTCAAAATCACCGAAGTAATCTTCATTATAGAGATAGGATAAATCGACTACTTTGTCGCCAATTCTTGTGCATACAGCTACGTATTCGTCCTGGATAAGTGCTACACCAAAAGGAATATTATGAATGCTAAAGTCTGAATCTTTGGGATATGATATAAAAGATTTCATTTGTTTTTTTATTTATTAATAATAGAAAGCGAATGATACTAAGAAAAGTTTTTGTTGATACTTTATAAAAAAAGTATCAACAAAAACTTTTATAAAATGTTTCTTATTTATAAGTTTCCTCTTCTTGCTTGTTCTTTTTCTAATGCTTCAAACAATGCTTTGAAGTTCCCTGCTCCGAAACTTTGTGCACCGTGACGCTCGATAATTTCGAAGAACAAGGTTGGACGATCTTCTACGGGTTTAGTGAAAATTTGTAACAAATATCCTTCCTCATCACAGTCTACTAAAATCCCTAAATCTTGTAGTTTTTTGATATCTTCTTCTATCTCACCTACACGCTCTGGAATCATATCGTAGTATGTTTCTGGTGGTGCTGCTAAAAATTCTACGCCACGTTTTTTCAGTTCGGTTACTGTATGGATAATGTCTTTGGTTGCTACAGCTATGTGTTGCACTCCTTCGTCTTCATAGAAATCTAAATACTCTTCTACTTGCGATTTTTTCAGTCCTTCTGCTGGTTCATTAATCGGGAATTTCGAATATCCATTTCCGTTCGACATTACTTTACTCATCAATGCAGAGTATTCTGTATTGATTTGCTTGTCATCAAACGAAAGTACATTAACAAATCCCATCACATCTTCGTACCATTTTACTACTGGCAACATACGATTCCAACCCACATTTCCTACGCAGTGATCCACGTACAATAGTCCTGTTTCGGTTGGTTGATAATCTGGCTCCCATTTTTCGTATCCTGGCATAAAAGGTCCTGTATAATTTTTTCTTTCGATGAACATATGTACTGTTTCACCATAGGTATAAATTCCGGACATTTTTACTTCCCCAAATTCATCGGTCAGAGTGGTTGGTTCCATGTAGCTTTTTGCACCACGCTTGATGGTTTGTTCGTAAGCATCGTAGGCGTCATCTACCCACAGTGCCAAAATTTTCACACCGTCTCCATGTTTCTTGGCGTGTTCGCAAATAGGTGAGTCCGACTTTAGACCCGAAGTAAGTACTAAGCGGATTTTGCCTTGTTGCAATACATAAGATGCTCTATCGCGTACGCCAGTTTCTGGTCCTGCATATGCCACTGACTGGAAACCAAAAGCAGTTTTGTAATAATGGGCTGCTTGTTTGGCATTTCCTACATAAAACTCAATATAATCGGTACCGTTGATCGGTAAAAAATTTTGTGCTTGTGCAATCTTTTCTGCAAAGGTTTGTGTACTCATTTTTTTTGTATGTTTATTGTTCTTTCTTTTCTTTAATATAAGATTAATTATGGTTGAATCTTTTTAATATAACCAAGATTTGTAATAGTCTTCATCTTCTATTTCCAAAGCTGCTTTGGTCAATTTCAGTGGTCGAAAAGGATCAATCATTACTGCCAACTCTTTGGTTTCTTTTGCACCAATAGATTTCTCGACCGTTCCTGGGTGTGGACCATGAGGGATACCTGCAGGATGTAAAGTGATTTGACCTCTTTCTACCGATTTTCTACTCATAAAATCTCCATCTACATAATATAAAATCTCATCAGAATCCACATTGCTATGGTTGTATGGTGCAGGAATAGACTCTGGATGATAATCGTATAGACGTGGCACGAAACTACAGATTACAAAACCTGCTCCTTCAAAAGTTTGATGCACTGGAGGTGGCTGATGAATTCTACCTGTTATCGGCTCGAAATTATGAATGGAAAACGCCCATGGAAAATGATATCCATCCCATCCAACAAAATCAAACGGGTGTGTACCATATATATAAGGATAAATTAATCCTTCTTTCTTGATCATGATTTTGAAGTCTCCATGCTCATCATGCGTTTCTAGATTTTTTGGTGTTTTTATATCACGCTCGCAGAATGGTGAGTGCTCCATCAATTGTCCAAAATGATTTCGGTAACGACGCGGTGTTTCAATTGGGCTGAATGATTCGATTATCAACAAACGATTTTGCTCGTCATCGAAATGCAATTGATAGATAATCCCACGTGGTATGACCAGGTAATCGCCATATTCGAATTCGATTTGTCCATAACCGGTTTTGAGAACTCCTGAACCTTCATGAATAAAAATCACTTCGTCTGCTTGAGAGTTTTTGTAGAAATAATCGGTCATCGAGGTTTGTGGTGCCGCTAAAGAAATATGCAAATCATTGTTCACCAGAACGGGAACTCTTGAGGCTAAATAATCTTTTTGTGGCTGAATTTTAAACCCTTTAAGCGAGGTGTGTTTCAAATGTTTTTCCCGTGCAATTTCGGGTTCTACCGAAAAAGGCTCTGCAATCTCCTTTACCAAAGTTGGTGGATAGCAGTGATAAACATTAGAATACGTACTCGAAAATCCGTGAGTAGACACCAATTCTTCGGCATATAAACTACCATCTTCTTTTCTGAATATCGTATGTCGCTTAGAAGGTATTTTTCCTAAGGTTTGATAAAAAGGCATACTCTATTTTTTGTGATTTCTTTTGATTTTTTTATCCCCAAAATGGGTTTTCTGATAGTAAAATATATCAGAAAGAATATTGAGCAAACACTATCTTTGATAATAATGCTGCTTGCAGTTTCGACATTCCAAAAATGGTTACTAAAAAAACTTCCATAGCTGTTTTTGAAATTACTCAAATATAAGCTATTATTTTATTCGAAAAGAATATTTCTCTATAAATTATTTGTTGTATGGAATGATTTTCAAATGAATTTGTAAAACATCTTTCTTTATCAAAGATAATCCTATCAAAAAGAAAAAAAGAGTAATAAATATTCTTTTTTTTTTAGATATTGATTGTTTTAATGAGAAAAGTCTTTGTAGAGGATTAGAGAATCTTGGTATTCTTTGTTTATAATTTTCCACAAATAGGGTTGGTCACTCAAAAGATTTAAATATTTTTTCTGTACCCGTTGCAATTGGATCGAATGACGCGTAAAAACTTCTTTATAGGCAGCCTCATCTCTTACTTTTTTTTGCATCAATAGTTGAATTTCTTGACGAATTTTTCGGGTATAAAACTCAGAAATATCAAATTGCAACTGTTTCTGATTGAGTAAATTTTCATCTTTTCTGTTTATCCACGACCGATTTTCATCCATCCGATTGATAACCGTATAAACCGGTAATTCTTGTCTGGTTTGTTTCTTTACCCAACTAATTTCGGTGTAGATTGAAGCTGCAGTTTTGTCTCCTTTCGGCGCTTTGGCTTTAAAGTTTTCGAAAGTCAAAAACTGATTTTCTTGCCAATTGATATACGAACTCTGGTAGAAAGAAAATAGTCCTAGTTGCAGAATACAAAGTAAACTTATTTTTAGTGCTTTATAATTCATTTTCTAAGAGATCTAATCGCATACCGTGCGAACCTTTTATCAATATATTTTTGGTTTCTATTGGATGTTTTTTTAGATAGTTTACTAGACTATCTCTATCTTCGAAGAACTGAATATCTGAAAAATCACCTTCTATTTTCGAAAAATTATTTCCTACCAAATAAATCTTTTCAAAACCCAAGTCTTTGGTTAGTTGGGCTATTTTTTGATGATTTACTTTACTCGATTCTCCCAACTCGAACATGTCTCCTAATATAACGGTCTTGCTACCATCGAAGGTAGAGAAGTTGTTCAATGAAGCTTCCATACTACTCGGATTCGCATTGTAAGCGTCCATCAGAAGAGTGTATTTATCTTTTTGTATCAACTGAGATCGATGATTAGCTGGGTAATAATTTTCTATTCCGTTTTTAATTTCTTTCGGCGAAAGCCCAAAATGTTTACCGAAACTTATGGCAGCTGCTACATTAGACCAATTATAGTTACCCGTTAAATTAGATCTTATAACAACATCTTCTACAACTACTTGAATCTTGTTATTTACATTTTCCTTCAACTCTATACAATAGGTTGCTTGTGTCGATTCGTTTTTAGAAAAGGATATTTGGCTTTCAACTGCTTTTGCTTGTTGTAGTTGTAATGGGTCGTCAGCATTGATTAGGACCGTCTTATGGTGCTCGTGTAAAAAATTATATAATTCTGATTTTCCTTTTACCACACCTTCGAACCCTCCAAAACCTTCGAGATGTGCATGCCCAAAATTTGTAACATATCCTAAATCAGGCTGTGCGATTGAAGACAAAAGTTCAATTTCTTTTAGATGGTTTGCCCCCATTTCGATTACGGCAATTTGGGCATTTTCTGGTATAGAAAGTAAGGTTAATGGCACACCGATATGATTGTTAAGGTTGCCTTGAGTATAATGCACCTGAAATTTCTCTTGCAATACAGCGGCAATCAGTTCTTTAGAAGTTGTTTTACCATTACTACCGGTCAGTCCAATAACAGGAATTCTAAGGGTGCTACGGTAAGCTCTAGCAAGTGCTTGTAAACTTTCTAAACCATTTTTCACTAAAATTATACGATCATCTTGTAGATTTTGTGGTTCATCTACCACCACTATACTTGCTCCTTTATCCAAGGCTTCTTTTGCAAAAAGATTACCATTGAATTTTTCTCCTTTCAATGCAAAGAAGATTGCGTTTTGAGTGATTTTTCGAGTATCGGTTGTAACCAAACGATGGCGAAGAAAATGTTTGAGCAATAGTTCTGTTTTCATATCATCAAAAATAAAAAAACTCGGGAAAAGTCCCGAGTTTTTCAAAATTATTTTATCGTATTATTTCGATCCTCTTTTTGTTCTTTTCGACTCAAAGTTTCCTTTGTAATCTTGCGCTAAGCGGAATCCTATCCAGCTTGTTGCTTCTGCTTGATGCAAGTATCGTCTTTGTCCTGGATCTAGCCAATAGATTGGGTCTTTCCAAGAACCACCTTTTACGACACGTACCTCATCACTGATGTTGGTTGTACGTGTTTTAGTATCTTTCTCTAGAATTACACGTCCTTTCTCATCCACGGTAAATTGTCGTTTCGGTGCGTTATACATATCGCTTGTTTTAGCAACAGTTTCGGTTGTTACACGTGTGTCTAATGAAGACATAGCATCTCCGTCTCTGTAATTGGTGTAATCGTATTCGATTTCTTTTTTGTAGCTTCCTGGCAATCCTCGATAAACAAGTTTTCCGTTGTTCAATGTATCGTATTCGATGTCGTCTTCACCATACTTCGCAAAACCACCATTTTGATCATCGATTGTGGTTTTGAATACATTCCCACGGAAATAGTTGAAGTCATTTGCTTCATCATCTATTATCGGACGATATACATCGGCTGTCCATTCTGCTACGTTACCATACATTCCGAATAATCCAAAGTCATTCGATTGGTATTTACGTACATCATTGGTAATTGCCGAACCGTCGTTCCCGTATCCTCCGATACCGCTATAATCTCCACGTCCAACTTTGAAATTGTCTAGGTATTGACCTCTTGTTTTTCCTTTGGTCCCACGCAAATCATTTTGAGCAACTTGTTTTCCTTTGTATTCGTTGTATTCTCTATTTTCGGGTAAAGCAAGTGCTGCGTATTCCCACTCTGATTCTGTTGGTAAACGGAAAGGTTGTATTTCTAATGAACGAGTTGCACGATTGGCATTTAGAATTCTCGTATTCGAAGATTTTATACGGGTTTGCTTTTCTAATTTTGTGGTATCAATTGCCTCTTGTACGTTGGTATTGTTGTTCTTATACTGTTCTGCACTAAAGGTTTTCGATTTCACATTATAGTCTTCGTTTTGGTAGAAATCTTTGCTCAAAATTCCTTTATCCATCAACGCTTTTTCGTTTGCTCTATCCGTCAACCAATCACAATAATTATTGGCTTGCAACCAGGTAATTCCTACCACTGGATAATAACTAAACTCTGGTGAGAATAAATAATTTTCTGTCGAGAAGTTATCGGTTGACAATTTATTGCTAAAAACAGCAGGATCTGGCAAAGCACCTTCATAAATATCTCTATAGGCAGGATCTTCTGTCGGGAAAACCACTTTTAGCCAAGTAAGATATTCTCGGTATTCGTAGTTGGTTACTTCGGTTTCACCGATAAAAAAAGAACTTACTTGCATACGACGCGGTGTATTATTCCAATCGTGCATTACATCATCTTTTACCAAGCCCATGGTAAATGTTCCTCCTTCGATGAAAACCATATTTTGCCATGGTTTCACGTTTGGTTTGGTTTTATTACCGTTGAAAAACCAACCTCGCTGATCGTTTTGCTTGAAGCCACTCGTACTCGTGAAGTTTTTGGTTCCTCCTCCTTTTTTCTTTCCACCGCTACCACTCCCACAACTTACAAAAATAGTCATTGAAGCAGCGGTAAGTAATAATGTAAAAATTCTACCTTTATTCATTTTCATAGAATACTTATCGGTTCTGAGTTATAAAATTATTATGCAAATAAAATCAATTCAATTGAAATAAACAATTTCAGATTGTAATAGTTTAACGCAAGGTTTTGTTTTTTATTTTATGGAATGCAAATATATTTGGGAAAAATACGTTTTTGAAGAATGAGAAAGATTATTTTACTGTTGTTAATTTTTTCTTGGGCCATTTTTTCTAGAGCACAAACCTTTCATTTGAATTGGAAAGGCAAAAAAGAAATCGAACTTACCAATGCAACCAAAACTTCGGTGTTATTTTTTGAAGATGAAAAGCATTATAAGCTTAGCGGGAACAATCTACCTTATTTTATTTTGGAAGAAGAAAATCCGAGTCAGTTTCGTTATACAATTTCGGATATCCGAAAAAAAGAAATTTCGTTTGATGAGCAACAACTTGTCCCTCATTTCCCGACCTATATCGACTATGTTCAAAATCATATCCAAAAAGATCAAACTTTTATTCACACATTTCAATTATATCCTTTTATACAAGAAAACAATAAGTATTATAAGATAGAAAGCTTCACCCTTTCTAAGTCATCAGTCATCCAACCAAAAGCGCATAGAAAAACTGCAACCAACACCAGTGTCTTGCAATCGGGTGATTGGTACAAGATAAAAGTCTCTAAAACAGGAGTATACAAGCTAACGACCGATTTCTTCAAGGCTAGTGGCATTCCGACTTCGGGCTATGATTTGCGAACTCTGAAAATTTACGGAAACGGAGGTGCGCAATTACCCGCCAATACAGGAACTTTTATTTACGATGATTTACAAGAAAACGCTATTCGCGTCATCGGGGAAGAAGACGGAAATTTTGATAGTAATGATTATATATTGTTCTATGCTCAAGGCCCAAACAACTTGCATAGAAGCGAAAATCAAACCCTAGAAAACCTTTCTCATCGTCTACATCTTTTCGATGAATACGCCTATTATTATATAACTTTTGGTGGGAAAAATGGCAAAAGAATAAGCACGAGTACGATCGACGAAACGCCTACCAAGACATTTACGAGTTTCGATGATTACCGTTTTTTCGAGCGAGATTCACTCAACATCAACCAAATGGGGAAACAATGGGTAAGTCATCCGTTTCGTCAAAATCCAAACCAAACCTTTATCTTGCAGCTGCATCAACCTATTGGTGGTGAAACTGCTCATCTAAAAGCTTCCCTTGTTGGGAAAAATGCAAAAAATTCTAAGTTTACAATTTCGGCTGCTGATGCGACTGGCAATTTTAGTACTTTTTCAACAACAGAGTTTAGTAGAAATGAAGTTTCGCTAAAACTCAATTCTGTTCCGAGCTCATTAGCTGTTAATATTATAGGTAATAATACAAATGAAGAAGTTTTTTTAGATAAAATTTCGGTGGCTTACAAAGCAGCTTTGACATACGGAAACGAGCAATTTTCTTTTCGATTTCTAGACCAATTAGGTGAGGTGAATAGTTTTTCTTTTTCGGGTGAGGCAACTATTTGGAATGTGTCGGATCTTACCAATGCCATCGAGGTTACCGATAGAAAATTCAGAAAACCTACGGAAGGTTTTCACAATGAGTTTATCGCTTTCAGAAACGAGCATGTTTTCACCGATATCAAATTTGTAGAGAAAGTGGCAAATCAGAACTTGCATGCCATTTCGGGTGTAAGTGCCGTGATCATCACACCCGAAGAATTTTTATCAGAAGCCATGCGTTGGGCGCAATTTAGAGAACAAAATGACGATATAAAAGTTGCTGTAGCAACGACAAAACAAATTTACAATGAGTTTTCTTCTGGTTCGAAAGACGCTTTCGGAATTCGAAATTTTCTGAAATTTTTACGCGATCACAACAATCCAAATTTACAATATGCTTTCCTATTCGGGAACGCAACATACGATCCAAAAGATAGGATTGTGAATAACAAAGATTACATCCCTACGTTTCTTAGTTTATCCTCAGCCAATCTTGACAATACCTTTGCAACAGATGATTTCTACACCATGCTAACGGATGATCTAAAATTGATTGCAGAAGGACAAAATGATATTCTACCAAACTTAACCTATGCAAGTGATGCATTGACCATTTCAATTGGGCGTGCACCCGCTCGCACCTTGGCCGAAGCTAGAAATATAGTTAACAAAACTATTTCGTACTACTCCCCAATCCAAGGGAAAGGTCCATCGTATGGCGATTGGCGACTAAAAGTAATTACGGTTGTCGATGATCCGAATAACTATAATAATCCTGATATTAACAACCCAACTATCGATCAGCAATATGATGAAGTACTACAATTCGCCAATAACCACTATTATGCTTTACGCAAACTCTATTTATCTGGATCTGAACAAGAACAAACTGCTGCCGGAATACGTTATCCAAAAGTTACTGAAGGCATCACAAACGGTTTTGAATTGGGTGCAAATTTCATCGCTTATTTTGGGCATGGCGGACCGACAAGTTGGGCACAAGAACGCATTCTAACAAGTGAAGATCTTACAGGGCTCAACAATTTTAATGCTGCCTACTCTCGCCTACCAATTGTTTCTACAGTAACCTGTGATTTCACCATTTGGGATTTACCACAAATTGACTCTGCCGGCGAACAAATGATCAATAGCACTGCGGGCGGTGCGCTGGTAATGATCACGACCAATCGTCCTATTGGTGTCGCTTACGGACAAGAAATAAACGGTATCCTACTCAAAGAGTTATTCAACGAAGAAAAAGAACAAAATATTTCGGTAGGAGAAGCTTTGCGTCTAACAAAGATAAAAAAAGGATCAGATGCAGACCACAAAGAAGTAACCATAATCGGCGATCCGATGATTGCCTTAGCAAGACCAAAACACGACATTGTTATTACAAAGATGATGGCGAACGGCGTAGAAATCGACCTCAATAAAGAACACCAAATAAAAGCATTGGATTTTATCACTATCGAGGGAGAAATAAGAAACAGCACCAATCATCAACTGATGAATAACTTCAACGGTTCGATTACCAATATCCTGTACGAAAAAGAAGTTGAAAAAAATTACCTAAGGGCTTTCCCCGACGAAATGTACAAAGAAGAATTCAACACCCTTTACCGAGGAAAAGGAAAAGTAGAGAATGGAAAATTCACATTAGAATACTATTTACCGAAAGATATCAACTACGAAGTTGGCGAACGTAAATTGGTTTTATATGCAGATAACAACCAGACCGATGCCGTTACCGTTACCAAAGTAAATGTCGGAGGGCTTAATGAAAACAACATGAACGATAAGGAAATTCCACAAGGAAAATTGTATATGAACAACCTCAACTTTGCGGATGGCGGAATCACCGATCGCGATCCTATTTTGGTCGGATGCCTTACAGACAACATGGGCATAAGTTCTTCAGGGGCTTCTATCGGACACGATATTGTAGCAACCCTCGACGGAAATATCCAAAACTCATTCGTACTTAATGAATATTACGATGGCGGAGATAACAATCCTTGTATCAATAAAAATTTCAAAGATTACCAAAAAGGACAAGTGATGTATCAGTTGAAAAATTTAGAGTTGGGACAACATTCAATAACGTTAAAATTTTGGGATATCAACAATAATTCGAATACAGCCTCGTTAGACTTTGTAGTTATGGAAAACGGAAATAGTCAATTGCACATCGACAAGCTACTCAATTGGCCTAATCCGTTCACCAACAACACTTATTTCCATTTCGAGCACAATTGTGATAGCGAATTAGAAGTCTTGGTACAAATATTTACAGTATCTGGAAAATTAGTAAAAAGCATCAAACAATATGTAAGTTCTACGCCGTTTAGAGAAGGCTATCGAACCAATAAATATGCGATTCCTTGGGACGGATTAGATGATTTTGGTGATAAAATAGGAAAAGGTGTTTATATTTACAAAGTCAATGTGCGTGGTGTAAATGCTGAAACTTGCAAAGGAAGCGCACAGGCAATAGAAAAATTAGTGATTTTAAAGTAATAACATAGAGGAACAAATTTTATAGAATGAAAAAATTTACAGCAAGTTTAATGATTGTTTTAGCAGGGTTAACATATGCACAAGATGTGAACAATCCGATCTTTACAGGAGCACCATTCTTGCGTATCTCTCCCGATGCACGTGCGGGTGGTTTAGGAGATCAAGGGGTAGCAACATCGGCAGATAATCATTCTCAATATTGGAATGCCGCGAAATACGCTTTCAGTAAAGACTATTCGGGAGTGGCTTTTACCTACACTCCATACATGAGCTCGTTTACAGACGATGTCTTTTTATTAAACGCAACTTTCTTTACCTTTCTAGGACAAGACGAACGCTCCACCCTTTCGGCAAGTTTGTACTACTTCAAGATGGGTGATATAGAAATGAATGAGTTGATAGGGAACGATATCGTACCAAAAGGAATTGCCAAACCCAATGAATTCTCATTCGACCTTGCCTACGGTTTACGCATGAGTGACAATTACTCGATGGCCGTAACCGGTCGTTTCATCCGCTCGGATTTATTCAACAACGTTAGCGACGGAACTGTACAACCGGCCAACAGCTTTGCCGTAGATATTGCCGGTTTCTACGAATCAGAAACCATGAGCACCAATAACTTCGACGGTAAACTACGCGGAGGTTTCCAAATCTCGAACATCGGACCAAAATTAGATTACTCGAATAACGAAGACAACGCTTCTTACCTACCGACAAATTTACGTTTAGGTGTTGGGTACGATTTCAAATTCGACGAATACAATAAACTTTCTGTTTCTACCGAGTTTGCAAAATTATTGGTTCCAACCCCGCAATACGACTCTATCGTAGATGGACATCCAGTGGGAGTAACCCGTCCTAACAAAGGAGTTTTAGCCGGAATGTTCAGTTCTTTTGGTGATGCACCCAACGGAGGAAAAGAAGAATTGCAAGAGATTACGTACGCAATCGGAGCAGAATACTCTTACAATGAGGCACTTTTTGTTCGTGCAGGTTATTTCCACGAAAGCCAATGGAAAGGAGATCGTCAGCACCTAACGCTAGGTTTAGGACTAAAATACAACTCGTTTGGTTTTGATGCTTCGTACCTAATCCCAACCTCGAATACCAACAATGCCCTTGAGAATACCTTGCGTTTTGGAATCTCTTGGAATTTTGGAGGTGAGACACAAAATGCATACGATTACTAAATCGTAGAAATTATACACTAAAAAAAGCAGTTCGATGAACTGCTTTTTTTTATAGGATTAGCAAACACATCACATGTTAAATGAAACTTAAAAAAATATCACTATAGCGATTTTTACAATAGTTTTTTATATTATTGTGCTGTGATAAAAAGATTGACTTTTCTTTTCGGAGTTTTTTTAGTGCTACTTATGCCATGTAGCACCAAATTTTCTATCACCCAAATTTTGCATATCTCAACCGGTGAACTCGTTAGCTCTAATCCGGCTAAAACACAGAGCCAAACTTCTACAAACCAATGTCCTACTTCTATCATAGAAATAGAGAATAAACAAAGAAATCAAACAAAAAAACAACTAGACGATGGATTGTTTTTGGCAGCCAATAAACAGTTTTTCTCTCTTACCAAAAACAAATTCCCCGCCCAATACAAAGGCCCTCTTACCGAAAAACATCCTCTTTATATTCTCTATAATCAACTAAAAATTAGTACAGAATTTCTTTCTTAATAGCGGTATAATTTATTGAGTAGGATGATAAAAATTATTCCTACCAAATATTTATATTTTACCTAAATCAAAAAAAATTATAATCAATTTCTGGATAGAATCTTCATCATTGTAATGCTTCTATTGCTGTAAAAAATTGAATCTCTCAATATAAAAATCTTAAAGTTTTAATTGAATCCGTCATTTACAATGGAAACAAAACTCAAAAAACTCATCAGTATCATGAAAAAAAATTATTCTGTCATTATTATGGCAACGATCGCTTTGGTTCTTCTTTTCGTTCCCGAAGCAAAAGCCTTTGTACAACAAGGTTTTATGAAAATTGGACTTTTTCAGCCAAAATTAGAAAAAATAGAAAGTACCCCAGAAAACAACGAACAAGGTATTGAGCTTCCCGAAGCCAAATATGTTTTCGAGATGATCGACGATAAAGGCAACAAAGTGGATATGGAAGCTCTGAAAGGTAAAGTTGTCTTCATCAACTTTTGGGCAACTTGGTGTCCGCCGTGTATCGCAGAGATGCCTTCTTTACAAGTACTATACGATAAAATAAAAGAGGATCCAGAAATCGAGTTTATCACTGTAGAAGTAGAAGGTATTCGTAAACAAGACAAAGTTGCAAAATTTATGAAGCGTAAAAAACTTAGTCTTCCGGTAATGTATCCGAACTCTGGAATTCCGAGCGATTTTTTCCGAGGTTCTTTGCCCACAACCATTATCCTCGATAAAAAAGGAAATATTGCACACACTACCCTCGGGATGGCCGATTATTCTGGTGATGATATTGTGAATTTTTTATACGAAGTAAAAGCAATGCATTAGAATTCTCAAACAAAAAAACGCATGAAAGCCACAACATACAATCGTTGTGGTTTTTTATTTTCTGAAAAAAAGAAATGATAATATTTTTACGATAGGATGAAATACAGAACGAAATTTACGAAATAGTTTAATTAATCCAAATCTCGATTAGATTGTTTATAGGCTTGTTTTTGTTTGTAGGAAATCCATTTTTCTTTGCCAATTTTTCGACAAATTTTATCGGTATAGCGCATCACAAAAACATGATACATCATGTCCAGAAAATTTAAAAACCGAACAGGACTTGGCATTGCCCGAAGCGACATCGAGAAACCAGCTTCTAGATATCGATTATAATGCCACCAACCTTTCGGGATAAACAACAAATCGCCATGTTCCATCTCTACCTCGAACCCTTTGGCTTTTTTCAGCGCTGGGTATTTTTCGTAATCCGGGTGATCAAAATCAATAGATTCTATCGTATGAACCGATAAGGGTACTTTATATAAATTTCTGGATTGCGATTGATCGAATAACAATATGCGTTTTCTACCCTCGAAATGAATATGAACAAAATCGCTCATATCTACATCATAATGCATCAAAACACGGGCCTGATTCCCTCCAAAAAATAAAGTTGGTAAACGCTTGAAAAATTTTATCCCCAAATCTGGGTAGGTAAAATTATTGAGTAAAGCAGGCAAACGATCGGTGATGATGTAGAAGAAAATACGTTTATCAGAATCTCGGGTTGTAATTTCATCCAAATAATCCTCCATTTTCTGATAGGTTGCTGGTGTATCCGAACTTTGATTAGCGTCTGCTGGACGATTATCATAAATTGGCACTTCTTGCCCTTTCGTTTTATTGCGAATATAATCGAAATTCCATAGCGGGAAAGCTTCCCATTGTTTTGCATAACCTTTGATTAGTAAGGGCTGTTGCTTTTTCAGGTAGTGTTTGATAAAGTTTTTCTTATCGATGCTTTCTACTTGTGCTACTTTCTCTAAAATCATGATACTATTTTCGTGTGTTTAGAAAGTTTAAATGTAAGAAAATCTTGATACAAAATGCTCCTAATTTTGATAGGATGAATAGTTTGGCTTATATTTTGAAATTATACAAAGCAAAAAATCTAGAATGATGAAGATAAAAAACTTATTTTATACAAGCTTTTTGAGCGGATTGTTTGGTCTTAGTTCTTGTACCACCACAGCTCCTAGCACACAAAACGAAGCTAGTTCTACTACAAATTTATCATTATTTGGTACTTGGACTTTGTCTGAACTTCCGAAAGTTGACCTAAAAAAATCGTTCCCTGCCAAAACTCCGTCCTTAACATTTGAGCCAATAACCAAAAAATTTACCGGAAATTCTGGTTGCAATAATATGTTTGGAGGATTTTCGACTTCACAAAATGGTTTAGAATTCACTGGTGTGGGTATGACACGTATGTTTTGCGAAGGTGTTGACGAAAATGCTTTTACATCTGCCTTAGACAATGTGAAAACTTATAGCATAAAGAACGAAACCCTTATACTTTACAACGCTGATAAAAAAGAGGTAATGCGCCTAAAAAAGTCTAGATAATTTCATTTACGGGAGATAAATAGAAAATATTTTTGGTTTTTTTATTATGCTTAGCATTAAAAAACTACTTTTGTGTAAAATCATTTTAATTTGAAAATTCTATTTGCTATTCCGTTAAGTATTTTATTTTATCTATCCTTCGGATCAACATTATTGTTATTCCACCTTATTCAGTTTTTATCGTATAATTTAGGGGGCTACTCGGCTCACCACAAATCGGTAAAAGCTATGAATTGGACATTGATGCTTTGCACCAAAATTTTAGGAACTTCTTACCGTTTTAGTGGTAAAGAATCAATCCCTAAAAATGTACCCCTTATTTTTGTGTCGAACCATCAAAGTATGTTCGATATTTCTCCTATAGAGTGGTATTTGTCTGAATTTCATCCTAAATTTATCAGCAAGAAAGAATTAGGAAAAGGAATCCCAAGTGTTTCGTATAATTTACAGAAAGGCGGTTCGGTTTTGATCGACCGAAAAGATGGTAAATCATCTATCCTACAAATAAAAAAATTAGCTACTTACATAAAACAAAATAATTATTCTGCTGTTATTTTCCCAGAAGGAACACGCAGCAGGGATGGAGTTCCAAAAGCTTTTAAAGAAAGTGGTTTGAAGGTACTGTGCAAATATGCTGACAACGCCTATATTGTTCCGATCACGATAAACAATTCTTGGAAAATGCAACAAAAAAAATTTCCGATGAATTTGGGTGTAAAAATCCAATTGCAATGCCACGAACCTATTGCAGTAGCCAAAAAAGATTTTGATCAACTTCTTTATCAGGTAGAAAATATAATAACTTCTAGTGTTGAAAACCCAAAAAAATAATTTCTTATGTCAATTCACAATATACGAAAAGAGGTCATGCAATTTATAGAGAAAGATATTGATCGATATATGGATCAGTTTCTGATACCTGTTGAGAAAATTTGGCAACCTTCTGATTTTCTTCCTGACTCTCAGAGCCATAATTTTTTTGAAGAAATAACAGAGTTGCGCGAATTGGCTAAAGATTTACCTGATGATTTTTGGATTACTTTAATTGGCGATACAATCACAGAAGAAGCTCTACCTACATACGAATCGTGGTTGATGCAGCTCGATGGTGTAGTAAATGAAGACGGCAGTTATATAGACTACGGTTGGGCAAAATGGATTCGTCATTGGACTGGTGAAGAAAATCGACATGGTGACTTGCTCAACAAATACCTTTATCTATCGGGCAGAATCAATATGCGCGAGGTGGAAATTTCTACGCATTACCTTATCAATGATGGATTTGATATTGGGACTTCTCATGATCCTTATAAAAATTTTGTTTACACCAGTTTCCAAGAATTAGCCACCTACATTTCTCACAACAATGTGTCGAGAATCGCCAAAAACTATGGTGCAAAAAACATTGCGCGTATGTGCAAAATAATTGCCGGTGATGAGATGCGCCATCACTTGGCGTATACGGAGTTTGTGCGTAGAATTTTTGAGGTTGATCCTAGTGAAATGATGTTGGCCGTGCAATACATGTTCCGCTTAAAGATTGTAATGCCTGCTCACTTTTTAAGAGAATCTGGTGATAACATTGGGAAACTTTTCGAGCCATTTTCGGATGCTGCTCAGAGAATTGGTGTTTATACCGCTTTTGATTATGTAGATATTATGGAGAAACTGATCAAAGCTTGGAAAATAGATAAAATAACCAATCTTACCGAAGATGCAGAAAAAGCAAGAGATTTCATTATGAAGTTTCCTGAGAGGATGCGAAAAATTTCAGAGAGGATTAATATCCCAGATAACGGTCCACAATTCAAATGGTTGATCCCGGCTCATAGATAAATAAAAGAAAACCTCTGTTTAGGGACAGAGGTTTTTTTATAACATTATTTTATTTCTCTTCAGTTAATTGTAGGTTTGCAATGACTTTAACTTCGTCAGAGACAACAACTCCTCCTGCTTCGGTTAGGCTATTCCAGTTCAGGCCGAAAGTTTTTCTATTAATAACGCCTGATAACTCTATACCTACTTTTTTGTTTCCGTAATTATCTACAATGATCTCACTGATATCTGCATTCAAATGTATGGGTTGTTTTACACCTCTAATTTCTATTGTACCTGTAAGTTCACCGTTTCGGATTCCTTCTTTACTTTCGAAGAATATTTGAGGAAATTTTTCTGTATAGAAAAACTCTTCCGATTTTAGATGTTGATCTCGTGCTTCGACTTTTGTCGAAATAGAATTTACCTCTATAGCTGCATTAAATTCTGCAGTCTCAAACGAATTTCCTTCTACAATAGCTTCTGCATGAAAATCATTAAATGTCCCTGTAACTGTAGAAATAACCATATGTCTTACCTTGAAAAAAATTTCTGAGTGCGCTGTATCTATTATCCATTTTTTTGTCATGATGATTTTTTTTTATTTCTTTTTTTTATTTTGTGTAAACTCTAAGTTAGATAGTATTTTTATATCATTTCCTATAACACTTTCTGGAATTTTTTTTCCTATCTCATAAGAAGATCGATTAATCGTCCCTTTTATGGTAAACCCATAAGATTTGATATTATTTGCAGAATTGATACTATTACCATTGTATACCAGAGTAAGAGTAATTGGCTTTGTTACACCGCTCATCGTGAGATTTCCGTTTAATTTATAGGTATTTCCTATAATTTTCTCTAATGAAGTAGATTTAAATTCAATTGTTTTATATTGAGCAACATCAAAAAAATCAGCACTTTTTAGGTGATTATCTCTTGCTTCGATTCCTGTATCAATTGAATTGGTTTGTGCCACTACCGTAATGGTAGATTTCGTGATATCATTCTGATCAAAATTATTCAACACCACATCAAATTCATTAAATTTTCCATCTACAGTTGAGATAGTCATATGAGTAACAAAAAATTGTAAACGCGCATGACTTTTGTCTAAAGTTATATTTTGCCCAAACAATAGAGAACCAAATGTAAAAAACAATCCTACTATTAAACTTTTCATTATCTACTTTTTTTTGTTATTACAATCAAATTTAGTACCATAAAACTGTACTACACTTGACATACAGCAAGACAATCAATAACTTGCAAGATTTAACATAATTTAACACTTCATTAATAAAAAGTTGGTTTGGTTGTAACCGAACTAAAATCTAACTTTGTGCAAAATTTTATAATGTCTACAATAGATACAGATCAACTTATTTCCGATATCGAAAATTTTTTCGAACATAATAATGGCTATCCTCCTCTTACAGCGAAAATTTTCACTTATATGCTGGTTGAAGTTGGGCAGAAAGGGATAACATTTGAGGAGTTAGTAGACAAATTCAAAGCGAGCAAAAGCTCTATTTCTTGTAGCCTGAAATACTTGATAGAGATAGACAAAGTAGACTTTGTATACAAAGAAGACAAGAGAAAAAGATACTTCAGACCGAATCCTTATCATTTTACCAACCGTTTACAAGAAGTTTTAGACCAACTAGAGAAAACAATGATTTCTTTTGATAAAGTACAACTATATAGAATCCAGAAAGGCATTTGCAAATCCAACTATGAAGAGGTCTATCTAATCATAAAAAAATATATGGAATTGCAACAAAACTTAATAAATGATACAATTGAACAATTAAATAAATACAAAATCTAATAATATAACTCTATGAAAAAAAGATATTTTATTCTAATGGGTATTAGTGCATCGATGATTTTCTCATGCAAAAAGAGTGATCAGAGCTCGATGCAACCTCAGGGTCCTAGCCCATTACCTGTTGTGGATGTTTCACAACGAGTAGTTGAATCCTATTCGGAGTTTCCAGCCACTATCGAGGGAATAAACAACAATGCTGTACGAGCGAAAATACAAGGTTATATAACCCATGTTTACATTGACGAGGGACAGTATGTTTCTGCAGGCCAAGCTTTATTCAAGCTAGAAACCAATGCACTCAGTCAAACTGCAGATGCTGCCCGCTCTGGGGTGAATGCTGCTTCTGCTAATATACAATCTGCACAAGCCAATGTAAAAGCAGCAGAGGCTCGTGTACAAGTTGCTCAGGTAGAGGTGAATAAATTAATTCCTTTGGTCGAGAAAAACATTATTTCGAATGTACAATTGGAAACTGCCAAAGCAAATTTAGCTCAAGCACAAGCTGCTAAAAACCAAGCACAAGCTGCTCTATCACAGGCTCAAGCCGGTCAAGCTCAAGCCCAAGCAAGTCTCAATGAGGTAAATGCTAATATAAACTATTCTATTGTACGAAGCCCTATCAGCGGAGTAGTTGGCTCTATAAACTTTAGAGAAGGAAGTTTAGTCGGTCCGGCAGATCCCACTCCTTTAACAAACATTTCAAATACAAGTAAAGTATATGCTTATTTCTCTATGAATGAAGCCGAGTACTTAGATTTTATTATAAAAACTAACGGTAAAACACTTCAGGAAAAACTAAACAATATGCCACCGGTAGAATTAGTTTTAGCGAATAACGAAGTTTACCCAGAAAAAGGCAAAATACAAGCTGTTACTGGACAAATCGACCCCTCAACTGGCTCGATACAATTTCGTGTAACTTTTAATAATGCAGACAAACTCTTGAGCAACGGAAATAGTGGACGCATTCGCATCCCGAAAACATATGTTGACGCGATTGTTGTACCAGAATCATCTACTTTTGAGAGACAAGGCAATGTGTATGTTTATAAAGTAGAAAAAGATACCGCAAGACAATCGATTATAAAAGTTGAAAATCGTACGAATAACATGATTATTGTAAAAGAGGGTGTAAAAAAAGGAGATAAAATTGTTGCACAAGGAGTTGACAAAATCAAAGACAAAACAGCAATCAAACCTATTCCTACAAACTTTGACACGATTGTAAATTCTATTAAAAAAGTATTCTAACCAAAAAAAACATGCTAAAAACATTTATAGATAGACCAGTATTTTCTACGGTGATATCGATTATCATCGTAATACTTGGGATATTAGGATTAACTGTACTCCCGGTTACTCAATATCCAGATATTGCACCCCCCACTGTTCAGGTAAATGCTTCTTATACAGGGGCAAATGCACAAACAGTAATGGAAAGTGTAATTATCCCATTAGAAGAGCAGATCAACGGTGTAGAAGATATGGATTACATTACCTCTACTTCTTCTAACTCGGGTACAGCGCAAATTAATGTTGTATTCAAAGCTGGAGTCGACCCAGATATTGCCACTGTTAACGTACAGAACCGTGTTGCCCGAGCAACTCCTCTATTACCTGCAGAGGTTACTCGATCGGGTGTAACCACCCAAAAGCAACAGACTTCTGCACTAATGTTCTTATCCTTCTATTCTGATAATCCTGATTATGATCAGATTTATATTCAGAATTATATGAACATCAATGTAATTCCTGAAATAAAAAGAATTAATGGTGTAGGTGATGCAACAGCTTTTGGATCGAAAGTTTACTCAATGCGTATATGGCTAGACCCCAATAAACTAGCCAACTACCAATTGGTACCATCAGACGTTATTGCTGCAATAAACGAACAATCACTAGAGGCTGCTGCTGGACAATTGGGTCAAAACGATGGAAAGTCTTTCCAATACATAATAACGTACAAAGGGAAGCTAAACCAAGAAGAACAATACGAAAATATTGTTATCAAAACACTTCCTAACGGCAGCGTATTAAGACTAAAAGATATTGCAAAAATAGAGTTAGGCTCGTTAGATTACGGTGGTGTATCAGAAACCAACGGTAAACCAAACGTGGCTATGGCGATTTATCAAACACCGGGCTCTAATGCTCAAAAAATTATTAATGATATCAAAATCGAACTCGAGAAAATTCAACAAAACCTTCCACCAGGAGTTCATTACTTCATTAATTTCGATACGAATGAATTCCTAGAAGCTTCGATAAATAAAGTAGTAAGCACCCTTATAGAAGCTTTTATACTCGTGTTTATTGTTGTTTACATTTTCTTACAAGATTGGCGATCGACATTAATTCCACTAATTGCCGTTCCGGTTTCGATTATTGGGACTTTCTTTTTTCTTAATCTTTTCGGATACTCACTCAACCTCCTAACCCTCTTTGCATTAGTTCTCGCAATCGGGATTGTGGTGGATGATGCAATTGTAGTCGTCGAGGCCGTGCATGCCAAAATGGAGGAAACCCATATGGAAGCCCGCCCAGCAACAGAAAGTGCTATGAGCGAAATTACAGGAGCAATTATCTCGATTACTTTGGTGATGGCAGCGGTATTTGTTCCGGTTACATTTATCACAGGACCAACAGGAGTTTTTTATCAACAGTTTGGGGTTACGCTTATTGTAGCCATTATTATTTCTGCGGTGAATGCACTTACACTGAGTCCGGCTATGTGTGCGCTATTCCTAAAACCACATAATGAAGAAGACGAAAAGACGAAAAAATCTATAATAAGAAAAGGTTTTCAAAAATTCAACGAAGGGTTTGATAAAATGACTAGGCGTTATACCAATTCATTTAAATTTTTATTCAAACACAAATGGGTAACCTTCCTTATTCTACTAGCTTCTTTGGCAATAATTTTTATCACCAATAAATATATGCCAACAGGATTCGTACCGAATGAAGATCGTGGATTTATCATGGGTAACTTCGAGTTGCCTGCAGGTGCATCAGCCGACCGAGTATATGAGTTGCAAAGACAATTCAGAGAAAAAGCAAAAGAAATAAAAGGGATCAATACCATCACAATGGTTTCTGGTTTTAGTCTTATTTCTGGACAAGGATCTAACTACGGAATCGCACTTATAAAATTAGACGATTTCAAGGATAGAAAAACACAAGAAACAAACATAGACAATATTATCAAACAATTGTTTATAACCGGTGCTCAATTCCCAGATGTTAAAGCTATTTTCTTCCAGCCACCTTCAATTCCAGGTTTTGGAATTTCTTCTGGTTTCGAATTGAAGTTACTTGACCGCTCGGGCGGAAATCTTAATGAATTTGATCAAGTTGCACAAGACTATATTTTTGCACTAATGCAACGTCCAGAAATTATGTACGCACAAACTTCCCTCAACACAAACTTCCCTCAATATAGAATGGATGTTAATGTAGAAAGAGCCAAACAATCTGGCGTAAGTGTAAACAACTTACTCTCTGCAATGCAAGGATATATTGGTGGAATATATGCGGCAGATTTCATTAGGTACGGAAAACAATACCGAGTTATGGTACAAGCCTTGCCCGAAGACAGAGCAGACGCACAAAGTCTGAACAAAATCTTTGTTCGTACAGGTTCTGGCGAAATGGCTCCTATCTCACAATTTCTAAATCTATCCCGAGTATATGGACCACAATCGATCAACCGATACAACCTCTTTACATCTGCCAATATTTCGGGAGCACCTGCCCCAGGTTTCTCGAGTGGTGACGCTATTCGTGCGGTACAAGAAGTCGCAACACAAAACCTTTCTACCAATTACGGTATAGACTTTACAGGGCTTACCCGAGAAGAAATTAATTCGGGCGGACAGACCATCTTAATTTTTATGCTGTGTGTGGTTTTTGTTTACTTTATTTTGAGTGCTCAGTACGAGAGTTATATCCTACCATTCGCCGTATTGTTATCTTTACCGGTAGGTGTGATGGGTGCTTATTTAAGCCAGTTTTTAGCTGGATTAGAAAACAATATCTACTTCCAGATTGCCTTAGTTATGCTTGTCGGTCTATTGGCGAAAAACGCGATTCTCATTGTAGAGTTTGCCGCTCAACGTAGAAGATATGGGATGAGTATTTGGCAAGCCGCAATGGAGGGAGCAAAATCTCGTCTACGTCCGATTTTGATGACATCGTTTGCATTTATTTTAGGTTTAACTCCTCTAGTAATTTCTTCTGGCGTAGGAGCTATTGGTAACCGATCAATCGGGACAGGAGCAGCCTTTGGCTTATTGATCGGAACGATTTTAGGAGTATTTGTTATTCCAGTATTGTTTGTGATTTTCCAATCTATCCAAGAAAAAATAGTTCCGATCAAATTTGATCAAAATAGCACTAACGATACTCAAAACCTTCATACCAAACTCTAAAACGAATACAATGAAAAAATATAGAATACTAACAGTTGGCTTTGTTTTGGTAGGAATCTTTTCGCTACAATCTTGTTTTGTGGCCAAAGAATACAATCGACCACAAGAAATTACTACCGAAGCCTATTACCGTACCGATGAATTGGTAAAAGATAGTACAACAATAGCCAAAGTTTCTTGGAAAGAGGTTTTCACAGATGCATCATTGCAAAGTTTAATCGATAAAGGATTGAGCAACAATCTCGATATACGCAATGCAATGCAAAACATCCGTATTGCCGAAGCATATATGAAACAAGGTCGAGCACAGTATTTCCCTACTTTTTCGGTCGGGCCGAAGTTTACGCTTACCGAATCTTCTGCCAACAGTTCCATGGGAAGATTTACCGGAAAACAAACCCAAAGACAATACGAACTTTCGGGTGCAATGTCGTGGGAATTGGATATTTGGGGAAGGATAAAAAGCAATCAGCGGGCGACAGAAGCTACGTTTCTACAAACCTTGGCCGCTCATCAGGCAGTGAAAACAAGTATTATATCAATGATTGCTAACGCTTATTATCAATTGCTTGCTTTGGATGAGCAAAAGAAAATTGCCCAAGAAGCCATTGTCAATAGGACACAAAGTTTAGAAACAACCAAAGCATTGAAAGATGCTGGACAAGTTACAGAAGTTGCAGTCAATCAGACCGAAGCTCAATTATTGAGTGCAGAATCCCTTTTGCTCGACATCAACCGTCAAATCAGATTACAAGAAAATTACATCAGCTACATTTTAGGAGAGTCGTCTACAGAAATCAATCGTTCTTCCTTAGATAGCCAAGTAATCAACACAACATTAGCAATCGGTGTTCCGGCTCAGATATTAGAAAACAGACCCGATGTGAAAGCGGCTGAATTTGGTTTAGCCAATGCTTTTCATTTGGTGAATGCAGCAGAGGCCAACTTCTACCCTCGCCTAACGATTGATGCTTCGGGCGGAGTACAAGGCATTGAGCTGGATAAACTATTCGACCATCAGTCTCTTTTTGCGAATGTCTTAGCAGGATTAACGCAACCAATCCTCAATCGTCGCCAGATAAAGACACAGAAAGAAGTTGCCCTTGTACAGCAAGAACAAGCATTATTGAAATATAAACAAGCCATTTTATTAGCGAGCAAAGAAGTTTCCGATGCGATGTATCAGTACGATGCTGCGTCTAAAAAAATCGACTTGAAACAACAAGAGTCTACTGTGCTAAAATCTGCCGTAAGCAACTCAGAAGAGTTATTAAATTACGGGATGGCCAATTACTTAGAGGTAATTACCGCACGAGACTCTGCACTCAATGCCGACCTTGGTTTGGTGAATATCAAATTAGCGAAACTGCAGTCGTTGGTAGAATTATACCGAGCTCTAGGAGGCGGCGTACAATAAAGGATAGTATTAGACTTTCTAGTTATCAATCCACTTTCTCTTGTAGAAAGTGGATTTTTTTATTGTAAGACACTGATTATGAGAGGTGTTAAAAAGTAACTTTCTTTAATTTATGAAATACGCAAACAAAAGTTTGTTTTTTATAAAATTCATTCTATATTTGCACTCCAATCCTGTAAAGGAATGGAGATTGGAGAGATGGCAGAGCGGTCGAATGCGGCGGTCTTGAAAACCGTTGAGGGTCACACCTCCGGGGGTTCGAATCCCTCTCTCTCCGCAAAAACCATTGAATCCTTGACTGCAAGCTGGATTCAATGGTTTATAAAACTACAAGTGCAAAAAACTGCACACTTACTTTCAGCTTGATTAAGTATCGTAATTTTTTACGATATGAAAAAAAATAAATGGACAGAACCTAAGATAAAGGCTTACCCTGACCTTTCAAAAGATTGGTATGTTTGGTTTCGTTTTAATGGAGGTAATCCTAAGCGTTATTCTTTTGGAATAAACACCTACAATACTTTTGAACAAAGAATGGCACAAGCTGACCTCTTACGCAAAACTCTACTTTTAAATTTACAAAACGGATGGGATCCAGATTTAAACAAAGCACCAAATAAAAAACCTAGAAAAATGAGTATTGCCGACGGTCTTAATTTTAGCTTGGAAAAGTTAAAACAAAGGCTTAAGCCAAAATCATATTCAGATTATTTATGTACAAACAGATTTATTTTAGATGCTGTAATTCGTTTGAAATACGACAAATTATCAATACAATCTATCGAACGCTACCACATTAAAACCATAATGGAGGATATTAAAATTTCTCGAAAATGGTCAAACCATGCTTATAATAAAAATTTAGGTTATTTGAAGTCAATATTGTCGGAATTAGTAGAGTTTGATATCATAAAAACCAATCCAGCACACGGGATAAGATTATTGAAATATGAAACGTCGCCAACTTCGTTCCCAACAGACCAAGAACAAACAAAAATAATTCAGCATTTATACGCTAGAAACTTCACATACCTAAGATTTGTAAAAGCATTGTATCAAACTGGAATGCGTCCAGCTGAATTGCTCCGTTTGAAAGTTGGAGATGTTGATTTAGATCGTGATTTAATTTTACTCAAATCCGATGATGGCAAAACAAATAAATATAGATTAGTTCCTATAAAGAGTGACTTAAAAAAAGACTTATTGACAATAATAAGCCCCACACATGGTCCTGACCTTTATTTATTCGGAACACCACGAAAACACGGTGGTAAATTGGATTATTCAGAAATGTTTTCTCCAAATAAATATAAAATAAAACGTGATACAGTTACAAAATATTGGAAAAAGTATATAAAAGATGAACTAGGAATTAATAAAAATCTTTATTCATTAAAACACAAAGCAGCCAATGACATGATGTTCGACGGATTAGATATAGAAACCATACAGGCAATTTTTGGTCACTCTAAGGCTAAAACCACTGAAATTTACGCTAATCAAATTAATTTATTAAGATTTGAAAAAGCAAAAAAACTAGAACGTGAATTTGTTTAGAAGATTATTAATAGTATATTTGCCCCTTAATCAGTTATCATAACTGAATTATTTATTTGATTTATTTATTTATTTATTCTAAAACCGACCTATATTCTAGGTCGGTTTTTCTATTAACTTTTATCTGCGAAAATAACACATTGAACGTCATATTATGTCGCTGAACCTTGTTTATTATTTATTGCTCGCTTCATTGAGTACTTCTGCCGAAACCTTCACCTCGAGTGCATCGGCAATCTTAAGGAAATTAGATAATAATGGCTCATTCATAAAATCAAGCGTTCGCTTGATGGTCGACTCGGGTAGACCTGTAAGTTTGGATAGTCGGTAACGGCTCATGTTTTTTTTGAGTCGTACTTCCTCTAGAAATAGAATTAGTCGCTTGGCTTTGTCTGATTCTTTCATAACTGTTGATCTTCCCATATTAGATAATTTTCGTAATAATTCCAAGCTTCATCGAGCATTTGGTCGACGGTCAATGGTTGGTATTTTTTCTGCATAATTTCTATTTCTCTACTTTGATTCACTACTTCGATATTATTCTGCACCAATACCAACAGGTAATCCTCTTCCTCTTGATATCGCTCGGAGTAATAATTGAAATGCTTCTGAGGAAAATCCATACTATAATGAATTTGATAAGCATCTAGCGGAACGATTTCTACCAGCGTAAGGTACTCTGGACAATAGATGAACTGTCTGTTGTCGTGGATGATTTCTCCGTTTTTGGGTTCGTTTTCGCAATGAATGAACTTAGGTAATTTTATTTGGTGTATCTTTGTATCCATAATTTCTATTTTGATTAATATTAGAAGTTTGATTTTCTTATAAGGCTACCCAACTGGGTAGCCTTTTTTTATTAGATTATAGTATTCGTGGCTTCTATATTTTTGAAATTGAAATATATCTAGGTGCTCCAAATCCACCAATAGCAAAAGACCGTTTATTTTCAAACAAATCAAAAGGTATATTCTCATCGTGTGATTTGCATATTCTGTAGATGTGCTGTTTTGCTTTCTCTTTATTTGCAATTTCTGGAAATAATTTTGTAAGGAGTATGTAAGCCTGACCTGCTGATTCTACACCAAAATTTCCAAATTCTACTGTATTTAATTGATACTTTAAAGTTGACATAATTTCTAATTTTTGTTTGATTAATATTTCGTTTAATTTTCTATTGCAAATATATAGCTTTTTTCTTTACTTGCAAACTTTTTAGTATTTATTTTTTTAAAATAATTCCCCCCACAAAAAAAGGAGCAAATGCCCCTTTTTTTCCTAAATAAAAAAACACAAAAAATGAATGAAATAGAAATTAAGTCAACTTCTTGATGTATATGTAAATGGCAAACGAAAAAACGACAATGGTAATAAGAATGGCTAGCAATGCGAACATGCCAAACTGCAATCCTTTTACTTGCACTTCTTTTGTTCGCGAGTTTTGATGTCGGATCATCTCGGTTATTTGAGAAATGTTTTCGGTTATTTTTTTATCAACAATAGAATCTATTTTTTCATAGTTTATTTTGGTATGATTTTCTTCTTGTTTGCTCGATTCCTGCTTCATGTTAGCGCGCATCGCACCTTGTATATCCATTCGCAGACCTTTTTCTGTTTGCTCGAGAACAACAGAAGCTTTGTCGTTTTCTTTTCCATCGTAGGAAAAATCGAACAGATTCATATACGAACTGAGCAACCTGTTTTCCTTCAAGAAATCGTACCGTTCGCGAACGATTGATGCTTCTTCTGTTTCTGACGCTACTTTTTCGGAGTTGGTTACTTCTTTTTCGTGCGATAGCTCGCTTGCGATTTGCTTGGTTTTGCAAGCCGACAGAATCGCCAACGCTCCGAAAATAAAGAATAACGTTTTTATTATATTTTTTATGTTTCGATTCATTTATTTAAATTTTAGAATTGCATTATAAATTGAACGAGCGTATTTGCTTACGTCTTTAAATTTTTCAGCTTCGGCTGGATTACTCCCGAAAAAAGGCTCTAACATTACTGCAGGCGCTTTCGGCAAATAGACAAACCAATAACCTCTATCGTTTTTATTTACTAACGCTTTTGCTCCATTTACACCTCTCAATTTTGTACCGAAATCCTCGCTAATTTTTTTTGATAAAATCTCTGCATATTCCTTTCCTTTTTTTGAATTGAAATAATACAAGGTTTCTGTTCCATTCGCTGTTACCGATGCAGAATTGAAGTGCATTTCTATAACTAAATCGTAAGTTTTTTGATTGAGTTTGTATGCCATTCCTTTTTGTCGCTGATAATAGTCTTGGATTTCGTGCGTATAAATATCAAACATTGAAGGATTAATAGCTTTCAACGCTTCTGCAACTTGCAAATTATAGTCGAATTCAGTTTGTCTAAGTTGATTAGAAAAAGCTCCTTTATCCTTTGTCTTGGTATGTCCTATTACTAATGCTACTTTCATTTTAATATATTTAGTCTTTTTTTGATTCAAAAAATTCTTGTAAATCGCCTCGCTTCTGGAAATTATAGAGTTTAACCATGAGGAATTCGGGTGGATGTCTGCCGTCTGATAGGATGAATACATTCTTGCAAATCTTGCTAACCGGGAATAGGAGCGACGTTACGTTGATGAGTGCCAAAAAAAGATTGGTAGAAAAAGTCTCCTTGATATTCTCGTGCAAGACATATAGGCAGTAATAGACCACGAAGGTATAGGCGATCATTTCTATATTTTTTTTCACGAACGTGGGTAAATCGAACGTTCCTTTTTTATAATGAAAATAACCACCCACTAGACCATTAGTAACCAATACACCGACTAGGCTTATAGCGAATAGAGAATTGGCATCGAACCAGCGTTGTAGGATAGCGAATATAAATGCCAAAGGCGTGAAGGTGAAGAGCGACTCCACAAAGTACTCTAGCTTATCACGCAACGGCACCTTCACCCGGTAGGCAAACAACAGGATCAACGGCGTGGCGATGATGCCTATTTTGGTTTTGATGGATTTTTTTTTGTTACACATCGAAAATCTTTTTTTCGTTATCGTAATTTTCTACAAGATTCTCTATCATAGGCGTCACAACAGGCATAGCCTTACTTATATACTCATCATAAGCACCTCGCAACCCTTCATCTTCGATGATGTCGTTATTTTCATCACGCACGACTACTTGGTCTCTATTGGATACAATCCAATACTTGACTTCCTTTGTAAAATCGGGCAACAATGTATCGCCCATATAATGAAGCACCCGTGCATTAACGACGATCGTCTGGATATCCATATTCAGTGCGATTCTATAAACTTCTACTTTTCTAACCAAAGTTGTTAGGGTAGGATGATTTGATATTTGTTTTGTTATCATTTTAATGAGGTTTATAAAGATTTGACTTGAATGTTTCGATTGAATTGATTTTGATTTCTGACTTATTATCGACTACGGGCACATTCCCATTTAGGTTATTAACAGTCGCGCAGTTGAGAATGATTAATCGGTGTAACTCCGTTTCTAGAATATCCTCTACATACATATGCTCACCAAACACTGTGTAGAGTTTATTACCCTTTCTTGTTATCACCAGCCTATCACTACCTTTATAAGTTGGGTAGGGTGCGGGCTCAAACGGTCTTACGCCATTATGTTTTCCAACCCTAATATGCTTTTCGGAAGTCCGATATCTAACAACATGTTTATATTCGACCGATACGCCGTAGATTAGGTGTTTACGGAATACACCATCTATAGTTACGCCTTTCAAATGCCCACCATACTCCTCAATTCTAGATTGGTAATCATCGTTATTAATCAACCCCACTGCTATGGGTAAATATTGACCTTCTGGCAAATTCCAGCTAAGGTCTAGCGATATAGAGAAGTTGCCGATGTCGTTAATGATTTGCGATACCATTGCATCTTGGATTACCCCCGCATTAGAGCCAAACAACCCCTTTTGGGTAACCGATATTAGATCAGGCTCTACAACCTTAATCCCGCTCTCTTCTTCTGTAATCGTTGATTGAAGATTCTTATACCACTCCCAAACCAAACTATTGGTAGGGATAGCCGTTACCGAATTCTCAGGCATTATCTCGAACGATGTACCCGTTATATGCGCTTGTACTCCCGAAAGTATCTTTACCTTGTATTCACCTATCGGATAGAGTGAACTATTCACATAAACTTCTAATGCGTTATCTCGAACGTTTTTCCAGCCTACATCGTAGATATTCATTGTTTGTAAGTGTACAATCTGAACTTTGGTGATATTTTCATCTTCGGGCAAGGTCAAGCCTTTTCCTAGAATAGTTAAGGTTTTGATAGCGTTGCCTTCTTCTATTACAGGCGGGAAAATACCATTCGTTACCACACGTGTAGAAGATGAGAAGATACCGTTTAACTTGTACGATAGTGCAATAAGAGCTGGGTCGTTATTATCCATTGATAGGATAGAATTTACGGTTGCTGCACCACCTACAACCCCTAATTCTTTGGTTGTATTATTAAGGCCTATAAGTTGATTGAAGGTTGCATCTTGCGTCTTGTCTGGGATGTTTTTCAACGTGATGGTTTCTTTGTCGAAATAATCATCAATATAAGGTTCTACATCAGCATCAATGTTCCCATTTTTATCAGCAAAAACACCATTCCATGAAACGACTAAGTTTCTATATTTTTCTGTTATTGGTATTGTTACATACCTTGCCCCTCTTCCTGAACCACCATGTATACTCCATCTAGAAGCATTTTCTCCATAGGAGCTACCAGTAATTAGGTTAAAATTCCAAGCAACTTCATATAAATTACTGCCATCATCATCAAATTGAACACACCTGAAGGCGGACCCTGTTTCTACCGCATCTCCTATTAGAACTTCTGTACTAGCACCTTTAAAATGAATTTTACTCTCATCAAACCTAACCGTTGCATTCCCCGATTTCAAAGCAAAATCTTCTCCTACTTCGTTGACTTTGTTTTTAACTAAAGCATTAAGCTGAACGTTTTTATTTTCGTCAGGCGCAACACCGTCTACTGTATCAACTTTACCCAATTCTTCGGGATTGATGGTAGGTACGTCTAGCTTATCGCGCCATGCTTTGGCATCTTCGTCGCTTATGTTGGTAGCTGTACGTAAGGCGTAGTTGTCAATCGAACCAAAATTCACAGCATCATCTTCATTCACTGGTTCAGCCACTTTCACCCGTCCGTCGCTTGTTCTTTTTACGAACGTATTAGGCAACGCATCTTCTGCGTAGGGCATAGCTCGGAACCCGTCTCGATCGCTCTCGTAGATTAGTACTTGGCGTTCGGTCTTGCGTGGTATACTGAAATCTTCGGGTAGCAGACCTGTAAAAACCAATCGACCATCGGCATTGCGTAGCAATTGATACTCCTCGCTTGGGTAGCTACTCGGCGTATCGGGTAAACCGATAAAAGTACTCGAACCGCCCTTATCCACGAATACTTGTAAATTCTTATTACCGTCTATCTGGTACACCCGTCTATTCTCGGCGGTAACAATCAGCAATTCGCCCTCCGTACCCGTATCTTTGGCGTATTTGGTTGCTTCTTCTCTGGTGTCGAATAGCTTAATCGGCATCTGTCCGTATGGCACCAAGTCATCGGCTTGCAAGGCTCTAGAAGCTTTCAGTCGTCCGTCTCCGTGTCGTTGCGCCAGCGTGTGGAAGGAAGGAATTCTACTCACCTTGTAGCCCGACGTCCACCTATCCGTCACGACATTGTACGACGGCACAATGTGTGGACTATCGGCAGAAGCATTGGGGTTGTAGATGATGTCCGAACCGGTTATTTTTCGAGATGTAATTCCGTTTTCACCACCCACCACAAATTCGTTGAGACCAGCTTCTATATTAATTCCTATTTTAACTTCACTTTCTATAGACCATTTTAAATTATTTTTCCTAAAATTTGTCAAACAACCTTCTTTAGCTTCAATTCCAAACGCATACATTCCTGATGTGCCCGCTCTATAGACTCCGTCGGGCAAAGCGTTAAGTTCAAACAAGGTTTGCGAGGTATAAATAGTGCCTAATATCTGAATGGAATTATTAGTAATTAGTTGATTATTTAACTCCATCAAGATTTTAATAATCTTACTGTTGAGATCTAATGTTTCTACTATTTTATTTAATTCTTCAGCTTGTAAATAGTGATTTTCTAATTCAAAAGCTGGAATTGGATTTTTATTGTAGTGTTTTTGTATTCCTGTTGGTTTTACTGCATTTATCTCGCTTTCTGTGAATTTTCTCATGGCTTAAATAATTTTGTTATGAAATAAAGATTAATGTTTGTAGATATTGACATATAGAGCAAATACCAAATAGGAAATATGGCAATCGGAGGGTTAAAGTCAATAAAATAAAGAATTACTGCTATGTATATCCAAAACCAAATAAAGGCTGTAAAATGCGAAAAACATAATTCACAATATCCTAATATTTTGGATAAAATAAGTCCTTTTTTTGTTCCTGACATATCCCATTCTCTTAGTTGATTTTGCCAATTAAACATCATATCAAGCCATTGTCCTTTTTGAATTGACGCAAAAAATATCATCGAGAATGAAGCTACTCCGACAAGAAACCCAATAGTGATTATTATTAATTCAAGCATAATGTTTTGATGGTTTTAAATGAAAAGCATTTGTTTTGTAACAATTGTTTTTTTGGATTTATAATTCGGATTGTGTGTAAATAATCCTCGTTTAATTTTTCATTGATTATGATTTGCTGGTTTTCTTTTAAATCAATTGACACATATTTGGTAATTCCCATATAATCAATTTCTATTCTCCATACCCCCGATGAATCAGCAATTAAACCTGTGTTAATTGGCTCACATGCACTAAAGCATCCTAAAAACTCTATTTTGTCACAACATTTCATTTTATTTAACAATTTTTGCAAGGATTACATTCATAACAGTTTCTTTCGTTTGGCTGCATCGTTGAATAGCTTATAAACTCAAGTTTTACGAGGGTTCGATTGTGTAATTGAGAAAGAATTATATTTTTTTCTGCCCTATCCAATAGAGGATATTCAGAATTAATTACTTTTTCATTCGTTATTTGTGCTGAATTTATTATTATATCATCTTGGATACCTAGATAATTCAATAAACATTCAAGCAGTTTCTCAGGATAAGCATTAGAAACGTTTGCAACAAGTACAATTGTGTTTGTTAGCAGTAGATTTTTAGATGATTCAATTATTTTTTCGCCTTGAGATACTCTTACGTTTCCATCGTTACGCAAGTAAAAATAATTACCATACCTATCATCAACGCCATACGCTACATTTTCTTTTTGGTCTAGAGATATAAGCCTTTTTGCAGAATGGTCCATGTATAGGTCGGAAAAGCCATAATTGAAGAAATTCAATTGGTTTAAAAGATTCTTTTTTATGTGACTCTGGCTAATCATTTGAATTTGTTATGTATTTTTTTCGACTCTTCAGTTATTGCTTTCGTTATTTGCTTCTTTTCTGGTTCTGTTAGTTGAAATACATTTTTTTTGTATTTGTATTCCAAATGCTTGGCTTTTTTTGAGTTTTTACGGTTTGTGAATCCTATTTTAAAACCATGACTGTGTGCTTTTGCAGAAATAGAGTGTCTTAATTCACCCGTGTATTCAAGATTTACAGTATCGCTTTTCAGTCCTTGTTTTTGTCTTAATTCTTTGTAACCTCCTTTCATTTCTGCTGTTTTTTTTCCTCTGCCAGTAGGAATGAAATTTGATTTATTAATGAATTGATTTTGGCTTACTCGCATTGGTTTTTCTGAGTATTTTCCTATTTCGGAATTATTGGTCGCTTTCCCATTTTCAAATATTCTAATCTTCATGCTTCTTTCTGTTTGTTCAGCTATTTTCTGAAAAATTGGAATACTCATTATATCAGTTGCCTCAACACGAATTTTTTTCAACATTTCCAAATAAGCTTTTATATCCATCACACATTAACCACAATTTTTACACGTTTACAGTTAATACAATCCGAATCATTGATTAATAAATTCGGCAGGCTTTCAACAAAACTATTCCATGTTTCACGGTATTCGTTTTCTACTTTCTCATGAAGTTCCGTTGCGTGTTCACGCCCATAAATAATAAATGAAGTTATTCTATCGTTGTTTAATCGCTCTTGAAGGATGTTAGCTCTAGATTTTAGATAGATGATTTTTCCTACATAAGATTTTGCGTATCGACAAAGCAAACTTTCATAATCGCAATCACAACTAAAAGCAATATTAATCCCAAACCCCTCTTTTTGTATTTCTGTGCCGTTTTTATATCCTTTCACGAACCCACATTGATTTGGCATAGAACCATTGCATCCAATCAAGCACGTCAATTCCGATGAATACGTTTCAATGTTTTCTAAATAAACATGAATTGGGTCGTTACCTTCAGATTTATAATTAATCGAATACTTGTTGATTTTCCCACCAATTAATTTAATAGGAAAAGTTTTTATTACCGTTCCTTGCTGTATGAATAGGTTTGTTTTTTCATGGTCATCAACTGGAAATATCATAACGCTGTGAATCGTTAAGCGTTTAATGCTATTTGGTTCGTAGTATTGTTGATTTCTATTAATTGTTATTCCACATTTTCCAGCTATAGGATTGTTTAATGAGTTATCGAATTGTCCAGTAATAATCTGATCCGATACTAACTGTGTAATCAAATTGTTTGTGTTCAAAACGCTAATAAAATCATTTACAACATCCCGAATTGCAAATTTTAATTGAGCTTTCAAAAACTCATATCCGTTCGGTTGGTCAGAATTTGCAATTTGTGAAATGTTACTTAGATTTATTTCGGGTGCGTCTAGCAAGTCGTATCCACTTGTATTGAATGCCTTTTCATTACTGCATGGATTTGAAACTGAAACAATATTGTCTAAACAAGTACTCATAAGCTTTTACTAAAAAAGCACGCCCATTAATCCAAGAACACAATAGATATTGGAAATGAACGTGCTCAAATCAACATTATAATGAATATTTAATATATAATAATTACGCTTCTGTGAATGTCACGGCATCGGCATCATTAACACTAATTGAAGGAGCAGAATACCCAACGTATACTACTTTATCTCCACTTGCTTCAAATTGATACCCACCTAATGCATTTAATTCCGCAACTAACTCAGTCACGTTCGCTACATTTGCTTCAACCGTATATGATTGGTTTCCAATTGTTACATTTTTGATGTAGCCCGGCACAATATCACTAGGGGTCCATTCATATTTTTTCTTAGCGATTGGTTCCGCTGGGGTAGCTTCTGGACAAACAGTTGGATTCATTTGACATCCTGTAAAATGAAACACTCCGTTCACTGCCTCATCGTTACAAACACGGTCAGGCATGAAGAACACATCCCAATAAAGACCAAACTGAAATCTCCACTCTCCGTATTTGTCACCGTTAGTACATGGTTTGTGGACCACATCTAAATCCCACATGATTCCTGTTACTGGGTCGATAATCGAACCAAAGTAAACATTATCATTGATGCCTTGACTAAATAACCCTTCAATATCCGTAACCGAAAGCCCTTTTAAGTCAGTAGTCCATCTTCCTGTATTTTCAGAATAGGATACGAATTTTAAAACTTGTGGGTCAAAGGCGATTAAATGCTCGCCACCTCCAAACGCTTCGTTTACTGCTTTATCATAGTAATAATTAGAGTAAGGTAAACCGCCTGTATTGATACCATCGTTGTTTGTTCCTGAAACTGGAAGTAAAGACCTTACAAATTGGACATGCGAACCGCCTACAACAATTGGCTCACTTAAGTTAGCGTCTGAAAAAGTAGTTGCAATTACAACATTTCCAAAAGGGTCAATTGTTTTCTTTTCAACATCAAACAATGAAACTACTTTCGAAGTCGACCCATCAGGGAAACGACCAATATTTGCGATGAAATACGCTAATAATTGCATGTTTAAAGTTTTCCTTGCAGCCGCTAATGCGTTCGAGAAAAGTTCCATAAACATACTATTCGGGTCAATTCCGTCTAAGTCACGAACATCACGTACTGAGATTGAAAACACGGGAGATCTTGAGCATTGTTTGATATCAAAATCCCGTGAAGTTGGTTTGATTGACGTTCCTGAATCACAAATAGTTGTGGAACAATCAAATTCCAACTCACAAATTGGAGGAAAGTATTTTACTGTTAATTTTCTTCTTCCGTTATCATTGCGATAATCAGATTGTTGAATTGTTGTGTTTCTTTGAGAAGCCGCAACTACTGCCTCTGTAAATTCATGTCGGATTGCTGTTGTTCTTGACCAGTTTCTAATCCAACGCTGAACATTAATATGGAATTTTTTCATTATGATAGGTTTTAATTACTTAAATATTTTCTAGAAAGTTTTAGGTACTTCAAAACCTACCTGTATGGTTTTAGGACTTTTCATACAACGTCCACGCTAAGTATTGTTTATGTCAATTATATTTGATCTAAAGCGGATATAGTTACCTGATCTAATGCGCCACGCATTGAAGACACATCACTGTTTCCATTCGTTCTGTCTGTTTCTGTTTCACTGCCACGATTATCTTGTTTAATGATACCCAAACCTCCAAAAAATTCGGTCGCAAATTGTTTAGGCTGGATAAAAGTGTTTTTATCAGGATCAAGGATTGGTTTTTCTATATTCTCTTTATCCCTTAATTCTACTTCGCCTTTTTCGTTGATAGCTAAATGATATTTTTCAACCAAAGCGTTTTTTAACAAGCTCGCTCTAATTTTATTATCACCATCTATTAATGGAATTTCAGGCAACACCTTTGTTATTAAATATTCAGACACCTTATAATCAGTCAAACGATTATCAGCTTCTTTAATCTTTGACTCGTATTCTGTTTTAATCTTTTCTATTTCCAAATTGTGCGCCTCAATAGCTTGCGCTAATTGTTCTCTAATTTCCTCAGTATCTTTGCTTTTATTAACATCCAACACCTCTACCAATTTACTTATTTTGTCAGCATCTGTTAATTTTTCTAAATCGACTAAAGGAATCTGATTATTACTAGCCTTACGAATATACCCATTAAGTTTACCACCAAATTCACCAGCAACTGCCTTAAGCTTTTCAGGCAAAACCTCCTCATTGAATTTCGCCATATATACCGCTTCACGACTATCTACAAAAGATTTTAATATATTATCTGCGTTAAATTCTTTGTTGGCTTCTTCTGTATTGCTAACTATTTCCACAGCTTGAGCAATGCCCAGTCCGTTGAATAAAGATTGAATTTGGTCTATTGTTAATTTCATAGTATGAGTTAATTATTGATTTTTTTTTACAACTTCGTATTTAGTTGAATCATTAAAATACTTCTCTGCCGACTTTACTGATGTAACAAAATTTTTGTTGGATGAAATTTCTTTAATCAAACATTCGCCTTTTTTCAGCTTTATTTCTAATGAATCGTTTTTGTTTTCGATAATTTCAGGCTGGATAACATCGGATTTTATTGTGTTTTCCACATCGCTATCTTTTTTAACATCCTTTTTAGCCATATTATTTAAATTTTGATATTATGTAAGCCGTTTTAGGACTCACCAACACTGTTGAGTGTTGCCCATGAACTTGTACCCGTCCGTCAATTACCTTTGCTTTTTTTTGCGCTGGCTCAACAGTATCGGGTTGTAAAACGTCAATTTCTGAATTTGTTTTTGTCGTTTTTTTTAATGCAATTTCTTTATTGCTCACTCCGTTAACATCAGAACTTGTCACTTGTGTATTCCTCCTCTTCGCCATAGAAATTTATTTATAACAAATATAAGTATTAATCATCTAATTATCTTTATTATGGATATAATTAATTATTTCTGATACTTTTTTCTCTCTGATATATTCAAAAGAATTATCTAGTATTATTTTTTGGATGCTATCTTTAACCTGTTTAGCATTAGCAATATCTTCTTCAGTTATATAACCTATATCTTTAGCATCTTTAATTTCTGCTATTGTTAATCCATAAGTTTTATCAAGAATAGATAACACCTGATTAATTTTTATTTGTACATCATTTCCTTTAAATCGCTTTTCAACAAAATCATTAATAAGACTTAACCTTACGTTTAAAGGCAATCCGTTTGCAATTGCTGTTTGTATTTCAGATAATAAATCGTTAGCAGTTTGAGTGTCGAATTTATAAGGCTTTATTAAAGTGAATCCCCCTTCAAACTTAGGGGCGGGAAGTCTGTAAGCAATAAAACATTTCAAACAAAATTCTTTAAGCTCAAATAGCCTATCCGATATATTGGATGCGAATTGATAAAGATTATCTCTATCAATTGTTTTCGCAACTCCTGATTGCGCTTCATCTACTTTTAATAAATTCAGACTGTCAAGAATAGCATTAAAAATATCTCTGTTTTTATCTCTATGGTATTGATTTACCGCAATATTAGGATTAATAATGCGGACCATGTCACGATCCATATTGTCAACGGGCACTTCATAACGTTCGGCAGGGTTTATTGAAATTTGCTTTTTCCCTTGACACGTGCTACATGGTACTTGTTTTGTTCCGTTTGGATAAAGTTCGCAAATCTCTACGATTTCTTGCGTAGATCCAATTCCGTGACAAGTAGGACAGTCTATAGTTGCTTGCTGAATATATGGATATGATGCTTCTTTGTCGACAAGCTGTTCTGATGAATGGCTAGAAATATATTCATCCGCAATTGGCAGAGCATCATCTAAAAATGATTTATAAAAATTGTTATTAGCATAAATGCCACCTAATTTAACAGCAGGTATAAAGCTAAATTTATGGTTAAAATAGCCAGCTTCATTGACCCATTCATTTTTTTGATTTTTCTTGAATCGTATTATATCTGTTTTATTTATCCAAAACACATGATTACCGTCTTGTGTTTTGAATATTAAATCTTGATTTTCGTCGTGTATAATATCGATAGATCTTACGTATAAAAAGGAAATTTCAAGAGGCTCGGTTAAGTGCAGTGTTTCTTTTCTGTGCTTTGTTGGTATAATAACGATATATCCGTTTGGGTCTTCCAACATTGCTTGAACAAAGATATTTTTAAACAACGAAATAAAATTGTTGTTTTCTTGAAAATTAGCACCGTTTAAATACTCTTCATTTGTTTTATTTTCTACTTTAAGTGTGTATTTTGTGTCTTGGTAAATCATTCCCTTTACGACTTTTATTAGTCTCTGAAAAGGGGATTTTGTTAGTGGACGGTACTGACTGTATCTCCATTGCCTTGTAACATCTTCTTCTCGAGGGTGTTTAGATAATAAAAATTTATCAAATAGCCGTTGATATTCCTCACCTAAATAATCTGGAGGATAGATTGTTCCAGCTGAGGGGCTTGACAAATCCTTAAATGATGGTCTAGCACCTTTCGTGTGTAATGTAATCGCATAAAAAGTGTTTCTAGCTTCCTTTAATAATTTGGAATTAGAAACACTTTTATTATTGATTAATTTTTTTACCTCCTCGATATTCATTACCATTTACCAGCTAATTCTGGTATGTCGTTTAAATTTATTATTGGCTTATACTTCATTGCTAAAGGATCACCTAAAAACGTTAATGTTCCTGCCTTAATTTCAATGGCACCCCCTCTAGTAAGGTTCTCGAAATTGCGATGCATTTGGAACGATGCAGACATTCCATAACCATATTCATCAACTGGAGCTACAAAATCCCCGTTAGACATCACAAACCCATAATTTAGGCTTGTTTTGTGATCTAATTTGTTTTGCCAAAAATCATAATCAGCAAATAAATTAGCTGGAGTAGATGAACCTCCTGAAACTTCTGGAATCTCTACTTTAATACGGTCTTCAAAAGTTATTTGGCGCTCTACAATTTCTTGATCAGCTGGACGTGTATCGGATAACTTTCTTTCCTCGTAAACTGGTTCTGAGATAGAGACGTTGACTAATTCATTTGAAAATACGATTGCTCCACTTTCATATAACGTTTTAAACGCTTCGTCAGTCATAGGACTAGGTAGCTTTACATCACATTTGTAAAATCCAAGCGATTTAATATTGATTTTTCTGTATGAAATTTCACAATCCGCCTTAGTTACTTCGGTGAGTGTAAAATCTGCACATTCTGCCGGACAAATACTTCCCATATTATTATTTTTTTTGTTAAACATTTCATTTACACAAATATAAATTAAAAGTATCTAATTATTTGCATTATAAATATTAATTTTTTTTTGAAAGTATTCAGCATAAAATCTTCCTGTTGCATTGTTGAGCGAGTTATATTCAGCAGTTATGTGTATCCAATAATCTATAAGACTTTTTTTAGTTAATACAGACAATCCATGATAGTTGTAAAATACATCATTAGTGTGCGGTTTTTTCTGAAATACATCAAACCTTATTCGATTTAAAACAAACGCCCCCCTTTTCCCGTTTTCGGACATTGGTGTTTTTTTTACCCATTTAGAAATATTAAATTTTAAATATAAATCTAAATCATCCGTAAGTATATCAACATCCTTTATTTGCAATTCTTGATTCTCTATTTTAAGACAAAACGACCCCACAATTTTCATTGAAGGATCGTTCTGCTGTAACATTTTTAATGTATTTAGCATCATATTCTGCGGTTAACAGTAATACTTTCAAATTCTTTTAACGTGTGGCTTTTCTGTTCCCCCGTTTGACAGTCTATCCAATAAACAGTTAAAGGTTTTTGGGTTTCTATTATTTCAATTTCTGCTGAATCACAAGTGTCTGCTTCCGCACAATGTATTAACGCACCGCGACAATAACATTTTTTTATAATATTATTTGTATTTCTAAAGGTGTAGGTTTCGCACGAATACGACTCGTCTTTTGGTTTTATGTGCAACACGTTTGATTCAATCCACTCCGTTCCTTTATTTACAGAACCTAAAACCCTAACATATAATTTTTCAGGCTTTACCCCGCTTATCGGAAATATTCCATCAGTACTTTCTAGGTAATCTATAGTCGCCCAATCACTTCCGTTAAGAGATGTTTGGATAGCAATATTTCCTCCCTCTTCAGTTTTAATATTGGTTTTATATTTTACCATGTGATTGTATGCGTTTACATACTCTCTATCTTCAACTCCATGATTGTCATTCCAGAATATATTTATAAAATAACCTTGAGGATTTTCATCTAACCCACCATTCGAGCAATTGGACTCAACATAAACAGGAACAGATAATGATCCGTTTGAACAAACCGTCCTAATTTCTGCCTGATGTTTCCCGTTTTCTAAATTTTTAATTATAAATTTATTTGTAGTTGGGTTTGGCAAAAAATCAACCCATTTGCCGTCTGGTAGTTTTTTATATCTTACCCTAAAGCTCATGCCGTCTGCAAGAACAGGGTTTTGCACATTTATTTCCCAATTAATTGCCATTTATATTGTAATTTATATTTAACGTTAACTCCAAATATCCTTTTGTAAAATCTAAATTATCAGAACTAACATACAAGTCTCCGTTGCTCATTATCATGACGCTTAGATTTTCTTTTTCTATAAACTCTGTGTTTTTTGGCTGCATTACAGCATTAAGTGTTCCTATATTTTCATTTAACAGGTTTGTATCTAAAGGTATTTTATGATTTTCTAGTTTCAATAAAATCATAGCGTTCCCAAACTGGTCTGCTTCTAATTTAGAGCCTGATGCAAGAACCCAATCCTTGCTTAAAGTTATTCCGCCTTTGGTTATTACTAAATCAACGCAATTAGTAATTATACTTGATGGTCTTTGACAATCCTCTATAATTTCACAAGTTGATTTAATTCCATTAGGCGGCAAACATAAACCTTCGACCCCATTGCATAAATTTTTAGGCAACACGCAATCGTCTTTTTGTGCGTAAACTCTATTAGCAGGCGAGTATTCCCAGTAATGTATAAAACTTGGTAAGAACCCAAAAGAGTCTATTTTTATTATCGCAACAGGCTGGCATGCTGTTTCACTGCTTGGATACTCTTCAATAGATATAACATCGCTAAAAGAATTAAAATAGTTTAAAAGCTCATTGAAGGTATGCCCGATTATTTTTCCGTTTTCGTCAAAATATGCCTGGTCTTTCAACCCTCCCCATATTACATAATATGTACACAAAGTCGTACAATCGTCCTGACAACTAAAATCGTTTGTTATTACTTTTTTCTCAAAAGACACGTCTAACAGCCAACTACAGGTGTTCCGAATTGTATCGGTTTTAAACACAACACCTTTTCGATGGATATATTCTTCTGAATCAACATATATTCTTTTGCCTGAAAATATTGCTTCTATTTCCTCCATCTTCCATTGAGGAAATGGAATTAACCCCGTGAATTTGTAAGTTTGAGTAACATCAATACGTTGCACCCTTCCTAAAAACGATATTTGTTTTTCATATTCGGTAGGTTGCTTTTTTATTTCAGATTCAATCCATTGAGAATTAGAATATCTTAAATCTGGATCATTACCATGATAGTTTAATAATAATTTAGGGTCGCCGTAATATAATCCTGTTACATTATCTAAACAATCATAAGTTGACTCTATCCGCGTATATGGTAAATTACACCCATCTTCATCAATGACATAAACGGCATAAATTGGTAAATTCTTTTCTATACCACCGCCTAACACACCAGTTAAAGGAAAAGTTAATGCATTTGACCTTAAGATTGTAATTTTATTCACTTGAGAACAGTCAAAATATAAATTCCATTTATTTGTTCCTTGATGATATACTGGCTCGAAATGGTTCGCAAGCTCGTTTATGTTGTTGTATAATTGGTCTTGATTTACTCGAAGATATCCTCTGCCCAAAGAAAAATCATCCCATTCTGTGTTAGTCAACTCAATGTAACATCTTTTGGAATGATTTAATCTTTGGTATGTTTCTGTAATTTTATTAAATATTAATTGTCCGTTATTTCTTATTTCAACTCTAAGCGTGAAGCAATCTACAGGAAAATCTTCTCCCCACTCACGAAGCTGTAGGTTAAAGTATCTGAAGTTGTAAATTGACACTCCAAATTGTATTCGGAACCTGTTCGTAACGTCTTGGATAAAAACTTCTCCCGTACAATTATAAAGCACAACTTTTACACTATAATTATTTAATGATTGTTCGGGTAGTCTACCTTGTAGATTTATATCCGAAGCAGTAACAACAGGCTGTGAATATGGCTTTTCGTTTCTGCACAAATTATTTATTCGCAATTGCGATAGTGAGTCGACAAAAATCATACAGTTCCTTTTATTTTTATATACCTACCTTTGTTTTTCCGACCATCGAAATTAATTTCGATTTCTTTGATAATACCCTCTTTGTAGTATTCGCCCGCATCAATTTTTACTTTTCGTTCTATATTGACATTTCCTGAATTTTCAAGAACATTTAATCTGTGCAAAGCTTCAGTACATAGTTGTATTGATAGCTCAAATTCTTTATTCATTACAGGATTAAATCGTGGGTCTTTTGTTTGATGAAAATCCCATAAATTGCCTTTATATTGAGCATCGTAAAACATTGGATAGTTTATTACGTAGTTATATTCTTTATAAAATTCATCGTATTGTTCACCCGCTTTGTTTGCTTGGTCATATGGTATTCCTCCCGTATTATAGATATCATTAGGGCTTGGCATCGCTCCTCCATACTGATAACTCTTCACGGCTTTAGCGGCTTGTTTATCTTTACCATCCCAAATAATTAAGCGTGGTAACATCGTGGTGTGGTTTTGCATTAATACCACTCCTTTGTAATGTTTCATTTCTTTCTTTACATGGTTAAGAGTTATTAGGAATTGTGGACCTGTTAATAACAATCCTATTATTTTCCCTGCTTTCCCAATAGGGCTTAAAGTCTGTGTAACATAATCTGTATCAATTCCATCATTTCTGAATCGAGTAGGAGCAAACTCCACCAAAGTATCATCTTGACTGCCCGACAATATCGGATTAATAGGTTTATTAAATTCAATAATATCGTTATATCTCACCCTACAATCGCTTGTGAGATTATCAAAAGCATCTACAGAATATCCAACACGCATATAAGCAGGTTTTGTTTGTGTATTCCAACTGTAGCATATATTGTCTAGGATTAAATTTTTATCCTTATCTATAAAATCAAAAACGTAATCATTACTATCTAGCTTATCAACATGGTCAAAATACAACACTCCTTCTTTAATATACCATTTAGCATTAAAAGGTTTTTTTAATTGGTCTAATAACATATCAAGAGTTAATAACGGGTCATTATCTTCAATCCAATATTTTTTACTTTTCTTGTCAACACCTTTTTTTGTTTCTGCTGAAAAATAAGTTAAGTTGTAATACGGTGATGATGGATTAAAGAAAAACGGTATCGACTCTGTAGTAATTCTTACTCCACACTTTGAGCAAACATTTCTTATATAATCTCTAACTAAAGGAGCGGGATGTTCACGCCCACACCCAAACAAATCAATAAATATATCAGTTATAGAGTTGATTAATTCTTTTACTGAAGGGATTGGGTTTTTAATTTTTTTAATTCTTACTCCAGGTATTTTATTAACCGCAGAAATTATTGCGTTAATTACCGTAATTATTGGCGTTATGATTATTTGTAATATTAGGTTTATTATAATAGAAACAATTCCAACAACCCCTAAAATTTGGAAAAGTAAAGACAATAAAAATGTAGGTCTAAATTCATTGCAGTACGAAAATCTAGGATGCTTATATTCTCCATTAAACATTCCTAAATGATTATCTGTTACAAGTGTTGAATAAATACAAGTATAAAAATCATCTTTTTGTTTTAAGCTTACTTCAATAGTACAATAATCATCATCGCAGTAATTTAATCCGTCACTTTTTATAACGAAGTCAGTCATTGTACCTATGTTTTCTAACTCAATTTTTACTTCAATTCCATTAAGTGGCGACGCAACATGATCCATTAGCCAGTCTTTTACAAACTTAAAAGCATTTCCATATAATTGTAATTCATTGGTGACTGACTTCTCAATGTTTGATATAGACCGTGTATTTTCGGTACTCCTTGCTTTACATACGATATTTAATTCGTCAAGATTATCAATATATTTTGTAAACTCAATCCATTCGTTGTTTGGTATATAACCTTCAACAATATTTAATGAACTTGGATTGATGCCTGAATACCAAACTGGACGCTGGAATTCATCGTAAAGTTGAAGCTTGCGCATGTATAATTTTAACTTCATAACAAATCACGTTTCATTTTACGAATATTAACCGCATTTGACATTGCAACCAATCCATCTGCATCAATTATTACCGAACTTGATTTTTGATTTTCTATTGCTGTTTTAATTTCTGCCAGCTCGTTTTTTATATCCAACACTTCTTTTTTATTATGCATTACGGTTGATGTTACACCAACGTCTTTAATATTTGGTAAAGAAAATGCTACATTGTTATTCATCATTTCTAAAATTTTAGCATTATCTCCGATACGAGTTCCTTTGGCAGTAATTACACTCTCTCCTTTACTCAATCGTGCTGGTATACTATCCGATGTTTCCGTTCCTGGTCCATATAAGTTTACTACACCATCTTTGAAACCTAATGAACCAGTACTGTCTTGCGACAATGATTTTGCCATAGCATATCCAGTAGCTAATGCAGAAATAGTAGCTAACACCGCTGCAATAGATAGAAACCCACCACCTCTTTTGGCGGCTTCAGCGACAGCAACCAACGATGCGGATATTTGTTGTGCAGAATTAATTGCAATTTGTTGCCGTGCGTACTTTTCTTGCTGTGCTTGTGCTTTTTGCAATCTTTGCTCTTCCAATTGTAATATTTCTGCATTACCTCGTTCAGCTATTTTTTGAATACGCTCAACACGCCTTTCTCTTATTGATATTTCCAAATCAAGCGCATTTTGTAAAACCTCAGTAAATGTGGTAACGGATCCAGTAACTTCATTCACATATGCATTTATTTCACGGAAAGTATTCAATATTTTTTCGTCTTTTTCAGACCATTTACACTTTTCGTTTGATGGGTTTTCTTCCAGTCCATCAAATCCTTTCTTAATTGAGTTTTGTGTTGTGGATAATTGAGAATTTAACGCATCAATCTGCTTTTGTCGTGCTTCTTTTTCTTCATCTGCCAAATCATCATACCCTGCCTTTAGTACTGCTAATTGATTTTCAATGGATGTTTTTATAATGAAAAGTTTCGTTAACTCTGCACGTTTAGCAATTTCTACTTCCTTGTTTGCTTTTTCTTCGGCTAGTTTTAATTTTTTGTTTTTCGATAAATTTTTATTATCATTTTCATCGGCTTGATTACGTATTTTTTCTAACTCATTTTCATTTTCTCGTAATTTATCAAGGTATTTTTTATCAAATTCGGCTTGCTCTTTTTCTGTGTAATGGTCAATTCTTGAAACTGCAAGGTTTTCTAATTCCTTAATTTCTTCTAAAACATATTTTAATCTCGTTTCTCGGATGCGCTTTTCAGAATCTTTAACAACTTTTAATCTTAATTCTTCATTTTTCTTTTGTGCTTCCTCGACTAATTTTAATTGTTCGATTGCATTGGCTGATAATTCAGGATTATTTAAATCATCAGTTAATTTCGCATGCTTACGAATTAATTCTTTATTGCGTTCATCAATTGATTCTAATTGAACATCTGTACCTTTTTGGATGTTTTTTATTTCTTTATCGAGCGATTCAGCAGATAGTTTGAACAGTTCATCATCAATTACACGCTGGCTATCAATCAATGCTTTTATTTCTTTTTCTGCTCGTTCCTTTAGTGCTGTTGATAAGTCAATAATCGAATTTTGTATTTCTGCTATTCTTGTTTGGCTCGCTTCCTTTTCTGCACCTTTAATGTATTGAATACGCTGTTTTGCGTAATTTATTTCTAGCAATAGTAATTTAGCATTATGAGAATCTGTAATGTCTTGCATCTTCTCATTGTATGTAATTCGGTCTATTTCTTCATTTTGGAGTGCAGTGAGTTTTTCTTTTCTTATTTTTTCTAAGGCTTGCTTTTCTTTTTCTAACTCCGTTTTATAATTTTCCTCGATAACTTTTAACGCCTCTTTATTCGGATCAACGGTTCGCCCTGAGTGTGTTTTTGATTTTGTTTTTGTTGTTCCAGTAGATGAATTAGCAGGAGTTTTTGTTTTTGTTGGTGAATTAATCTTATCCCGAATACCTTGTATTAATTTTTCTTGTGCTAAAATTTGATTTTGATTAGCCCCTTGCTTTTTCATTAATTTCAACTCTTCTTCTTCTTGAGCTAATGTTTCTTTTAATCCTTTGATATAACTTTCATTTTGAGCATTTGTAAGTTTGATTTGATGTAGCCTTTCTTTATTTAATTTTTCGTTTATAGAGTTGAAATTTTCCCAATTTTTCTGAAATTCAGATGCCTGTTTTACTTTATTTAAATTTCTTTCTCCAGCAAATTCACGTGTTGAAGTTGAAAGTTCATTAATTAAATCCTCTCCTTTGTTTTGAACACTTTTTTTAAGAATTTGATTTCCTACACGTTGCTGTTCTGAAGGACTTAAGGCTGAAAATGAAACCTCTGTATATCCATATTTTGCCAATTCGGGCAATAAAGCCTTAATTGCTTCTCGCTGTTTGCCAATTAATCTGGTTTGTTCTTCTGTAATTCTGTTCTGCTCCTCGCTGATTAACGCTAATCTTATCTTGTTTTCATACTCCTGATTCAGAACTGACAAAGCGGATGACAATTGTTCGGTAGATGACCTTTCAGCATCAATTAAATTTAAATATTCTGGATATTTCGATGCAATTTCACTCATTAATGAGCTTCGAACCTCCTCTTGATTATTGGCTATAATTAATTGACCAACCAAAAGATTTAATTCGTTGCGTTGCTCCCGCAAGCTATCTACAGGACTGGTTTCTATCATTTTTGTAAACCAATCTACTGTTTCCTTTACTGAATTTAACAGCCCTTGAAAGGAACTTTGACCATGAGACCCGATAGCAGAAAATAATCCATCAAATGAATCACCCAAATTTGAAATGGTCCCGCCCAAAGTTTGTGCTTGAGCATTCATTCCACCAGCTACACCTTTCATTTGACCGAATGACAGAATCGCTTTTCGGATTGCTTCTTCATCGGTTTTTTTGATTTGTTTCTCTACTCCTTTAAAAGTCAACGTAACTGAATCACCCACAGTTTTAGCACGGATACCAAACTCTTTCAGCCTTTCATATTCGTTTGTTTGAGCATCGAGTATAGCCTCCACCAACTGGTCAAATGATTTTCCTTGTGAAGCCGCTAAATCTCCTAAATTCGTTAACTCTTCATAAGTTGGCGTAAAACCTCTATTCACCAATTTAATGAAAGATGAAGTTAGTTCATCGACTGCAAATGGTGTTTTTTCCGCAAACGTTTTAATTTTAGTAAATTCTTCATTAGCTTTTATAGATGATTGAAAAGTATTACGGAGTGTGGTTCGGTAACTTTCAAATCGTTGTGTTACGTCTTTCACCTGATTTCCCAACGTGGCAATACTCAAAGCGCCGCCAATGGCTGGTAATAACCTTGACACACCACTGACACTTCTTAACAATCCTTTACTAAGATTTGGAATAGGATTAGCGTTGTAGTTGTTAAGTCTAGTCCGTTGTTGGTTAATTAAATTGTCATATCTGCGGATATCTTCATCGGATGTTGCTCTACGTCTAGCAGCTTGAAGTAGCTTCAATTTTTGTTCAACAGCTCCGATTATACCCAGCTCTTTTTCCATCGAATGGGTTAATCGTTTATTACTGATTATGTTTTGCTCTAAACTTTTTTTATGATAATTAAGGGCAGAAGTATTTTGATTTATCATTCGGGATAGTCTAGCCCTTGTCTCATTGTCTTGCACTGCCGTTCTATTATATTGTTGAGCTAAACGGATTTGCCTTTTGGTAAGGTTTTCGATTCCTTTAATATTTCCTTCAACGGTACGTATAGCCTTATCAAGTTCAGCATCATGTACTTGGTAGGAAATGTTATGAATGATATCTATAATTTCGTCTGCCATAACTTAACAAAATTACTAAAATAAATCAAAATATAATTATTATAAATACTTGTTTCGAAAAATAAAATCAATGCACAAAAAAAGCACGTCATTTAGTGTGCTTTTTTATTTCCTCATTGTGCCATTCAACATACTTATTCCTTAATGTTAGTTTGTAAAAATATTCATAAACTGTTGTGTTTAAAAAATAATCAGCCTTCATGTTATCTCCCTCATTTATTTTCAATGCATTTAGTGAATATGACTCGTACAATTCTGTAATTTTTATAATTGGTGCTGTGGTGTCAACATCTGGATCATTGATTTTCTTTCCATCAAAGAAGCTTCTGAAATTTCCTCTAAGTATTCTCTGTATATTGGAGTGTATGCCAAACCAATCGGCAAAAAAAAACTGTAAGCTTCAGGGTCGTTTTTGATTTGTTTTAATTTCCATTCTGTCCAATGATTTTCGCATTTATCGGGGTTTTCACCCTCAACAAAATGATAAATCATAGCCATACGCAGACTAGCATCTTCATCAACAGGGTAAGAAATGCGAGCCTTTATATTATTCACCCACACCGCAACCTCATCCAGTTTTTTATTGTTGATAGCATTGGTCATTTCTGAACATATTTTAGCAAGAATACTTTTTGTTAAGCCTGACTCGGAATAAATATTTTGTGCCGATGCAGCTACGTATCTTGACAAGTGATATTGCGACGCATCTGCTAAAGCGTAAAATATTAATGGATCCCCGTTTGTGTCTTTTAACATTTTAGACTCAAACACTTTCTTAAATTTTATATCATTTTTCATGCTGGTATTTTTCCTTTTATATTGAAATAATTTGTTTTAGCGAAATCGTGAAAATAACGTTGGAAGAAGTAACGACCACCATCGAAATAATCCATTTTGTATAAATCACGGTCTTTTTTGAGCGTATGCGGTTTGTGGCTTTTTTCGTCAATCGTTGCGATAACACAATCATTTATAAAATTCGGACAACCCTCTGCGGATATGAAAAGATTTGGGTAATGTGCAAACATTTGATTCATCAATAATCTACTGTTTTCGAAATGCAGATTTGATGTGATTGGTTGTAATTGTTTTGGTTGGATGTCAAGGTATGATCTAATCAAAGTATAAGCAGAATCGTGTATCGATTGATACCCGACTACACCTTCCGTATTTCCTGAACTATCACCTGTAACGTACAATATTGAACCAGGAAAATACATTTTAATTTCAGTACATAAATCTTCAAGTGATTTCTTACCTCCAAATTCTTTGATTACATGTATAAAACTATGATGATCGCCTTTGTTTGGCGACATTTGAAATGCTAAACACGTCAACGGATCTTTGTTAAAATCAAATGAAAGATAAACATCATATGTTGGTAGAAATGGTATTGATGGTTTCACGTGCTTTTCATTCGAGAAAGCGTAAAGCCACATATTGTCGTTTTGTTCAATACCCCATTCACCTTTTACATAAACTCGGTATAAGTTGATGTTTGAGTTAATAAGCTTTTCTAGTTTTTGCTTGTATTGCTCATCCAAAAATTTATTATCCCTATATGTTGTTACTAAATTAAACATCATTTCTGGGTCATATTCTCCACCTTCTTCTGGAGTGTCCCAAAATTTTCGTTTAATCCAATGCCTTTCATGAATAGGATTAAAAGTAAGAATAATTTGATAAAAAGAATCGACATGCCCGCGTATACGTAAATCAAGCTGGTCAAAGTCTTCTTCGGTAAATTCTGTCGCTTCTTCGAGCCATATTTTAGTAATTCCAGCAACCGATTTAATTTTTTCAGAATCATCTAGCCCAGCCAAAATTATTTCATTGCCGTTAGGAGCGTGAAATGACATTGTACTGCTTTTGTATTGAACGTCTAAATTGTAGGCATGAATTATTTCTTTAAACAATGCAAAAACAGAATGACGAAGAGTAGTTCCAACCTTTCTGAGTGCAAGTACCTTTTCTTTGTGTCCATACGGATTTAATAAAATGGAAAGTAGCTTTTGAGCTGTTGTGTAACTTTTGGATGAACCTGCACCACCACGAAGATTTACATACCTTTTTGTAGTTTGGAAAAACGGTATGTAAACTGGATTAATATTATCTTCATGGAGTAAAGCGCGCATTTAACTTTAATCGTTAATTTTATTTACGGACAAAAATATCCTTTAGTTTTTTAAATATTGTGTAGTGATTTTTACGAATTCTTCAAAGGAATAACAAACAGCTGTTGCGTAGCGTTCGCTTCGCGCTTTGGCTAAAAAAACATCTTGCTTTTCGGTAGTTGTGTTTTTACCATATTTCATTTCAATGAATAATCCGTGAAATCCTCTCGATGCCTTCATGATGAATAAATCTGAAACACCAGCTACCACACCTTCAGCTTTGATTTTTGCTACTTCTTTCTGATGCCTTGATCCACCATTCGGAATTGAGAATATCATCACATCACGAAATTGTAGCCTAAACCATTTTACGCATTGCTGTTGTAATTTACTTTCGTGATTACTCTGCTTTTTCTTCTTCGGATTTTGGACGTAAATGTTCGGGTAACTCAATGATAGCGATTCGTTCAGTAGTAACCTTTTCACCTTTCGTTGTGACATCTATTTCATCTTTTATTCCTACCGATGCACGGTATTGATTCATTAAAAAATTAGCTTGGCTCAATCTTGTTCGAGTATCCACATCTTCGTAAAACACTTCTTTTGTTGGATTACCCTTTTCGTCTAATACTGCTTTAGCAATATATCCTGTCTTAATGGCAAAAGTTGTTAAGCTTTCCAAATCTTCATGCAACTTGGAACGTGCAGCTTCTCTGATTTCTGCCATTTCAGGGTTTCTCTTCATAAATCTATAAAGAGTCGGATACTCTACATTTAGAATTTTTGAAGCATGCACAGGCATTCCACCAGCTTTTTCAAGTGCATTTTTTACTTTTGTCTTTGTCAATTTTGCCATATTACAATCTATTACAGCAGTTTATCTTATTTTCTACTTAAAGGGATAACCTTTTTGTTGTCGACTTTTCGCTTTTGGTTCTGATCAACCAACGCTTCATTTTGATATTTATCCGCTATTTTTTGATACTTTCCTTGGATAGCTTCTTTTATTGGTGTAGCGTATTTATTGTATATTTTACCGTATTCGTAAAACTCTTCGATTAGTTGGATATATTCACCTGTTGTTATTTCTAATTCTTTAGCTGACATATCCTGAGCAACATTCAGCAAATAAGAAACTGAAAATAAATTGAAATTATCGTTGCTCAATTGCTTATAAACCTCCAAATCTGCCTTTAATCTATTTAAAGATGAATTTTTAAGTATTTTATTCGCTACTCTTTTTAATCTAAATTCAAAATCGGTTACTTCATCAATTGGAAAAGGGAATGATGTTAACTGTTCTCGAATTTCTTTTTTTATATTTTCATTCAATTCTGCAAAAAATTGCTGTTGTTCTAGTGCGTTCAATTTTTTTTCCATTTATATATTTTTAAAACTAATCATAAATTCTCTCTACTTTATTTGAAAACTCTTCACCCTTTATAATTGTTGAGTACTCTGGGATATCAAATCTTCTACAAAAAGCCTCTTTACTTTTATGATTATCGAATGATAACGTAATGTAGGATATCATATCTTTGGTCTTCTCTATAGCCTTTTCTTGAATTTCTTTTTTTACATCTTTTACGGCTTGTTTTTTTTCTTCATCCGACAGTTCACGCTCTATGGTTTTTTGTTCTGCAATAGGTTGATACAAGTGTTCGATTTCATCATGAATGTTATTGTTGTTTAATTCAGGAACCGTAACCCCGTAATAATTTAAATCAAAATCATCAAGCCCAGCATTTTTATAATCAATTTCACTTATTAATTCACGCATCAACTCATCATTCAAAGGCGTTATGCTTTTGTATTGAAAAACGTTTTGCTCTTTTTCCGTTTTCTGATCTAATTCTATTTTTTCAACTTTGATGTCGTAATCGGTTTCAGGTGTTCCATCGTATTTGTAGTATAAATCGTGGACCATTACACGTTTATGACCATCTACAAGATTTCCAGTAATGCTATTCCAGATTATTCCACCTAAAAAACCAACTCTTTTGAAGTTACGCTTAATGTCGTTGATATGCTCTTTTGTATGATGCTTCGGGTTATATGGTGAAAAGTTGATTTGTGATCTCTTAATAACCACAGTAACCGATTGATTGAATTTTGCATCAGGATTATTAATTACTCTTTGTGTCATGGTCAAATAATAGTTTTTCGGATAATGGGAATTGCTTTAGTACTTTCTTTAAATCATCAGGGTAGTTATCGCGTAACCATAAATACACGTCTGTGTCGAAATACATTCCTACAGATTTGTTTTTCTTCTTACCGTAATTGATAGGAGTAGGCAATTGGTTTTTCTCAATGTAAGTTCTCACATCTCCATCTTTCCAATGGCTTAACGGGTAAACGTTGTTTGTGTGGCTGATCGCTTCTAACTCGTATTGTCTTAGCTTTATCCTACGATTCATGTTATCGGATTGCTTTTCACCAATAAACGCATAAGGTATTCCAGTACGGAGCTTCATTGATTCAATTACATCTCTTAACTTTAATTGACGTACCTTTTGAGGACTGCAATAAAAACCTGTTGAATATACTTTCGTTAGGATCCAATGTGGAACTTCTATAAACTGAACATTCTTGTATTTTGCTTTACTGAATCGAATATATTTGTTGATGTGTTCAAGATCTTTCACAAAATACATGAACACACATACAACCTCATCGAATTGCTTACTCATTAAATCAAGTAAAACAATACTATCCTTACCAGCTGAATAAAAAAGTATTGCACGGTTTGAGCGATCTCTAACCGTGCTAATTACTTTTTTTGCATGCTCTAAAGGCGTTAACATATTAACCCCCACTTAAACCAAATGCTCGGCGTATATCGTAATACCTTTGTCTACGAGATACAAATCTGTTACCTCTGCCAGCGGGTCCACCACTTGCCACCGATGAAGTTCTACTACCCCCTCGATAACCCGACGATGCATTCGTTGTGCGCAATTGTCTTTGTACTCCTAATCTATAAACAACTCAGCTAAATATTTAAAATGTTAAACAATAATTATTCATTTATGGTCTAGAAATGATTTCGCCTAAGCTATATTCAATAATAGCCGCATTATAATCTTTACCCTTTTCATCTTGTAAAATGATCAATTCACCTGTTTCTTCATCTACTAATAAAAATATATCTGCCCTTTCTACTTTCACCACCATTCTCGGGCGTGTACCTTTGTACGCACCTGTAAGAAATGTTATTGTGTCATATTCAACGGGCAGAATATTGCCCGTTTCTTCATCTTCGATTACATAACCCTCTTCATCTACCCGACAATACCTGTGCACGTTTTTAGGTCTAATTTCTCTTGTTTCTATTTTCTTTGTGCCTGCAAGTATCTCATCAAAATAAACTTGCTTAATGCTTAATGTTAAATTTTTTTTCTTACTCATAATGTTGATTTAATTTGTAGCGAGAACAGGACTCGAACCTGTGACCTTTGGCAAGTTAAACCAACGAGCTGACCAACTGCTCTATCTCGCATTTTAATAAAACAAATATAACTAAAAATAATCAATATATTTATATTTACAATACAAAAAAGCACATAATGCCTTTTTTTATTTCTCTGATTCTCAGCTTTTACAAAGAAAACAATAAGACGAGTACATATTACTCGTCTTATTGTTTTTTCTTTTTTACATTGACAAATATTTTTCTAATGATTTTTTTGATTTGAACGCAACACCACTATAATACTCAGGTAAATTATACCTATAATTAGCCTCGAACCACCCGTATTTGCCATGCATTTCAGTCACTAGAACCACCGCATATTTTGGCGCTTCTTGAAGCCTTCTAAAACAAGTACCATATTTTTTTATAAAATTTTCTCTTTCTCTTGTTTTTTGCCTCTCAATTTCTTGCGCTTCTAGTTTTGCACTGTTTTTGATTTCAAATTCAGCCTGCCATTGTTTCACTTCTTCAGCTGTTGGCATTTTTTGTAAAAAATAAGTTTTCTTCATGCCCCCGCCGTATTGCTTTGGCAGTTTACCAGCGTGATGCCATTCAGGTTCACCGAATACGCCTCGATAAATCTCTAATAGCTCTTTAGCTGTAATATTAACACCTCCATTTTTCTTTTTCTTTAACTCTTTAACTGCTTCGCCAAATGTCACTTTTGTCATTCTAGCTATTGCATGCCTGTTGCTTTCAAGCTTACCTGTAATATTAGTCGCTAACCCACCGCCGTTAAAGTTTTTATTGTTTTCTATTTCGTCAATAATTGTTTTCATAACATTTAATTTTATTTGATTAATTATTTATTTTTCTGTTACAAATGTAATACTATATTTTTACATTTGCAAAATATTTATTAATTTTTTTTATTTTTTTTCTAAGTCAGTAAACACCCTAAAGCTCGTTACTGTTTATAAAGTAATATTAAAAATTCTTTGTGTTGCAGAAATTGCATTTTGAGTTAATTGTCTTTGCCAAACTTTTTGACTTGGCGACCATCTAAACGCATTCTTTTTTAAAGATTGTATAATTTCTACCTTTGGTTTTTCATCATGTTGTATCTGTAGGCGGTCAATTTCGTAATTAAAAAAAACTTTAAAACCTTCAAAAGTTAATATTTTTAATTCTTTATTTTGTATATTATTGATCTCTTCTCTGTATTGCTCTGTTACTTCTAGAAGCGTAAAAATTCTGTGCTTTTTTGTAAAAATAGGCTTTACATAGTCAGCACCGTTGTTATGTTTTTTTATAAGGTTTAAGATGTCTTCGCTTCTTGCTTTGTTGCCTTCTTTTGCTATTGTTTTTAAGCAAAGATTTGTAATACCGTTTATAAACAAATTTCTGTTAAAGCCCGTTTGCTCTTTTTTATCAATAGCTTTAATTAATAGCATGTTTTCTAATATATTATCTTTTCTCTTTTGGTGTATTTCTTTAGCTTTTTTTTCTGGGTCAATTACTGTAGTTTGTTTCTTTTCGTAGCGACTATAAAAAGTTTTTCTAAACTTTATAAATTCTTCATTTCGTTTCATTTCTATCTCTAGTGCTTTAAGGTTTCTTTCTACTGGAAACCTAGCTGGTCCTGTTATCATTGATGAAGCTGTGCGGCTCTTTGCATCTAACCAAGCTAATAGCTTGTTAATAAAACGATCTTTATAAATTCGCTTTGTTTCGTCGTCTGTATATTGTTTTAAATCTTCTGTTAATAATTCGCTATATTCTCTAACGATTGATTCAGCACGCTTATCTGGGTCAAATGATATATTACGATATGCATTATATGCTCTATTGTAGTAATCTTGTAAAATGTAGTTATCTTCTATTGTTTTTGTTTGTGTTTTTTGATTGCTCATAACTTTTAATTTTATTTGATTAATTATATATTTTTCTACTACAAATGTAATACTATATTTTTACATTTGCAAAATATTTATTAATTTTTTTTATTATTTGCTGATTATTCCAGCTAAATGAATTTCAGCTACAGTTGGGTAGTAGTCTAACCCATATTCATCTTGTTTCATTTCGTATTTATTCGTTTCTTCGTCAAGTAACATGAAGACTTTTATTTTATCAACTTTTACAACCATTTGTTCTCTATCTTTAGCCATGAAGGTGACTGTGTCGTATTCTCTGGGTATTATATTACCATCATCGTATGTGTATATGTAATCACAATCTGCATCGCAATATGTTAGCATGTTTTCATATGTCACCTCTCTTGTTTCTATTTTCTTTGTGCCTGCAAGTATCTGATCATAATATTCTTGCTTAATTGGTAAAAGTAAATTTCTTGTTTGCATGATTTTATTTTTTTGTTTGATTAATTATTTATTTTCTGTTACAAATGTAATACTATATTTTTACATTTTCAAAATATTTATTAATTTTTTTTAAAATATATTTTTACATATATATATAAATGCATTATAATATTTTTACATTATATTTGCAACATGGAATTAATAGTGAAAGAAGTTTGCAAGCGATATAATATTGGATTATCTGAATTAGCTGACCGCCTCAATATCTCAAGGCAGTCATTGTATGTTAGCTTAAAAAATAACCCTACATCGGATCGTATTACAGAAATAGCAAATGCTATTGGTTGTGATGTTCATGAGCTGATTGGAACTACTCCTGAATATTACCACTTATATGATGATGTTTCTGGAGAATGGTTGGGAATTAGAAAGAAATAAATTATCCAAGCGATTGTATAATTGTTCGCTCACTTTCGGATAGATCCCATATTATTACATCGTCTTTTTCTGCGGCTGCTTTTTCTGCGGCTGCTTTTTCCGATAATAAAAAACCGCTTCCAAATATTGCTTTTTTATGTTTTTTCTGACTCTCTAACGCCCTGCAATGCTTAGCGTCTTTTTTATTTATTTTTATGGAAATTCCACGACTTATTATCCAAGATACATGGAATACCGTAATAACTTCATTAGGATAATCATACTTCGGTTTATTTACTTTTTTTCGTGCATTTAATTGATTAAATTTTTCCAACAATTGAGCGTCTCCAATTATTTTAACATCTCCAAACATATTTGATAAAAAGGAGGTTTTAACAGTTGCTCCATTTTCATAAGTAATAGTCGCATTGACAACTATATGTGTTACATCAACATCGCTACTAAAAAGTGTAAGGTGAGGAGCAAATAAAAAAAATGGTATATTCCTGTCGATATAAAACTTGCAGATTTTCGTTATGATAGAAAAAGGAGGATTATCAATTACTACAGCATTATCAGGATACTCTATATCTTCATAATCGCCACCAGGATAGAATGGACGTATTATTTCTTTTTCTTCTAAATTACAATGACTTTTAACGTAATCCAAGACTATTTGATATACTTCAGGAGGAGTATAACAGTCGTCTGTTGTTTTTTTAGGTTTAAATTTATCTACAAATCCTTCATAGTCGTTGAATAAATCAATTTTTCTTTTTGTTGATTCATAAAATCTAAATTCCTCTTTTCCAAACAAGTCAACAACTTTATATGTTTTTTTGTTCATTTTGTTTTTCATTTCGTTTTTAAAATATTTTATTGAGTTCGCAAAGCTTTGTGTTAGGCGAAATTTGCCTACATGTCAAAATCAGTTACTAAATCTTCGTTCACTTCTTCATATTCCCATTCAAAAGTTCCAAATATAGGCTCTGGTTCTCTTTTGTTTTCTTTTTCAAATGGATTACTACCACTTAAACTTCCATTATCTCTAAAATGGAATCGGATATATTCTTCTAACTGTTTTTGACTATGTCTTACGTTTGGTAATTCGACTTCAAATTCTATCTTGATTTTCATAATAATAAACTTCGCCTAACATAGGTTTTACGCAAGTGGGTGTTAGGCTTTTAAATCCACTTTTGTATATTAATTAAAGTTTGTGTTTGTTTGAATGTTTACGCAAGTAAATCCCACCTGCGTAAAGCCAAGAAACGTTATGCACAACCTACTCAAAGATCTTTCCCTGAATAGGCTGTAAATTCTCAATTCTGTTTTTACCATTCTCAAAATATTCCTCGTCTATTTCACAGGATATGCCTTTCATACCCATATTGTAAACTGCTTCCATTGTGCTGAACGAACCACCAAAGGGGTCTAATACTACTATATCTTCTTTATCTTTATTTTGTGGAATTACAAGTGCTAAAAGACGTTCTAATAATCTTACTGGTTTTTGGGTTGGGTGGATTGCTGAATAATGATCTCTAACTTGTTTAATGATGCTTTTTTCGTTTAATCCAAAACAAATAGATTGGGTGACATTTACACAGCGATCATAATCTTTTACTTTATCACTTTCTGTAATTAGATGCTTTTGGGTTTTGACAGTTAAATCAGTTCTAATAATTGATTTTTCATTCAAGCCGTCATTGACGCTTCTCATTACAGATACACAACGATTTTCTTTTGTAATATTTGAACTTATTGATATATTGTTTGCATCCCAATTATCAGAAGTATCTCTATTATTATTTTCCAAAAACTCTAATACAGCATCTAAAGATTTTGTGTTTTTGAAAGTTGTTTTTAACCGTTTAATATCTGTTATAATAGAATCCAAATCATGTGATTTCATTTCTAAGTAAGGCACTTTCACTTTATTAATAGTGCCTTTTCCTTTTGTGAAAATTGAAATAGTTTCGTGAACTCTTGACAATCGCATTAATGGACTTGTGCAATGTGATTTATTCCAGATGATTTCTTCTTTGAAAGTGAATCCTAAATCTGCTAAAATCGTGTTCCAACGATAAAAACTTTCACCCCGCCCGAAAAGGACAATGAATCCTTTTTTTGTAAGCAATCTTTTGCATTCTGAAAAGAATTTTTGTTCATCGAAAACCCTTTCCAATTTTTGATTTTTTAGATACAAATAAGGTGGATCTGTACAGATAACATCAATACTTTCACTTGGTAATTTTGCCATTAATTCTGCATTGTCGCAGTTGTATAATTTTATCATAATTTTTATTATTTGTTTTATTGGCTTACGCCATTTTTGCCATCGCTTTTGAAAAAATTACTGTAGATAACAAGTGGTTTTGCAAGATTGGGGTGTAAAGTGCCTCTATTCATATTTTCGTCTCCGAAAATCCCCAACCTCGCAAAGCCCTCGCCCGTTATGTGATATTTTCCTGAATGAGCTTAATAGCTGAAACTGTAACCGAGCTGTTTTTATTTTTCTCTAAAAGATAATTAAGCACTCTTTCAATTCCTGGAGTAGATCTTACAAGAGTAGTGAACTCTTGTAAGAGGCAAATGCTAACAGGTCTATTTCTAACATAATCTCTAAATAAATATATACCTTGTGAAAACTCAAATTGATTTTCTTTTGTGAATTTGTCGTGAAATTCTCTATAAATTCTGTTATTCATTATGCTATTTTTTTATAAAGTTTTAATTTGTTATTTGTAGTACAAATATAAAACTATAATTTGATTTTTGCAAATATTTTTAAAATCATTTTTTTATTTATTTTCTATTTTGTAAAACTTTAATTTTATATATTTGCATTATGAAATTAAGAGTAAAAGAAGTAGCGCGAAACAAGGGTATCGATTTACAAACATTATCAAAAAAACTTGGGATAACTTACCAAGCGTTGAACGCTCGTATTATTGGAAACCCTTCTTTAAAAGTTCTTCAGGAAATCGCTGATGCTTTGGATTGTCCTGTTTTTGAATTACTACCTCCAGGAAATCATTATCAACATTATTATGATGAAAAGGGAAATTACAACGGAATACTTAAAAAAAACATCATATAACATAGTATAGCGGGAAGACAAGACCAACGTAACCTTTCGGAATTTCAACAGCTCGATTTGTGCCGTAGCTGTTAAGTCGATACCTGCATCACCATCTTTAGCATATCTCAATGCTGGAGTTGAAATTGTTTTGTCTAAAATTTTAGTTTTGATTTTCATTTTTAATTTGTATTTAAAATTTCTAATTGCCCTTCGTTGAAAATATGGAGCATGCCGTTGTCTTCCATTTCTGCCACGATTCTAATTTCGTTTCTTGTGTTGGTGAAGATTGCACGTACTTCTCCAGGAAACTTGTAGCCTTTTGGTTTATAAACTTTATCACCAACCCTGAATTTCGATTCTTGTTTCTTCTCGCTCGGGGTCGTCATTACTTCATCCTCGATGATTTCTGTTATCGACTTATACATTAGCGAGTGAAATGGATTTTTGTCTTTTTCTTTATCATAAATGTTGATAGAGTAGAGGATGGTGGCATGATCTCGTGGTACCACTTCTGCCATCAACTCTAATGGAGCTTTGAGCATTTTTTGACATATATAAAAGAAAGATTGACGGGCTTTGGCAACGTCTTCTGTGCGAGCTCTCGATTGTATTTCTTGTTTATCCACCTGATACTCCCTACAGATTATATCAAGTACTTGGTTAATTTTTTGCTTCATTTTCAATATTTATTGTTATTTAAATTCTTCGCGGAACTCTTCAAAACATTCGCATTTTGACTTTAAGTAATTGCTTATTAAAATATTTTGACATAATACGACGGCTTCGCTTAATCCTTTTCCTGAAGAAATTTCTTTTTTAATCTTGGAGAACTCAAATTCATTTATTTTGCCAGTCATGAATTTGACTTCCTTTTGTTTCATTAGTTTGTTTTCTATGTATTTAAGAAACCTTTTTTTTGTTGGTAAATCCCATTGTCTAACCCTATTTTTGAATTTTGAATAATAAAAGTGTAATTTATCCGAAAAACCACTTTCTTTAATTTCTGCATACACTGTTTTTAAGTATTGCATATGCTCAATCTCCAACTGTTCATCTGATGGTTTTTTATCGGTATTCCCAAAAAGTTTAAGTTTTTTTATTGCTGTGTTTCGTTCAAAAGAGTCGTTTTTAAATTCTTGATAACTCTTTAGAATTTCCCCGCATTGAATTAAAGAAAGGTTTGGGTAAAGTTTTATATCAAACTCTCCTCGAATAGCCATTCTGTAAGCTTCTAACACTTCTGGTCTTGTCAAGTTATATCCCCTCAAAAAAGTACCCATTTCAGCTGTTGCGATTTGCATTTCTTTTTCATTTTCAAACTTTACCGACAACATCGTTATCAGTCGATTAACCGTTGCTTGTCGTTCTGAAATTACTTCTGATGTCTTCCCGTTTAGCTTAGGGAAAAGAATTTCATTTTTAACAATCGTCGGCAAACTCTGAATAAGTTGTACCGGAAATGACTGCACTTGTCCCTGAAATTTTACCGTTTGAAATTGGCTTTGTTTTGCTATTTGATTTTTCATTTTGTTTTTTTAAGAGTTCTACCCAATTTTCATTTTGCCATTCCTGAACGTAATTCTGCCATCTGTGGACACTTTCGCCCGTCATATGCTTGTATGATATGTAAGCATTCGTTTGTTTGCTTAAATCGCTTAATTTCCCCTCTCTGTGGATGCGTATCAGATCTCCTAGCATTCTCATTTTTTGCGCCTCGCTTGTTTGTGAGAAAAAAGCAGAAATTTTTTTAAAAAAATTTGAATTTGAAATTTTAAAAAACTCATCGTTTTCTTTCAAAAAGTTTTCTTCCTCCAGACCTCCTTCTTTCAAAATATTATCATTTTCATATTCATATTCAATTTCAGTGTTTGCTTCATTTTTTGCTTTAGCAAAATTCCTAGCTAAATTATTTTTTTTTAATCCTCCTTTTTTGCCTGCTTTTGCCCGTGTCTCGCTTAATTGATGGTCTTTTACCATGCGTTTTTGAATTAAAGAATCACCATTTAAAGTCAATACCTCCTCTTCAATCAATTCATCCAGAGCACGCTCAATTGTTAGCACTTCGTACGGCATCTGTCTAGCGATTTGAATAGCAAAATTTTTTGTTTGATTTTCACTTTGCTTGTATTTTTGCTTTAGCAAAATTTCACCATAAGTTTCTGATTTGTGCATAATGCACATTAATCGGATATACACACCTGTTGTTGATGCTGAACACTCTATAAGCTTTTCATCCGTTAAGAAGTCTTGAACATATAAAGACAAATATGGTTGGTCTCTTCTAGCCATTTTTTACATTTTTATATTCAAATTATATCTCCTATTATTTAACATTAGGAAGGTTTAAATTTCTCATTTCCTCTTTTGCTTTGCTTAAAACAGAACGACACCAGTCTAATTGATGTGTACAAGTTCTGTTTAATCGTTCTGCCCAATTCACGATGTAATTTTCATCCTTACATAAACTATCGATGTATTTATTTGCAATTGTAGGTGAGAGTTGTGATATACGTTTTATTTCTTCGATGAATGTAGAGTTTGTTTTTTCGTCTTTCATCAATTTGGCATCAGCCAATATTTTTGAAGTCCTAGCTAGATAGGCTACTAAATCATTTCCACGATTTACTACTTCATTAATATCATCGCTTGGGGTCGTTTCTACAAAGTCCTGAATTTCTAAAAGTTCATTTCTTAAGTTGTCTATAGCACTACGCATCATTCTATCCATTCTTTACTTTTTACTTCTTTAAAGAATTGATTCATGAAATCCCGCTCACGGTTAGAACAATCGTGCAACTGTTTATTATTAACCATCCAACGATTGTCTTTAAGTTCGATTTTAATACTTTGACAGGTTTTTATTTCCCTGTCAGGACTTTTAGCCGTAAATTCGCTGTAATTGTTCTTTTTTCGTGTCATAATGTTGATTTTTACAATTAATAGCTTACATTACTTCGCCTTTCTATTTATGTTAAAAATAGTTGATTGTCTTTCTTTTGGAGTAATCGGACGGCTATAAACCAACTCGCCAGCTTCGTTGTAATAACCAACCATTCCTTTTTCATGATTTACCAATTTGAAACAATGCTCTTCTATTGATTCAGATTTATTCTGAATTTTCTCTAACAAGTCGGCATATATTATATTTAAAGGCTTTGACCTGTCTATAAATCTTTCTAGTGCTTCTTTTTTTTCAAGAGAAATAGTATTGATTTCTATTGCAATCGATGAAAGTTTGTCTTTTAACTCCGTTATTTCATCATGCGAAAGTCTTCGGGTGTACGATATTAATTCAACCGAGTCGGCATTATCTTGTAAAAATTTTTTTCTTTCTCCTGGTGCATATTCTGTAAATAATTGTTTTTCCATATAATTTTTTTTAAAAAAGCAACCAGCATACACTGGTCGCTTAAGGGTTTTATTTAAATTGTTTAATTAGTTGCTGTTTCATTTCTATTGCTAGCTGTAGACGAATTTTTAAAAATTCAATATCTAATTCATTGCGTTCTATTTTCACAATATGTAGATGATGTTTAGGGTTGATAAACCTAGGATCGTACGATATGAAATACCAAAATTTCTTTTTGGCAAAAAACATAGAAGACTGAATTTGCCAATAATATTCAGGCTTGATTTTCTTTAAATCTTCACCGTTTTTTATAGATTTATAAATTACGTGAGTGCTTGAGTTTGGGCATTTGGTCTCAACACCATAACCAACCCCCAAACCGTCTGGTGTACACCCACAATGCCTACCGTATTTAATGAATTTTTGGTCATCACCAATATATTGAACTTTCAATTTCCTAGCTTCAGAAAATTTCTGAATTGCCTCAAGCTCATGGTCTTTACCCCATTGCATTGATGCGTTTATATATACTTCAGGCAATCCTTCAGTTAATTCTTCAGCAATTTTCTCAATAACATATGTTTCGGCACCTTTTGGCAACTCGTTTGGTTTTGATGGCGTTGTACATAATCTATGTATTTCAGATGCTGTAAATCTGCCTTTTCGCTCTAAAAGCCATTCTTCATGACTTTTATCTACTTGAAGATTATTCAAAGCCCCTAAATCAAGGCTTTGAATAACATTCATTTCTACTGGTTGTAATTGAAGTGCTGTGTTCATCTTACGCTAATTTTATTACGTCAAAAATCATTGTTGAACCTTGAGAACTTTTATTGTTTCGTTTATTTCTATAAGTGATCTCTATCGGCGTTTGTGGCTGTAGATTTTTTACCGCCTCGATCAAAGTCATTTGACCGCTTAAAAAACATTCACTTTGAGATACTAACAATGCGCAATTAATCATTTCGCCATCTTCGTTAGGTATTTCTTTCATGCCCATAAAATAGGCACGTACCGGTTGATCTTTCAATGCCGCCCATTCGTCTGCTGTCTTGTATTTAAGCGTCAATGAAAATGAAGGTTTTAATTCATTCAATTTACCTAATGATTCAGTATTAGGTATGAAAAATGTCACCTCTTGACCTTGTGCTTTTTCGATTTCTGTGTTTTGATTTTTCTTTGCCATAATGTTGATTTTTAAAAGTTTTTGATTTGTTTGATTTTGTGTTTTTTATTGAACTTTGCAAGAAATTGAGATAACTTATACTTTTCGTTTTCAGCTTGATTAAGTATCATTGTTTCTAATTTTATTTTTTCCTCACCACTCATCTGCAACTTCATGGCTTTAATTACCTCAAATGCCTGCTCAGCTTTCATATATTAATTCTGAATTAGTTAGTATATTTTCGATTTTAGATTTCATTTCTTTGATCGTAGCGGGTGGTAATATTAGCTTACACGAGCCTTCTTCTGAATACAACGTCGCCTCTCTGTCTATATCTATATAATGAACCTCGATGCTTTTTAAGTACTCGGATTGGCAGAAGTAGCTGTCGTAATTTTCACTTACCACAACCTCTACGTCTGCTACAAAGTCTACTATTAGGCTAGTTTCTAGATAGTTAAGTTCTAAGATGAAGTCGTTCGAGTACGACCCCCTATTAAGTATTACCTCTTGAATGTTTGAATTAATGTTTATCATAACTGTATTATTTATTTTGTTTATTTTATTTTTTCAAATATTTCTTCTTCTTTAAACCCATTTTTCTTAAGAATTTCTACCACCACGATATCTCTGAAAATGCGATGACTTTTTCTTCTTGCATTTTGCAATACTGTTTGTTGCTGTACGTTTAATGCTGATGCTATAGTCATTGATAGTTTATTATTGCCTAGCACCTCATTAAAAATTTCTTCTTTTATATTTTTTTTCATTACTTTGTATATTACTTTTTGTAATTGTTTTACAAATATACAACTATTTTACAACTATACAAATATTTTTACAACAATTGTAAAACTTATTTCAAAAAAAGTTACTATATGGCTGATTATAAAGATGATATAAATACAATTAAATTAAATAAAGCTATTAAGCTATTAAATTTAAAATACCCAGTAACAGAGATAGCAAACAGGCTGGAGTATAGCAAGGGTAACGTATCTAATTTTATAAATGGCAAAAAGCGTATTCCTTCAGATTTTTTATACAACTTTTATACAACTTTCGGAATAAAAGATGATGTAGCAGATGTTGCTTCCGTCAGTTTCAAACCTCAAAAAGGTCGTCCATTTTACGACGTTGATTTTACTTTAGGTTTTGAAGTATTAGATAATGATATAGGGCTACATCCTGAATTTAACATTGATTTTGCTCCAGCAAATAAAGAGAGTATAACATGGTTTAGAGGGAAGGGAAATAGTATGTTAGGGGAAATAGATTCTGGAGATTATATCGCACTTGAAGAAATTAACAATTTCGAATGGTTTCCTTTAGGTCGTATTTATGGAATTGTTACAAAGAATGGTTTTCGAACGATTAAAAGAATCGTAAAGTCAGAATCGCCAGGGCATTATTTATTAAAGGCATCTAATCCTGATAAAACAAGTCACCCAGATCAAGATATTCCAAAGGATATCATTTATAAACTTTTTAAAGTAGTGTATGTAATTAAGGATTTGAACGAATAAAATAACATTAAAACTATATTTATATGAAAAAAGGATGTTTAATAATTTTTGTCATTATGGCGTTAATAACAGGGATTTTATACCTTAAAAAGGTATCTAAGGATACCCAAAACGAAGCTGAATATCAAGAAATGTTAAAAGATTACGTAAAGTATGAATCAAGCAACATGAGTTCAGATACTATAAAATATATTAACGTTAACAATAATGCTTTGTCAGAGATCAAAGAAGAGGAAAAAGTAAAAGAAGCCCTTATTACGGAATCTAATATTTTATACGTTAGTGTATATGATGATGGAACAAGAAGAGATGGTTACGCATCTTATTTATGCCAAATTTTAAAAGAACACAAATCTTTAGTACGAAAGGTGAAAGTTGTAAAATTTGGATCACACAATGACAGCAAACGAGATAATGCGTACGGAGTGTTATTAGGTGAAAGTGATTGTAATTTTTAATTAATACATTATGAAGAAACAAATATTATTTACAGTAATTTCAATTATACTTTTCGGATGTAGTTCAGACGATTATGAAGAGAATACAACTCAACAAATTCCGCCTGTTTTAGAATTTAACTTTGATAATCAAAAATTCTATAACGTTGTAAGTTATGTTAATAATCATTATAGCGGTTGGACTTGGCTCTCTTCAGATGAAAGCATGAATACCATCATATCAAATATAAGTAGACATCCAAACCAATCAGAAGAAACTTCCGATGATATTTTTATTGATGTTTTCAATTCAAATCCAATTGAGGTAGGCAAAATATATACTGGATCTAATTTATCTATCACAATAAATATAGATTCTAAGTATTGGAGATGTAGCGATTGTGATGGGGAATTTGTGGTGACTGAAATAAAAGACAAAAAAATATCTGGTAGATTTTCTGGACTGCTTTTTAACGGGCTTGAAAACAAAAGTATTACAAATGGAGTTTTCAAAAATATTAGCATGAATGAATAACATATCCACCCGTTTAAAATTTGAACGTACGAAACGTAATTTGACGCAAAGAGAAATTAGTTTAATCCTTAATATGTCGCAAGGTCAATACAATAGGATTGAGAACGGTTTGGGCGAATTGACTAATTCTAAATTGGAACTATTGCATTTAAAATTAGGCGTCGACCTCAATTACTTATTAACTGGTAAATATAGTAAGTTGGATTTCGGACTTGATAAAATGGATTTCCAGGATCTTAAAAAATTAAACTCCGAAATATTTAAAGAATTAGAAAGCAGATTAGCAGTTAATCCAACTGCACAAAAACTGCACAAAAATCAACAATAATAATAATAATCTTGATACTTAACGTGCTGATTTTCAATGACAGGTTTGCAGGGGTTCGAATCCCTCTCTCTCCGCAATCTACACTGAATGTCAGTGAATAAAAAAATACTCGGACTAAATTAGGGACTTTTTCCTAATTTTAGTCCGAGTTTTTCTTTGCATAATGTATCCAAGTTCAGAAAAATCAAAAGGTTGTGTAAGGTCCCCTTTTGGTTACCATTATAACCTAAACACTATATATTCATTTTCTATTTTTAAAAGCATTAATATATGTTTATATTTTTTTTCTAATAATGTTCCTCTAAAAACAAACCCTTTGTATTTGTCTGGAATTTCATCTAATCCAGAATTTATTTGTCTTGTCAATGCTTCGTACCATTTTTTGTAAATCCATTTTACTATCGAATGATTTTAATAAACCTCGATTAAATTTGTTTATTTCTTGGTAGAAATGGCTGTTATAATGTTTATCGAATTAATTTTTTTAATATCAATAAATGGATAAGCTTCTTTCATTTGTTTACTTAAAACATCTAGTTTTTTGTTGAAGAAATCAGCTTTTTTCAATATTTATGTGTTATAGATTATCCAAATAAAGCTACGATTAGTTATATTGCCTTAGGCATTGTAGTGATTTCTCTATATTATTATGATGTTTCAGATTTTAATAAAAGAAATGATAAATGATAAATGATAAATGATAATTGATAAATAAAAACTTATTTTTAATTCTCATTTTACTTATTTCTACAATATCTTATGCTAAAAATGAAATTTGGTTAATTGGGACTTTTCACGAAGAAAATCATTATATGACCCCTGACAGCTTAACCATTATTTTCAACAAAATAAAGCCAGACTTGATTTTGATTGAACTTGAAAAAAAACATTTTACAAAAGACTTTAATTTCAACACTGAAAAATATCCGATAGAAGATTTTCTAACAACAAATGAAAATATCGCAAGCTATCACTACCAACAACTCAATGGAACTCTAATTCGTTCTTTTGATGTAAACGGAAGAAACGAGTTTTATAGAAAAGAAAAATATCACGAAAAAGAGAACAAAATGTTTAGCGAAATGCTGAACATTTACAAAGAAGATAAATTTTCTGAAAGTTGCAGAATTGACTTTGAAATATTGTTACAAACCTTGAAAACCTACTCAGAGTTAAAATTTAATTCTTTACAAGAGAGCAATTCCGACCTTGCAACAAAATTTCTTTCTCTTAAAAACAAGATAAACTTCGAATTGATGATTTCAATAATAAAAAGAACAGACGAATTGAAAGAATGGTTAGAGTTTGCTGAACTTCGCAAAGAATTTTGGGACAGAAGAAATAAAATAATGGCTGAAAATATTGCCAAATACTCAAACGAATTTAAAGGAAAACAAATTATAGTTCTAGTTGGCAATGACCATAAATATGCTTTACTTGATTTATTGGAAGAAAAAAATATCAAAGTAAAAAACTATTACAAAGAATGAAACGAAACTGCTACCAAAAACGTTTGGTAAAATAACAAGGTTGAAGGAAATATAGAAAGTTACTGCTACAAAACCTACTCCCGCACAAAAAGCAGAGATTTGTTTATCGTAATTTCTTTATAAGCACAATATAAAGCAACCCAGATTTCTTCTTTTTCACTAACTTTCTGTAATCATAAAAACCTAAATTAGAGTCATCTATTATAATATAAATCGATCCAAATCCAACAAAAGATAATTAATGCTTTGATTAATTGTTCTTGTCGCCGATTGCATCTGATTGAGCATCGATGTACGATTGTGCAAATCATCGGCACGGTAAATTCCTCCATCGTTAAAAATCACCGAATGATTTGCCTTTTCTATATCATTCTGAAAATTAAATTGCAACCATCTTTTTTTTATGTTTTGGATAATCGACAAACCTTCTGCACTATTAGAGAAACTTTTTTCTGTAAACATATACCAAACAAATGGTGGAAAATTTTTCGACTGTAATTTTTCTTGCCACACATCACGCAATAAATTTCTTGCATGAATAAACTCTACTTTCTTTCCTTTCGGATTAAGGGTCGCAAAACCAAGTCCTGCACCTAAAACCCCACCCGAAATATCCACAGCATTACTCCAACTATCGTCGCTAATAATACTACTAGCAATCGATGCAGCTGCACCTGCAACTATAGAATAAATAACCAATCTATTGTTTTTATTTTCATTGAGATTATCAACAAAATTAGCCATTTGTGCCACGCGTTCACCTTCGCAATCAAATTCAGCAGCAACGGCATCTATTTCGGTCAAAGAAATCGTAATTTTACTATTGATAATATTTTTCAACCGCAACATTTCTATTTTAGAATCTGTGGTAGGATTTTTTTTCAGTTCAATGATTTTCTCCACCTCATCCAACGTACCGAGTGCATTCAGTATCAAAACTACTTTGATCAGTAAAATTCTCCCGTAGATGCTGCCTTGTTTGTAGAATAGAGTCTGAATTATACGAGGGAACTTCTTGTGCAAAATTATAATGATGCGGTGCCTTGCAATAACTATCTCGCAAGGTAAGAATATTCTCCTGCACCGCTTGTTTTTGTTGCCTCTGCGAGACACAAGAAAAAAACAGCAAAAATAAAAACGATAAATAAAAAAATTTCTTCATACAATAGTAGATCACAACTCATCGAAAACACATAAGAATCATCGATAAATTTTGGGTAAAAATATAGAAAATATCCACACAAAAATATAATTTTATTAATATGTCCAGCTTTCACAAACATCGTCTCTCAGAATATTTTAAAAAAAAATTAAATCCAATTCTGTTTTTTATACTAACAGAATTTTACCGCAATTCATTCTACTTTTCATCAAAAAACAACCATATCCTATAAAAGCACTTCAAAAAACTATAAAAACTCCGTAAAATTCATTAAAATTGCACTTTAAAACTTAGAATGTAAAATACTATGTCAGAAGATATTTTCAAGAAAGTAATTTCGCATGCGAAAGAATACGGTTTTATTTTTCAATCGAGCGAAATTTATGATGGTTTGTCTGCCGTGTATGATTATGCACAAAATGGGGTAGAATTAAAAAATAATTTGAAACAATATTGGTGGAAATCAATGGTGCAATTACATGAAAACATTGTCGGGATAGATTCTGCCATTTTTATGCACCCCACAACTTGGAAAGCTTCCGGACACGTTGATGCATTCAACGATCCATTAATCGATAATAAAGACTCTAAAAAGCGATACCGTGCAGACGTTTTGATCGAAGAACACTGTGCGAAAATCGAAACTAAAATAGAAAAAGAAATCGCAAAAGCAGAAAAACGTTTTGGTGATGCTTTCGATAAAGAACAATTCTTAGCTACCAATCCGCGTGTAGTAGAGTATCAAAAACAAATCAACACCATTCTTGAGAGAATGGGTAAATCGTTAGATAAAAACGACTTGGAAGACGTAAAAGCATTGATCGAAGAATTGGAAATTGCAGACCCAGTAACAGGCTCTAAAAACTGGACAGAAGTGCGACAATTCAACCTGATGTTTGGTACAAAATTAGGCGCAACAGCTGAGCAAGCAATGGACTTATACCTACGCCCAGAAACCGCTCAAGGTATTTTCCTTAATTATCTCAATGTACAAAAAACAGGTAGAATGAAATTACCTTTCGGTATCGCTCAGATTGGGAAAGCCTTTAGAAATGAGATTGTTGCAAGACAATTTATTTTTAGACAAAGAGAATTTGAGCAAATGGAAATGCAGTTTTTCGTGAAACCTGGAACAGAATTAGACTGGTACGAAAAATGGAAAGAAACCCGCTTGAAGTGGCATAAATCTTTAGGTTTAGGTGATGATAATTATCGTTTTCATGACCATGAAAAATTAGCGCATTATGCAAATGCAGCAACCGATATAGAATTCCGTTTCCCATTCGGTTTCAAAGAACTAGAAGGAATTCACTCGCGTACCGATTTTGATCTGAAAGCACACGAGAAGTTTTCTGGTAAAAAACTACAATATTTCGATAACGAAACCAACGAGTCATACGTACCTTATGTTGTTGAGACCTCAGTAGGTTTAGATCGATTATTTTTAGCAGTTTTCTCTAATTCTTTGAGAGAAGAAGAATTAGCAGACGGAACACAACGAGTTGTTTTAGCATTACCTGCAGCTATTGCACCGATAAAAGCAGCAATTTTACCATTGGTTAAAAAAGATGGTTTACCAGAATTAGCAGAGGAAATTGTTCGTAAATTGCGTTATGATTTTAACGTGATGTATGAAGAGAAAGACTCTATTGGTAAGCGTTATCGCCGAATGGATGCAATCGGAACACCATTCTGTATAACGGTAGATCATGACTCTTTAAAAGACAATACAGTTACTTTACGTCACCGCGATACGATGGAGCAAAAAAGAGTAGCAATTAGTGATTTACCAGCTATTATTGATGCGGAAGTAAACATCAAAAATCTTTTTGATAAGCAATAAACACCAATATAGTCCTATCTGAAAAAACCGATTTACATAAATCGGTTTTTTTCTTTTTTGGTAAAGTATTTGCATATAGTATTAATAAAAAAAATTATGGGTTTTATTATTAACTTTTTTATTTCTGCCTTAGTTGTATTTGTTCTTGCCAACATTTTACCAGGGGTGCATATTAAAAATTTCGGAGCAGCTATTTTATTAGCTCTAGTTTTAGGTTTTTTAAACGCGTTTATCAAACCTGTTTTACGCATTATCAGTTTTCCAATCACCATCCTCACCCTCGGGTTGTTTTCATTCGTTATAACTGCACTAATCATTTTGTTAGCAGAGAAAATGATGGGTGATTATTTTACGGTAGATGGTTTCTGGTATGCTCTTTTGTACGGAGTTGTTTTAGGAATAGTACAATCTGTATTTGGCGGATTATTGGGTAACGATAATTAATAATAGTAGAGGAAATTTTATTTATTTACCAAACAATAACAAAAAAAGGAGAATCATAATACAATTCTCCTTTTTTTTTGAATTATCTCAGATCTTCTCGCTTAGATTCTTTTTGTTGTTTTCTTTTATTTAACAAGAACTTTCCCAGGAACAATGATCGAGATATTTACTAAAATATAGGCATTGGGAATTTCATTTAGTAATTTTCATCAATTCTATAAATAATTTTATCAATAACAATGCAAGAATTACTAATGATGAAAATGAGTAGTAAAACTCTATAAATCGAGCAAAGTTTATTTTACAAAAAAGGCTGCATAATGCAGCCTTTTTATATCTGAAATTTTTATTTATTTCTTACCTGGTGCTTGCCCGATTAAATTCATAAACTCATCTAATTTTGGAGTAATGATAATCTGTGTACGGCGGTTTTTAGATTTACCTTCTTCGGTAGCATTAGTAGTTACAGGATTATACTCTCCACGCCCACCAGCGGTTAAACGCTTAGGATCAACTCCGTACTGATTTTGTAATGCTTGCACAACAGAAGATGCACGAAGGGCAGAAAGATCCCAGTTATTGCGAATATTCGGACGATTAATCGGTACATTATCTGTATTCCCCTCAATTAACACATCATAATCACGGTAATCTTTGATGATTTTTGCAATTTTACTCAGGGTTTCTCCTGCTGCTGGAGAAATTTCGTAGCTTCCTGATTTATATAACATATTATCAGCTAACGATATATACACTACACCTTTCAATACTTGAACATCGATATCACGCATTTCTTCACGAGATAAAGAACGTGTTAAGTTGTTGGTTAGCACCATATTTAATGAATCTGATTTTGATTTTGTATTCACTAAATGCTGTATATATTTATTTGATGCTGCAATTTCATCCAAAAGTTTAGAAATATTCACCGCATCACCTTTTTTACCATCTAAACAATTGTTTAGTGATGATTGACATGTTTGGAAAGCAGTTTCTAATGATTTTAAATTTCGTCTTTCTGCCTCAATCATACTTTCTAATCCTTCGATTCTAGCTCTTGCAGCAGACAACTCATTTTGTGCAGCTTGTCCTTCTGCATATGCAGTGTTGTATCTAGCTTGTAGTTCATCATATTGTTTCTGACTAACACAACCTACCAACATTGTAAATGCTAAAGCAGCTACAGGAAAAATTGATAATTTCATATTTCTATTTTTATGATATACTGTTTCTATTATATTTTTTAACGAAAATAAGTGTTTTTTAGTATCTATTTTCTTTTATAATTCATAATTCTAAAAAAACTTTCAATCCAAAAACATGAATTGAAAGTTCTTAATATCCTAGTTTCTACTAATCTTGTGGAATGTACAATACTTGACCAGGATAAATCTTGTCTGGATCTTTTAGCATTGGCTTATTTGCTTCGAAAATTTTAGGGTATTTCATCATATCGCCATAAACCTCTTTTGCAATCTTAGATAAAGTGTCGCCTTTTTTTACAGTGTATAAGGTTTTAGACAAATCTGGAATTTCGATTTTTAACGCTTCACGCAAAGTTAAATGATCCTCAACTCCCTCTACTCCTTCCACATTGCCTGCAGTAGCCAAAATCTTCTGTTTTTCATCTAGATTTTTTGCTTCTCCCGAAACTACTACTTTTTCGCCTTCCACTGTAAAAGTAACTCCACTCAAATCAAAGCCATATTTGTTTACATGTTCTTTTATCTTCTGTGCTTTTTGTTCAGGTGTTTCGTTGCCTCCGAATAATTTATCACCGGCATTTTTAATAAATGAAAATAATCCCATAGTTTATTTAATTAATTAGGTTATTAATACTACAACTAATATAACAAATATTTTGCCATTATCGATATATTTCATTTAATTTCCTACGTAAATTTTCAATTAAATTACTTTGTGATTGGTAAACTTCTGTTACACCCGACAGAGTTTGTTCAATTTGCTCTAGCTGTATATTTCCTTCTTTAATCGATTCATTCAGCCTTCCTATTTTACTATCCAAACCATAGAAGTTACTTTCTACTTTTTGTTTTTGTCGCATCAATTTATCAATTTTTTTATCATCGGATGCTTGCATCAAATCGCTTTCTATGGTCGACAACTTTTCTGTAACACTATTTTTTTGCGTTTCTAGTTTCAGTAATTCGTTCTGATTTTTTAGTAAACTTTTCATTACCTTTCCTTTTTGCTTATGCAAATCTAGATTCTGATTACTCAACCGAATCATGTACTCATTGGCTTGTGTCAACTCATGCCGATAACACCCCTTTCGCATCTCGAATGATAGATCTTTTAGGCGCTCATAGATTTCTGGATAATCCACCGACGAAGCATTCACAAACATACCTTTCTCATCGACTAAAGTTGTGATTATGGTGAGTGAATCAGTACCTTCATCAACCAAATTTAGTGTTGTTTTATAGTTTTCTGGCGAGTTTTTAAAACGTACTTCATTTGCTTCGTTTTTATTTAGCAATGTCAATTTTCCATTCCTCGCTTTCACCCAATTTACCCATGCATTATGGATCGATATCTGACTACATTTTGCCATTGTAAAAGCAAGTGTATTTACGGTTTGTCCTTTCACATCGTATTCTACATCAAACAATTTACCTTCCTGAGCAAAAAGCGGTGAAAGAGAAATACAAAAAAGTATATAAAAGATATTAAGTTTCATTGCTAAAAGATTTTTATACGAAGATAAACGATTCTCTCTATTACAACGAATTATCTTTCGGGTTTTGAGGTTTTAAATTAAGAAAAAATCAATAATTTTGGGCATTGATATAACATTTTCTAACGATATGATTCCTAAAATTCTAATCATTTATACAGGTGGGACAATTGGTATGGCAATGGATTACGATTCGCAATCGCTTATCCCATTTGACTTTGACAATCTAATCAAAAAACTCCCAGAACTTTCTTTAATTGATTGTGATATAAATTATTATAGTTTTGAAAATCCAATAGATTCGGCCGATATGAAACCCGAAATTTGGATTAGGATAGGTGAAATTTTAGAAGAAAAATACGATTTATACGATGGTTTTGTTATTCTACACGGAACAGATACAATGGCGTATACGGCATCTGCGCTAAGCTTCATGATCGAAAATCTAGATAAGCCAATTATTTTCACAGGCTCTCAATTACCCATTGGAGAGCTAAGAACGGATGCCAAAGAAAACTTAATTACTACTGTACTATTAGCGAGTTTGATGCAAGATAATGAGCCAATTATACAGGAGGTTTGCATCTACTTCGAGTATAAACTTTTCAGAGCAAACCGGGCAACCAAAGTAAATGCAGAAAACTTCGATGCGTTTGATTCGCCCAATTTCCCTTCATTAGGAATCAGCGGAGTGCACCTTGATGTAAAGAAAAATCTTTTATTTCACTATCCAATTAATGGTCCTTTTATGGTGAATAAACAATTGAATCCATCGGTCGGAGTTTTGAAAATATTCCCAGGAATAACTAAAGATTTTGTAAAAAATATTTTTCAAACTCCTAATGTTAAAGCTTTTATTATAGAAGGATATGGAACCGGAAATATTTTTACCGAAGAGTGGTTTATCGATATATTGAAGAAAAAAGTAGAAGAAAAAGTCCACCTCATTATCAATACACAATGTGCGGGTGGGATGGTCGAAATAGGAAGGTATGCAACCAGTTTACCGCTAAGAAAAATGGGTGTTATCAGTAGCTATGATCTGACGATGGAAGCCGCAATCACGAAAGTAATTTATTTACTAGGACAGAATTTATCCTATCAAGATTTCAAGATAGAGTATGAAAAAAACTTAAAGGGAGAACTTACTAATAATCGTCATCTTTTACATTAATTTGTCACTCATCTAGTTTTGTAATTTATCATATTTTTATCACTAAAAAACTGTTATAATAAAAATCGTACTTATCCATATAGCTAAATTGTTCATCGCATCGGTAAGGATAGAAACCTCATCTACAGACAGATTTTTTCTAGATAAATAATAAGGTAAGTGAAACCGTATTATACATCATTAAGGCCGCTACTTTTTGTGGGGCAATATTCAATTGAACTATTTCTTTCTGAAGAGTTTATCTGTTCTATTTCTATTAAAATAAAGATGTAAATTACTAGCCATTCTTCGATTCAGAAAACAACAACATCAAACCCTATTGGCCAAAAAACTTGCTTACAATGTCTAGATTCTTCAATATCCACACCCATCATTATCACTCCACAAACCAGGTTATAGAAATTCTCAACACCTCCCCTTCTGATAACATCAGTACACCCTTTTTCACGTGCGGCTTGCATCCTTGGCATATCAAAGAAGAAACGTATAAAACTGAACTAAAACTGCTAGATTATAAGCTGAGTAAAGAAAACTGTTTGGCTTTAGGCGAGTGTGGATTAGATAAATATTCTGAGGTAGATTTTGAGTTGCAAAAGAAAGTTTTTATCGAGCAATTACATCTTAATACCTCTTATCAAAAACCCGTCATAATACATTGTGTAAAGGCTTATCAAGAGATACTCAATATTCATAAACAAGAAAAGATAGAGCAACAATTTCTTTTTCATGGATTTAGAAAAAACGCTTTATTATTAAAACAAATTCATACAGAAGGGCACGAAGTAAGTTTTGGTGTCAATCTAATGAAAAACCCAAACCTACAAACTATCTTTGCAAACCTTTCGATGGAAAGAATTTTTCTCGAAACGGATGATACATGGTTCTCGATCGAAGAGATATATCAGAAAGCTGCAGAATTAAAAGCCTGTAGTTTAGACGAATTAAAGATCGCAGTCGAATGCAATGTAGAACGATTTTTTGGGCATAAATTTCATTAACAAAATGGCTATTTGGCAAGAAAGAGCAGAATTATTATTTAAAACCGAAGGAATAGAGCGACTGAAAAACGCTCATGTTTTGATTGTTGGTTTGGGTGGTGTAGGATCGTTTGCAGCAGAATTCATAACACGTGCAGGAGTAGGAAATCTCACAATAGTAGATGGTGATGTTATAGATATTACCAACATTAACCGTCAATTACCTGCATTACACTCTACGATAAACCAACCCAAGATAGAGGTTCTAGCACAACGTCTTCTCGACATCAATCCCGAACTGAAACTTACCAAACACCAAGAATTCCTTACACCAGAACGAGCAACAGAAATAGTCACAACCGAGTTTGATTATGTTATGGACTGCATCGATAGTATTACCCCAAAGTTGAATCTCATCAAATCTGCTAAAAGCAAAAAAGTAAAAGTTATTAGCAATATGGGAGCCGGCGGGAAAATGTTGGCAAGCAAAGTAGTTGTAAAAGACATAAGTAAAACAGATGTTTGTCCATTAGCCAAAACAATACGTCGACGCCTAAAGAAGATGGGTGTTTCTAAAGGAGTAAAAGCTGTTTTTTCTACAGAAGTTCCGGACGAAAATAGTGTAGCTTTAACCGACGGAACAAATTTCAAGAAATCTTACTATGGTACAAACAGCTGGATGCCAGCACTTTTTGGTTTGTATGCAGCCGAAACTGTCATTCGCTATTTATTAGATCAAAAAGATTAACAAATTTTGTTTATTTTGCAAACATGAAAATTAACTACAACTACAAAACATACGAAGATCGACTAAGAGAACATTTCGAAGCGTATAACAAGGCTTTTGAAAAAAGAGCGACCAATAGTATACTAAACACAGCAATTGATTTATTCGATAATCAACAATATGTGTTGAGTCGGAAAATTGCAGAAGAATTAGAAAAAACTGCCACCACAGAGAAAGATGTATATGATGCAAAAAAACTAATTGCGCTATGTCATTATGCCCAAAGCAAGTGGGCAGAAGCCGACGAAGCGTTTAGTCAATTAGCAGAAAACAGTAATAATTCGGACGATTGGTTCAATGCTGTGATTGCAGCAACGCTTAATGAGCAATACGAAAAAAGTGAAATGCTTTTTGCAAAAGCGCTAGAAAAATATACACAATATGGTACGGAAAGAAATATACCTTCGGTACAATTAATTTTCCACTATTTATTAGCATTAGAAGCAAAAGACCAAAATGAAGCAGCCTTCGAAAAATTCAATCTTCTTTGTCAAATATATGAACAAATAAAAACATCCAACGAAAAATATCTCCGAGAGCGTGGATTAGATAGTATTAGTATCTTTTTGGCAAGCAGTCATGCATTACTACAGAAATTAGATCGTCAGAAAGTATTAGAACAGTTAGAAGATTTCAAATCGAAACTTGATTCGAACGGACAAGAAGAAGTTAGAATTTATATAGAAGAAATTTTAGAGAAAACTAACTAAAAAAGCTCGAAACATCGAGCTTTTTTAGGTCATTTCAATTTCTATACTCTTACCAATTGCTACACTTTTTCGCTAGTTCCACTAGTATAGAAACAAACATTTACTAGTTTTTTTTATACCTAAAAAGTTTTTTTTAATGCTGTGCTTTTTTCGACAATTCTTCTACACAGGGTTGAATTACTTCCATCAAACGTTTTTGTACATCTACCCCTTCTTCTGCGTTATTTAGCTGTAACATCTCTTCTACTGTAAATTCCCCTAATGCTTTATTTGCAGCACAATCACAATACGCGTTGATATCTTCTTCTTTAAACATTCCTCTGGTTTCTTTTTTTGCAGTGGTAATACAACTATTTATAAATAAATTTTTATTCTCTTCGTTCTTTTGGATTTTTTTATTACAAGAAATAAAACCTGCAAAGATGAATGTTATAATGAGTAGGGATACCAATTTCATAGCATTATATTTTATAATTTGACTCGATCAAGATAAAACAATTTTCTAAGGTAATTGCATAAATTATATTGATATTATCAATAATAATAAAAATCGTCGATTGAGTGTTATATCATCGAATGTTTATTCTTGCCACACAGATTCTTTCTATCTTATAGCTGAAGCTCAGTTACGGTATCAATCCTTAGAAATCAGAAAAAATTTAAATTAATCATAAACCTACGTTAAAACACATTACAATACTAGATATTATGATTATATTGTTTTTTTCTGAAAACAAATGATGCAAAAATTTATGAAAACAGCTGTATCAATAAAATTTCTTATCTTTTTTATAGTTATGGGATGTTTTTCTGATCCACAAAACCCAAACAACCTTAACCCCAAAAGCATCGCCCAAATGGATATTCTAGAAGCAACAAAAAGTAACAATGTTGAGCAAGTTACCTCTTGGATAGAGAACAAAAGAAATGTAAACAAACAAGACACGGATGGCAATACGCCACTACATTATGCAACGTATAACCAAAACCTAGTGATTGCAAAGCTATTGGTAGAAGCCGGTGCCAATGTCAATACGCAAAATAACAATGCAGATTCTCCTTTTCTTTTTGCGGGTGCGGAAGGCATGACCGAATTCGTGAAACTATATCTATCACATGGTGCAGATTTCTCTGTCTATAATCGTTATAACGGAACTGCACTTATACCGGCTTGCGAAAAAGGTCATGTTGCTACTGTTCGCCTTTTAGCTAACACACCAAACTTCCCCATCAATCATATAAACCGTTTAGGATGGACAGCGCTTATGGAAACGGTTATCTTATCAGACGGAAGTAAAAATTATCAAGAAATTATTAAAATTTTACTAAAAGCTGGAGCCGATAAAAATATACCAGACAAGGACGGAACCACTGCGCTTGAGCACGCAGAACAAAGAAACTTCAAAGCGATTGTCAATTTATTAAAATAATTGTAAAGTCTTTACAATCCAAAAAAATCCACTCTATTTGAGTGGATTTTTTTGATGATAATAAATATCCTTTTTCGAGCTTATTTATTCTGGTATTCTCTCCATGTCTTGATTTTCAGATCATCGATCGACAAAGTAGTGAAAGCATGTATAAAAGCCGATGCTAATCGTGCATTGGTAATCAACGGAATGTTAAAATCTACGGCTGTTCTCCGTATCTGATAATCGTTATCCAACTCTGCTTTGGTTAAGTTTTTTGGAATATTGATTACCATATCGAATTTATGATCGTGCATATACGTTATTACATTAGGCTCTTTTTCATCCGAAGGCCAATACACCATTGTCGAATAAACATCGTTATCTGTGAAAAATTTGTGTGTTCCTTCGGTTGCATAGATTTTATATCCATTGGCAATTAATTCTTTTGCTGGCCCTAATAATGCTACCTTCGATTCGATCGGACCTCCAGAAATCAATACTGTTTTTTCTGGTATTTTGTATCCTACCGATAACATCGATTTTAGTAAGGCTTCTTCTGCTGAATCGCCAATACAACCAACTTCTCCGGTAGACGACATATCAACCGACAAAACAGGATCTGCACCTTGTAGACGAGTAAATGAAAATTGCGAGGCTTTAACTCCTACATAATCCAAATCGTAAACAACTTCTGATTTACCCTTTTCTACTTCTATTCCTAACAAGATTTTGGTTGCTTTCTCGATCAAATTATGTCCAGAAACTTTTGATACGAACGGAAATGAGCGCGATGCACGAATATTGGTTTCGATTACACGAACAGTGTTGTTCTGCGATAGAAATTGAATATTCATCGGTCCAGAAATTTCGAAACGTTTTGCAATTTTTGCTGCGACTTTTCTCATCTGGCGAATAGTCTCGATGTAGACTTTTTGTGGCGGATAATACATTGTGGCATCACCAGAGTGCACACCTGCAAACTCTACGTGTTCTGATACGGCATAATCTACAATTTCTCCGTTTTGGCAAACGGCATCCAATTCGATTTCTTTTGCTCCTTGCACAAATTCCGATACTACAACTGGATAATCGGGTGATACTTCTTTGGCTAGTTTTAGGAAAGCATCTAGTTCGTGCGAGTTAGAAACTATATTCATCGCAGCACCCGAAAGTACGTATGATGGGCGAATTAGTACCGGGAAACCAACTTCGTCTACAAAAGAATGAACCGCTTCTAGTGAGGATAACTCTTTCCATCGTGGTTGATCAATTCCTAATTCGTCTAGAATTTCCGAGAATTTGTGTCGGTTTTCCGCATCATCTATACGCAAAGGCGAGGTACCTAGAATATTTTTATTTTGGTCGTACAATTTCATTGCTAGATTATTCGGAATTTGCCCTCCTGTAGAAATGATTGTGCCAAATGGATTCTCGAATTCTAGTATATCCATCACACGCTCGAAGGTTAATTCTTCAAAGTACAAGCGATCAGACGTGTCATAATCGGTAGAAACCGTTTCTGGGTTGTAGTTGATAATGATTGTTTTATATCCGTTTTTTGATGCTGTTTGTGCTGCGTTTACTCCACACCAATCGAACTCTACCGAAGAGCCTATTCTGTAAACACCCGAACCTAAAATACAAACAGATTTTTCGGTTTCTGGATTTAAATCATTTTCTGTACCGTGGTAGGTGATATATAAATAATTGGTTTGTGCAGGGAATTCGGCAGCCAAGGTATCGATTTGTTTTACAACAGGTAGGATTCCGTAATTTTTTCTCAGTTCGCGAACAGTCAGCTCATTCCTATGAGCCATACGATCTCCTTTGATTAATACACCTATTTGCTGATCAGAAAATCCTTGCTTTTTGGCAGTGTGTAAAAGTTCTTTATCTAATTGTTCGAATCGCTCTAGGGCTTCAATTTTTTCCGCTGTTCTAAAGATTCTCTCTAATCGTTGTAAAAACCACAGATCGATTTTCGTTAAATCGTGGATTTTTTCTATTGAATAACCCGCCTTGAAAGCTTCTGTTATTGCATATAATCGTTCATCGTTTGGCTCGGCAAGCCAAGTATCCAATGATTCACCTTCTGGAATTGAGAACGAATTTGCTACAAATCCGCGATGCCCGATATCGAGCATTCGTATTCCTTTTTGAATTGCTTCTTCAAAAGATCGCCCGATTGCCATCACCTCTCCAACCGACTTCATGGCAGAACCTATGTTTCTTCTTACGCCGTAGAATTTCGACAAATCCCAACGAGGTAATTTCACCACGCAATAATCCAAAGCAGGCTCGAACATTGCAGAAGTTGTTTTGGTTACACTGTTTTTCAGTTCGTCTAGGGTATAACCTAAAGCTAACTTTGCAGCGACAAAGGCCAAAGGGTAACCCGTGGCTTTTGAAGCCAATGCAGAAGATCTTGATAAACGAGCATTTACTTCGATTACACGATATTCTTCTGAAACTGGATCAAATGCATATTGTATGTTACATTCTCCCACAACTCCCAAATGACGAATAGTCCGTATAGCGATTTCTCTTAATTTGTGATACTCTGAACTGGTCAAAGTCTGCGAAGGAGCCACAACAATAGATTCACCGGTATGTACACCAATCGGATCGAAATTCTCCATATTACATACCGTAATACAATTATCGGCAGCATCACGAACGACTTCATATTCTATTTCCTTCCAACCTTTGAGCGATTCTTCGACCAAAACTTGGTTAGAATATGTAAAGGCTTTTTCTACCAATTCGTATAATTCTTCTTCGTTATTAGCAAAGCCAGAACCTAAACCTCCCAATGCATATGCGGCACGAATAATTAGCGGGAAACCTATTTTTTTTCCAGCAGCCATTGCATCTTCTACTGTTTCTACAGCTTCTGACCGTGCAGTAAGCACACCGATTTGGTCTAATTTTTCGATAAAAATATCTCGATCTTCTGTCGATTCGATTACAGAAATTGGAGTTCCTAAGACGCGAACATTGTACCGATCGAATATTTTATTTTTATTGAGCTCAACAGCACAGTTGAGTGCAGTTTGTCCTCCGAAAGCGACTAAAATTCCGTCTGGTCTCTCTTTTGCTATTACTTTTTCTACAAAGTAAGGAGTTATAGGAAGAAAATAAATCTCATCTGCAATTCCTTCTGAAGTTTGAACAGTGGCTATATTTGGGTTGATTAGGATGGTTTTGATTCCTTCTTCTTTGAGGGCTTTAAGGGCTTGTGAACCTGAATAATCGAACTCGCCTGCTTCGCCAATTTTCAAGGCTCCTGATCCTAAAACTAAAACTTTTTTTATATCGTTGATCATTATTATTCTGATTTTGCGTTTTTATACTTTTTTATTTCCTCAATAAATTCATCAAATAGATATTCTGTATCTACAGGTCCGCCCATAGCTTCTGGATGAAACTGTACTGTGAATATTGGTTTTGATTCGTGTCGGATTCCTTCGCATGTTCCATCGTTTAGGTTGGTAAAGAAAGTTTTGAAACCTGTTGGCAATTGAGTGTCATCTACTGCAAAACCATGATTCTGAGAAGTAATAAAACATTTTGTTGTTCCCACTAACTGTACTGGCTGATTGTGTGAGCGGTGCCCATATTTCAACTTGTATGTTGAAGCTCCAGCAGCTAAACTAACCAATTGATTTCCTAAACAAATCCCAAAAATTGGCTGTTCTTCTTGCAAAGATTTTTTGATGTTTTCTATCGTTGGTGTACACATTTTTGGATCTCCTGGACCGTTCGAAATAAATAATCCATCATACTCTAAAATAGTGTAATCGTAATCCCAAGGTACGCGAATGACTTCTACTCCACGATGAACCAGGCTGCGAATGATATTATTTTTCACTCCACAATCAACCAAAACAACTTTGTATTCTGCTCCTTCATTGTATCGTTTGACTTCTTTAATCGATACCTGATCTACTAAATTATCGGTATTGGGATCGTAAAAATCGATTTCTGTATCGGCTACAATTTTGGCTAATGTAGAGCCTTCTTCTCTTAATTTTTTGGTAATTGCACGCGTATCTATACCATACACCCCTGGAATGTTGTGTGCTTTTAACCAATCTCCTAATTTTTGAATCGCATTCCAATGCGAATAATCGTCCGAATAATAAGAAACAACTAATCCCGAAACCTGAATAGTATTGGATTCTAACCATGCTTCGATTTCATCGATCATTTTTTTATCATCCGGGACGCCATAGTTGCCAACTATCGGAAAAGTCATCACCATGATTTGCCCCTTGTACGAAGGATCTGTTAAACTCTCATTGTATCCTACCATTGCTGTATTGAATACTATTTCACCCGCAGTAGACGTATAGGCTCCGAATGATTGACCTTCTATTTCCAAACCGTCTTGGAAAACAATTTTCACTTTTTTATCCATTGATGATGATGTTTATTTCTGTTTGTAATGCATTGATAAATTTATCGACATACGCTTTGGTAATGGTCAGTGGTGGCAATAATCGAATGACATTGTTACCAGCATACCCTACGAAAATATGATGCTTGGTCAATAAATTGTTTTTGAGCTCGTTGATCGGAAAATCGAACTCGATTCCTACCATAGATCCTCGGCCACGTACTTCTTTAATCTTCGGGAATTTGTTCAACTCCAAACCAATATATTCACCTATTTCTTTGGCATTCTCTATTAGTTTCTCTTTTTCGATAATATCTAAAACTGCTACAGCTGCTGCACAAGCGAGATGATTACCTCCAAAAGTAGTTCCTAACAAACCATAGGAAGCTTCGAAATCCGGCGAAATCAAAACTCCTCCTATCGGGAAGCCATTTCCCATTCCTTTGGCCATTGTAATGAGATCAGCTTTGATATTTGAATGTTGATGAGCGAAAAATTTACCAGAACGTGCATATCCACATTGGATTTCATCGGCAATGAGAATTACTCCATTATCGGTACATAGTTTTCGTAAACCTTGCACAAACTCGTCGGTTGGTAAAATAATTCCACCAACTCCTTGGATAGGTTCGTATATTACTGCAGCTACATCTCCTCCGTCGATAATTTTTTGTATTTCATTCAGGTCATAATCTACAAAAGAAACCTTGTGATGTGCATTATAGGGAGCTACAATTTTGGGATTATCGGTTAGGGCAACCGTACCAGAAGTTCGTCCATGAAAAGCCCCACGAAAAGCAATTACACGATCTTTCCCTGTATGGAAAGAGGCTAATTTCACAGCATTTTCATTGGCTTCTGCACCTGAGTTTACCAAGAATAACGTATAATCTTCGTAACCCGAAAGACGCCCTAATTTCTCTGCTAATTCTTGCTGAATAGGAATTCTTACAGAGTTAGAATAAAACCCTATTTTGTTGATCTGCTCGGTTAATTTTTCTACGTAATATGGATGAGAATGCCCGATAGAAATCACAGCATGCCCGCCATATAAGTCTAAGTATTCTTCACCGTTTTCGTCCCAAAGAATGCAATCTTTTGCTTTTACAGGGGTAACATTCATGATGGGGTATACGTCGAATAGTTTCATTATTTTGTTGATATTTTATTGTTGCGTAATATTTTATTATTTTTATTAATCGAGGATGATCTAGAAAGCTACTGGTTTTAGTTGTAAACCAAGTGTTTCATCCCACCCAAAAATTAAATTCATATTTTGCACTGCTTGCCCTGCTGCGCCTTTTGTTAAGTTATCTATAACCGAAGTGATGAGCAAAACCTTTCCTTCTTTTTTGATATTTAATAAACATTTATTGGTATTGACGACTTGTTTCAGAGCGATGTCTGCATCAGATACAATTGTAAATGGATGGTTTTGATAGTAGTTTTGATATAGCTCAACTGCTTCAGTTTCGGACAAATCAGTTTCGAGATAAACACCTGCTAGAATGCCGCGTGTAAAATCGCCACGCATTGGTAAGAAATACAATTTAAGTTCGAAATTTGTATTCAATAGTTCTAAAGTTTGATAAATTTCCCCCTCGTGCTGATGTGAAAATTCTTTATAAAAAGATACATTGTTGTTTCGCCAACTAAAATGTGTAGAAGGCAAAAGACTTTGTCCTGCACCGGTTGAACCGGTAATCGCATTGACATGAATAGCGGACTTTATTTCTTTTTCTGCAGCTAAAGGCAATAAGGCTAACTGAATCGCCGTCGCAAAACACCCAGGATTGGCTATATTTTTGGCTTGTTGAATATCTGTTTTATTGTATTCTGGTAATCCGTATACAAACTTTCTGTTTTTATAAATATGGTCTTTTTCTAGTCGGAAATCATTGCTTAGATCGATAATAACCGTTTGATCTGAGTAGGTATTTTTTGAAAGGAACTCGGCAGATTTCCCATGTCCTAAACACAAAAATACCACATCGGCATTGTGATCTATCGTGTCTGAAAAATAGATTTCTGTTTCGCCCAACAAATCATCATGCACTTTGACGATTGGGTTTCCGGCGTTCGAGGTACTGTATACCGAAGTGATTTCTACCATCGGGTGATGCAATAAGATGCGCAAAAGTTCTCCTGCTGTGTATCCTGCTCCACCTACAATGCTTACGGTTATTTTGTTTTTCATGTGTTGTTTATTATTGTGTTTTTGTTGGATAAGCTATTTACAAGAAAGTGAGTTCAATTGAATGAACTCACTTTAACCAATCAATTAATCGAAGCTATGAACTATTTTTAATTGATTCCCGAATATTTTAATAAATCCTCTTGCATCTCTCGAATCCCATGCTTCATTTTCTTCTCCGTATGTTGCTACTTTTGATTGCATCATGTCATACGGTGATTCGATTCCGATCATAGAGAAATGATACGGATTCAGTTGTACTTTTACCTTACCAGTGACATGATTTTGCGATGACTCTAAGAATGCTTCGATATCTCTCATGACAGGATCCAAATATTGAGCTTCATGTAACAAAGTCCCGTACCAGTTTGCCAAAGTATCTTTGTGCAATAATTGCCATCTAGTAAGGGTGTGTTTTTCTAGTAAATGATGAGCTTTGATGAGTAGATGAGCTGCAGGTGCTTCGAAACCAACTCGTCCTTTGATTCCTAATATGGTATCACCAACATGTATGTCTCTCCCGATAGCGTATTCTCCACCAATTTCATTGAGTTTTTGAATTAATTCTACTGCTGTTAATTTTTCACCATTGAGAGCCGTTGGGATTCCTTTCTCAAACTCTATCTCTATAACGGATGGTTCTGTTTTGGATAATTGAGTCGGATAGGCTTCTTCTGGTAATGGCTGATCTGACGTAAGGGTTTCTACGCCTCCTACCGAGGTTCCCCAAATACCTTTATTGATAGAGTATTTGGCTTTTTCCCAACTGTAATGAACTCCTTTTGATTGTAAATAATCTACCTCTTGTTGGCGAGATAACTTCTCGTCTCGGATTGGAGTAATTATTTTCGACTGTGGGGATATAACTGCGAAAGCAAGATCGAACCGAATTTGATCGTTCCCAGCTCCGGTAGAACCATGCACTATATATTCAGCATCTATTTCTTTGGCATACTCTGCAATAGCAATAGATTGGAACATTCTTTCTGCACTCACAGAAAGTGGGTATGTATTATTTTTCAAGACATTTCCGTAGATTAAAAACCGAATACAGTCTGTAAAATATTTCTCGGTAATATCGATGGTGACATGTTTTGCAGAACCCAATTCGTAGGCGCGCTTTTCTATTTCTTTTAGTTCTTCTTTAGAAAATCCTCCCGTGTTTACAATCACTGTATGCATTTCCATTCCTTGTTCTTGTGTAAGATTTACTAAACAGTACGAAGTATCTAAGCCACCACTATAGGCCAAAACTGCTTTTTTGCTCATGAAATGTTGTTTTTTATGTTTGGTAAAATTGTTTGTATTTCTTCTATAAATTTTTTTCGACTTATATTTTCTCTCAAAATAAGTAAAATTGTATCATTACCTGCAATTGTGCCTAACAAAGATGGAAGTTGGTGATTGTCTATTTCGAATGCCAAGCCTAAAGCATAGCCTGGCTTGGTTTTTAGAACTCCCAGGTTTGCAGTAAATTCTAAGCTTACCTCACTTTGCAAAATCGTATTGTGCATTGTTACTCCTTCTTCTGGCAATTGATAACGATAATCACCTTTTTCGGTAGGAACTTTGATTATTTTTAATTCTTTTAAATCTCTCGACAATGTAGCTTGAGTAACTTGTACGTCTTGAGAAATTAGTTTTTTTAACAATTCCTCTTGACTTGCAATTTCTTCAGTAGAGATTAACTTCTCTATTAATTGAAATCTGTATTTTTTATTACTCATTTTGTATAATTATTCAACCATAATCATAAATTCACAAAACTTAGATAAATTTTTTTTGATTACTGAATATTTATTCAATATCAATATCATTCTTTAGACTTTCTTCTTTTTGTTTCTTAGCAAATTCATCATCGAGATTATCATACACTAAACCGGTGCAAATACACATTTTTCTTTCGTTTTCTAATAATATATGGTAATTCTTACAACTTTTACAGCCATTCCAGAACTCTTCGGATTGTGTTAACTCAGAGTACGTTACCGGTTTATATCCCAGCTTTGTATTCATGCGCATTACCGCCAAAGATGTTGTTATGCTAAAGATTTTCGAGTTCGGGAACTTGGTTCTGGATAATGCGAAAATTGCCTTTTTTATTTCTTTTCCAATTCCAGATGTGCGTAGATCGGTACGAACAATCAACCCAGAGTTAACAACAAACTTCTCTTCTTCATACGTTTCGATATAGCTAAATCCAGCCAAAGATCCATCGTCATCAAATGCAATAATGGCATTACCATTGACCATTTTACGCTGTAAATAAACTGGATTTCGCTTGGCAATTCCCGTTTTTCTTTGTCTGGCCGACTCTTCATACCAAAGCACCAATTCATCTGCATACTTTACATCGTCTTTATTTGCTATTCTCACGACCATTGCTGTAATTGTTTTGATTGAAATTGAGATTGAAAAAAACGATGAAAAAGGAAAAACACTTGGCTGTAGAGCCTAAAAAATTGTTGATTATTTAACTTGCTTCTTTTTGCAAGCGGAAATAATTTTTCCATTTTATGATAAGAATTCAGTTGTTATACTGAAGTACAAATTTAAAAACTTTATTTTTGTAAAACGTAATAAAACTTAAAAAAAACACAATAATTTTATCAACATGCTGAAAATATACAAAATAGGTGGTGGCATCATCGATAATCAGGTAGAATTATCCGACTTTCTCCATCTTTTTTCACAAGAAAAATCACCGAAAATTTTAGTACATGGCGGAGGAAAAGGTGCATCTAAACTTTTACAACAATTAGGGATCGAGCCTAAAATGGTCGATGGTAGACGTATCACTGATCAAGAAACTCTAAATGTTGTTACAGGTTTATACGCAGGAAACATCAACAAATCGATTGTTGCGCAATTACAAAAATTCAACATCAATGCACTTGGACTTTCGGGTGCAGATGCCAATTGTATTACCGCCACAAAACGTCCTGTACACACTATCGATTACGGTTTTGTTGGTGATTTAGACGAAAAAAGTGTCGATGCCGCTAGATTGCAATCTTTTATAGAATCAAACCTTACGCCTGTTCTTTGTGCAATAACACACGATAAAAAAGGAAATCTTTACAATACCAATGCAGATACCATTGCATCGCAAGTTGCAATTGCGCTAAGTAAATTTTATCAGGTTGAGCTAAATTTTTGTTTTGATAAAGTTGGAGTTTTAAGAGACATTAATGATGATTCCTCGCTCATTTCGAGTATCAATAATAAAGAATATCAGCAATTGAAAGCTGATAAAATAATTTTCGAAGGGATGATTCCGAAATTAGACAACGCTTTCGAGGTAATTGCAGCGGGCGTGAAACAAGTTAATCTGGTACATGCACTTAATATACATACCGAAACAAAAACTGTATTATGTTAAACAGAAAAGAGCTTAAAAATAAAGCAATCGAACTCTTGAAGGATTTAATCGAAATTGAATCTTTTTCAGGAGAAGAAAACAAGACAGCTGATCGAATTGTTGAGTTTTTAGAACAGTCTGGAGCAAAAGCAGAACGGATAAACAACAATGTGTATAGTTTTCACTCTCCTTATGACCCTACCAAAAAAACAATTCTACTGAACTCGCATCACGACACGGTGAAACCTGGTCAATCTTGGACCTACAATCCTTTCGAAGCAAAGATAGAAGGTGATCGTTTAACGGGCTTGGGTAGTAACGATGCTGGTGCTTCGGCAGTTAGTCTTTTGGCTACTTTTATCTATTTTCTAGACAAAGAAATTCCGTTCAACCTTATAGTGGCAATAACGGCAGAAGAAGAAAATTCAGGAAATTTGAATGTTGGCAGTTTGTTACCTTCTCTCCCCAAAATAGATTTGGGTATTGTTGGAGAGCCAACCAAAATGGATATGGCAATCGCAGAAAGAGGGTTAATTGTCTATGATATTGAAGTGAAAGGTAAGACAGGTCATGCTGCGCGCAACGAAGGGATTAATGCTATTTATTTAGCCAATGACCTTTTGAATCGATTACAAAACTTTTGTTTCGATAAAGTATCGGAATTTATGGGACCCGTGAAGTTAACCGTTACCCAAATAGAAGCCGGTAAACAACACAATGTGGTACCGGATTCTTGCAAACTTGTAATGGATGTACGTGTGAACGAACTGTATAGCAATGAGGAAGTAAATGCTCGTTTACAAAAAGAATTTTCTTCGGATTCGATTTCATTTATTCCACGATCTCTGCGATTAAACTCTTCTAAGATAGACCCTACACACCCTATTGTACAAAAAGGGATATCTTTGGGTTGCGCTACATATGGTTCTCCTACCCTTTCTGATCAATCGATGATGGATTTTACCACTGTAAAAATTGGACCAGGAGATTCTGCTCGATCACATACACCGGATGAATTTATTTATCTTTCGGAAATTGAACATGGAATTGATCGATACATTGCATTACTCGAAGATTTTAATTTTTAGTTGGTAGCTGGTCTATCAGAAATATTAAAAAAACCCGATTCAAAAGAAACGGGTTTTTTTGTATTAATATTTTCTATGAAAAATATTATTGTAATTGGAATCTTACCGGAATACTAAAGTTAAGGATTGCTGGTCTTCCATCTTCTGTTTTCGCCGGAACGATGGTTTTACCTCTACGTTGTTGACGATCGGTAATTCTTTGCAATGCTTTTTTAGCTTCAGGACCTAAATTTGCTTCACTACCAGCTGCTGGTTCAATTTTCACAATTCTACCTTGTGTATCAATCTGGAAGTTTAATTTAGCATTGGCTACATTAATTCCTTTTGATTCTGCTATAGATGTAAAATCTTGTAGTTCATCCCCGATATCAGCTGCAAGACGTCTGTTGAGACATGCTTGCGCTGCTTCTTTACCTTTTCGTGCTTCTCTTTCACAGCCTGGGTAAATTGCCATAATTGCTGCTGTACGAGCAGTTACGGTTGTCGGTGCACCACCTCCATCAGTTTTAGAATCATTTTTAGGTACTTGTTTTGTATTCTTCCCTGCGTCTGGATCTAGATTAACTTCACCTCCACCAGTTTGTGATTTAGATTCTTTCCCTTCACGATCAAAGTATGAAATATCTTTATTTTCGATCGCTTTAACGTCTGGAATCGTTGCTTCTACCTTGGCTTCTTTTTTTGGTTCTGGTATAATCATTTTCACCTGAGCAGTTTCTTCTTGGTAGTGATTTTGCTGTATTTCTGGTTCTGGTTCTGGTTCTGGTTCTGGTTCTACTACCTCTTCCTCTTCTTCCGGAACTTCTGGCATAGTTACATCTTCTAGGTTTACTTCAACTACATTTTCTTCTCGTTGATTCGAAAGTAAATCTGAGTTTGCAAACCATACAACTCCTGCCAAAATCAAAATCACCACACTACCTCGAAGCAAAGCTCTTAGTAGGGCATTGTCTTCGTTTTTTCTGAGTTGGTATGCACCATACTCTTTATTTCTATTCTCGAAAACAATTTCGTTTAATGATTCGTATTTTTTATTGTTAGACATTTTCTCTCTTTTTTAAAACATTCTACGACTTACCTTTATTTACCAGCTTTTTGCTTGTAAACTTCTACTTCTTTTGCATCGGCATCTTTCATACCGTACTTGGTAGATTTGGTAATTTCCATTTCATCCAAAACGTCTACAACGTTTTTGTAATTTGCATCATCAGTCGGTTTAATGATCACGGTAAACATATCCTTATTCTCTGCTCTTGCAGTAGCTGTCTGGATTACTTTACGTATTCCTTCTACCGAATAATCTGTTTCATTCAGTGTTTCTGGACTAAGATCTTTAACTTCTGATTGATGCCAATACAATTTGTTATCTCCACCAATGATGATAGATAATGAGTTTGATAGCTTTATCTCGTCTTGATTTTGCTGTTCAAAAGGTTTATCTAATTTAGGTGGCATATTCAAATTCATGACGTTTGGTTTACTAAACGTTGTCGCGAACATAAAGAATGTAATCAATAAGAAACCTAAATCTACCAAGGGCGCCATATCGACTTTTGTCGACTGTTTCTTCGAGCGTACTTTACCTCCCTCATTTCCTGAGGACTCTTGTATTTGTGCCATTTTCTTTAAATTTCTTTATTATTCTGCAGTTGTAATCAACTGGAATTTGTTCATATTCTTTTCTTGCAATTCGTTCAAGAGTAACTTAAACTGTGGATAAGTCGCTTCTTGGTCACCTTTTATTGCAAGGTTCACTTTATCATTCACTTCCTTAGCAGCGAAAACCCAATCAACCATTTCTTTGTTAGGGTTTATCGTATCTAAAGGTATTCCGGCTTGGCTGCTTTGCAAATATTTCTCGCGATCTCCTGAAGTTAAATTCAAGAACTGACGCATCCCTTGCATTGGCGCACCAAACTCGGCTGTTTCTCTAAAGGCTTTCTTTTCACCGTCTGTAAATCTTACCCCATATTTCTCTCCCATTTTCTCTAAGGTTGGTATTCTATCTTTTTCTTCTAATGAGAATAGATATTTACCTTCCTTGGTAATAGAGATTCGCATCATATTGTCGTCGGCCATTTTCAGCGTTGAAACTGAACTTGGTGTTACCACCTCAACCACTTCTGGTTCGCGAAAGTTGGATGTCAAGATAAAGAAAGTTAACAAAAGCCAAGCCATGTCACTCATAGCTGTTAAGTCCATATTCGGACTTTGTCTTTTCGGTTTAACTCTTGCCATTTTTCTCTGTTTGTTTAATTAATCTTTGTATTATCATTCAATTCTTATACCGAGATAAACTTCTTAAGTTTCTCTTCGGATTATTCTAGATTAATTGTGTGCAGAGAAAGATTGTTGAATGCTCATTCCTACTTCGTCGATTTTGAATGTTAAATCGTCAATTTTAGAAGTAAAGTAAGCATAAGCGATAATTGCGAAAGCTGAAGCTCCAATACCCATACCGGTATTAATTAACGCCTCGGCAATACCAACAGATAATTGTGCAGCATCTGGAGACCCTCCTCCTTCACCTAATGCGAAGAACGCTTTAATCATCCCGATTACTGTTCCCATTAACGCGATTAATGTACCAATAGATGCAACCGTAGAAAGTACCGTCATGTTTTTCTCTAATGTTGGCATTTCTAAAACAGTAGCCTCTTCTAAAGTTTTATTTAATTGTACTAATTTTTGTTCTTTGTTCATGGTATTGTCATTCTGTAATGCTTTATAAGTTGTCAAACCTTCTTTCACTACATTTCCTACAGATCCTTTTTGTTTGTCACAAAGTTCGATAGCCTTGTTGATTTCGTTTTTGTTTAATAAAGCACGGATGTCGTTTACAAATTTGTCTACACTTCCACTACCATTTGCTTTACCTAAAACAATTGCACGGTCGATTGAGAAAACAATTACCATAAAGAAGAATGTCATCAAGAATGGGATGATGTGACCTCCTTTACGAATAATTCCTAAGAAATTTAATGGGTGCCCATACTCAACATCTCCGCCCTCAAAATTTCCTTCATTACCAAACCAAAGGTAGAAAATACATGCTGCTATAGCATACAAAATTACAATTGTGATTACTGGATTAATACCTGCCTTTTTTCCTGTTTGCTTAGCTGGTACAGTTACATTCTTTTCCATTTACTAATTCTTTTAAATAATTTATGTTTTTTATTAACGTGGGTGTAAATTAAGTGAAAATTTTTCAAATCAACCATATAAATTTTTGGTTGTTCATGTAAATTTAATATTTCGATTAAAAAAAGAGGTTTTATAGTCATTTTTCTGAAACAAAAAACTAGAGCAACCTAAATCTATTCAATTCAAATGAAAAAAACTTCACTTCTATTACTTTCCGTTTAACAAATATAAATAAGTTTTAGATAATCCTATTTATTTTTTACAAATAATGATTTTTATAGCATTTAACTTTTTCCGACCTTTGACACCTCAATCAATCCTATGAAAGTTTGCATCGCAGAAAAGCCAAGCGTTGCCAAGGACATTGCCCAAGTTTTGGGTGCCAATCAACGCAAAGACGGCTACTATGAAGGTAATGGCTATCAAGTAACTTGGACTTTTGGACATCTATGTACGCTCAAAGAGCCGCACGATTATACCCCAACTTGGCGTAGTTGGGATCTGAATCATCTTCCGATTATTCCGCCATCTTTCGGTATAAAACTCATCCATAATAAAGGTGTAGAGAAGCAGTTTAGAATCATCGAACGACTTGTCCAACAATCTACCGAAGTCATTAACTGTGGTGATGCTGGCCAAGAAGGAGAATTGATTCAACGTTGGGTTTTGCAAAAAGCCAAAAATAATGCTCCACTTAAACGTTTATGGATTTCTTCCCTAACTGAAGAAGCCATACAAGAAGGTTTTGAAAATCTAAAAGATGGCAATCTATATAATAATCTCTATGCTGCAGGTAGTGCACGAGCAATTGGTGATTGGCTATTAGGCATCAACGCAACACGAGCTTTTACCAAAAAATATGCTCCTTTTGGGACAGTTCTATCTATAGGACGAGTGCAGACACCTACCTTGGCAATGATTGTAGAGAGACAAAAAGAGATAGATTCGTTTGTGATTGAAGAGTATTGGGAACTAAAAACACTCTATAAAGAAACAGAGTTTATTGCGACAATCGATCGGCTAAAAACAAAAGAAAAAGCAGAGAAAGGCTTGGAATATTTGAAGCAATTCCCGTTAGAAATCATCGCATTCGAAACAAAAGAAGGAAAAGAGAAACCTCCTCGTTTATTCGATTTGACTTCCTTGCAAGTAGAAGCCAATAAAAAATTAGCTTATTCTGCCGAAAATACCTTGAAATATGTACAAAGTCTCTATGAAAAAAAAATGGTGACTTATCCACGCGTCGACACCACTTATTTATCAGAGGATTTACACCCTAAAATAGAGGGAATTTTACAAAAGCTAACTCCGTACGCAACTTATACAGCTTCTCTGTTAGAAAAACCAATTGCGAAATCAAAAAATATTTTCGACAATTCGAAAGTTACCGATCACCATGCAATTATCCCTACCGGAAATTTCTCTTCTGATCTCACAATCGATGAAAAGAAAATTTATGATATGATTTGTCGTCGATTTATTAGCGTGTTTTATCCTGATTGCCTTGTATCGAATACTTTGGTTGAGGCAAAAATTGGCGATATAAATTTTAGAACAACAGGAAAGCAAATTCTCGATTTTGGTTGGCGTGTTTTGTATCCGAAGGATAAAAAAAACCAAGAAGAAAAAGAAGAAGAAAAAACTATACCAAATTTCGTGGTTGGTGAAAAAGGACCTCACGAGCCTTTTATTCATCAAGGTAAAACCACACCGCCCAAACCGTACACAGAAGCTACTTTGTTGCGCGCTATGGAAACGGCGGGCAAACAAGTAGACGATGAAGAAATGCGCGACTTACTGAAAGAAAACGGTATTGGCCGTCCATCTACCCGAGCAAATATTATCGAAACGCTTTTCAAAAGAAAATATATTGAGAAGAAACGCAAAAATATTTTTGCTACCCTAACCGGCATTCAGTTGATTGATTTGATTGAAAACAATTTGCTAAAAAGTCCTGAACTCACTGGCCAATGGGAATTGAAATTGCGTCTAATAGAGAAGGGTGAATATAGTCTAGAGGTGTTCAAGGAAGAACTGATCGAGATGGTAAAAGAAGTAACCAATGGTGTAAAATTTAGCATTAAAAAACCAATAAGAGTAGAACCAGAAGAAAAAACAAAACCGAAAAGAGAAAAAAAAGAAACGCAAAAAATAGAAGAGCTTCTATGCCCTAAGTGCCAGCAACATACTTTGGTAAAAGGAAAAACGGCCTACGGTTGTCGTAATTTTTCGGACTGCGGATTTGTGCTTCCTTTCGAGTGGTGTGCTAAAAAATTAACCAACAAACAGACAGTAGATTTGATTACTAAACACAAAACTGCCAAGATAAAAGGTTTTATTATTGATGATGTGAAGGTTGATGGCAATCTATTTTTAGACGAGAATCTTGCCATCCAACTGAAACAAAGTTAAACCATATATGTCTTGCCACGAAGTGCTAAAAAAATTACTGGTACAATTCTAAAGTTTCTTTCAGTTTCTTTTTTATTTGTTCAATTAGTTCTTGTGGTTCTAAAACCTTCACTTGTTTCCCATAAGAAATAATTTCTGTAACAAAATCTTGAGTAAGATAAATCGTTAATTCTACAGTGGTAAATTCATCATCTTCTTGCACTATTTTCTGTGATGAATGTAGCGGCAAAGTCTTTATATAACCAGCCTGCCGTTTGGTAAATTGTAATACAACACGGCTTGGTAATTCTGTATTCGGAGAAATCACACCAAAACAATGCCTGAATTTTTCTTCATAATTAAACACGATTTCCTTTTCGATTCTGTGCGCGGACAGGTCGATAGAAAGCATTCTTTCTAACCCAAAAACCTTTTGTAAATCTTTTTCCTGCGCAATCAAATACCAACGATTTCTGCTTTGTTTAATGGCCAAAGGATAAACTTCGCGTTGTGTTATCACTTCTTCGCCAAATTTTTGGTAAGAAAATTTCAGTTTTCTTTTTTTTTGAATAGCTTGAATAATTGGCAAAAGAAAATCGGTGTTTTGAGGTGGCATTTTTTCTAAATGGACGATCTCTTGCAAAGAGTGCGTCATGTTCAATGCATTAAAAGAGTTTATTTGTTCGATTGTCTGCAGAAATAAATCACTCGCAAATTCATACTGCTCAATATAATAGCCTTTTTCTTTTCGACTATATAAAATATCAATCCCCAAAATTGTTCTGATTTCTTGGATATCTCGCTGCAATGTTCTTTTAGAAAAACTGAACAAGACATCTTCATTTCTTAGGTTATAAATCTCGAATTGTTTTTCTAAGTGTTGGTACAAATCTTCGTATGAACAATAAGGAGTACGAGATAATTTTGTGATGATGTTAAAATATCGAGCAATGTAATCTTGTTTTGCCATTGGATTGATTTCTAACAAAGATAAAAAAAGCAAATGGATTGAGGTATCCTCAACCCATTTGCAGGTAAACTAAAACAATTCTAATTCAACTAAAATTAAATTCCGCTTGCTTGTTGCTTGAAGCTCGTTTGTTTTTGCTGAACTTTATTTTTTATTTCTTGTGCTTTTTGTGATACTTCTATACCTGATTCTGGTTTTTCAATCGTGTCTTGTGCTTCTTCAGAGGGTTCTATAGCTTCTAAATCTTTTACATTTACTGTCTCTATAACGTTTATCAATTTAGAGGCTAGCTCATCGTCTACTGAAGGTTCATTTTTCACTTCTACACTGAGAAATACTGCTGGGACATTATTGTCTTGTGGATATTTCGATTCGGTTTCGAAAATCCCTTTGTTTTCTATATTTTCAGACTCTAAACTTTTTGCGATATCTGTTGCCAAAAGAATCGATTGGTTTTTTTGTAAATTGGTTTTCGATACTACTGCCGTTATGTTATCTTTCGTCGCAGAAGCATTCTTAAAACTTACTGTGAGCACATAATCTGGGTTGACTTGCGATAATATAGCAACAGGATCTTGGGTTTTGTCTTGGGTTAATTCTTTCCACATCAGAACTTTCACATTATTTTTATCGAGCTCTGCAATCTTATCCATGAGTTTGTCCACTACCGAAGTTTCCTTTTCGGTATCTAAGTTATTTACAATATCGATGATAACAACTTTAGGCTCATCTGCTTTGATTGGTTTAAAAGCAAAGAATACTACAGAAAATGTAACGAGCATTAAAATTTTTACTACATTTTTCATACGTCTAGTTTTTTCTATTAATAAATCACTTTTCACTATACACTCTTGCAGAGATTAAGCCATAAATTGATAAAGAATGCTAAAGAATGTTATAATATCCTTAAAAAAAAGATTATTGTTCTTCGCTTTCTTTTTCAGCTAAATCTTTATGAACTAAAAAAGTGGCGAACGGTATGAAAGCAAATAATAGGTAGAAAATAAATTTTTCGTCATCCCATTTATAAATTTTTCGTACTACGAATGCCAGGGCAATGTACACAGAGAACCAAAATCCATGAAAAGTACCGGCAAACGGCATTGGCCATATAATTCCGTATTGGTATTTCAGCGGCATTGCAATTAAAAATAAAACGGCACAGCTTACTGCTTCCCAAACGCATGTAATCTTGAACCATTTTTTTAGTTTTTCGGGCTGATTGAATAATTCCATAACAAACTTCAAAGTTGGTCAAAAATACCAATTTCTTTCAAAATTATTCATGATAATGATTAGTAAACGTTATAAGAAATACTTATTTTTCTGTCGATTTAGCTTCTAATTCTTTTTGCAGATATATTTATAATACAAGTATATTATTATTGACAATGGCAAGACAGTGTTTCTTGTCGTAACTTTGCTTCTCTTCTGAACCCTGTAGATTATAAGGGAAGCCTAGACAAACATTGTGAGGTGAAGGAAACATAAAAGCCCGAGAATTTACTCAGGCTTTTTTCTATTTTTTGTCCCGTCCTGAAATAAGTTGACACTAAAATCAACTTATTATGAAATCACCAGATTTAGAAAGAAAAAAGCGAACACAACGTGATTACACCTTGGGCTTTAAATTAGCAGTTGTATCCCAAGTCGAAAAAGGCTACTTTACTTACAAACAAGCTCAAAAATGCTATGGAATACAAGGAAGAAGTACAGTTTTGGTTTGGCTAAGAAAATATGGTAACTTAGATTGGAGCAAACCAATTATTCATACTATGTCAAAATCAGAAGAAACTCCAGCGCAAAAAATTAAACGGTTAGAACAAGAATTGGCTGATGAAAAGCTAAGAGTCAAAATTCTTAACACAATGATTGATATAGCCGATGAACAGCTTGGTACTCAAATCAGAAAAAAGTACAATACCCAACAATCCTCAAACTCCAAAAACAAGAAATAACTGTTTCTTGCTCATGTCGATTGCTTGGGTTAAGTCGCCAAAGCTTCTATTCTGCACTAAAACGTCATTCTATTCGAGAATCAGAGCTTTTACACGTTAAAAGATTGGTTCTGGAAGTTCGAATGAAATTACCAAGAATAGGAACTCGAAAGCTTTATTATATCTTGAAAGAACAGCTAAAAGAGCTTAACATAAAAATAGGTAGAGATGCTTTATTTGATTATCTGAGAAGAGAAAATTTGCTCATAAAACCTAAAAAACAATATACAAGAACCACATTCTCTAAACATTGGTTAAGGAAACATCCTAATTTATACAAAGAAATAGAGATCAATAAACCGGAACAGGTCTTCGTAAGTGATATAACATATGTAAAAACCAAGCAAGCTGTTTGTTATCTTTCTTTGGTAACAGATGCTTATAGTCGAAAAATAATGGGTTATTCTGTAAGTGAAAATATGAATGCAGAAAATGTATCTATAGCGCTAAAAATGGCTATTAAAAATAGAGTAAATAATGAAAAATTAATCCATCATTCGGATAGAGGCTTACAGTATTGCTCGGAATATTATCAGACAATTTTAAAACAAAATCAGATCATACCATCGATGACAGACGGCTATGATTGTTATCAAAATGCTTTAGCGGAAAGAATTAATGGGATATTGAAACAAGAGTTTTTAATCGAAAAAACAAAAGATATTACTGAACTAACCAAAATGGTAGAACAAAGTGTGTATCTTTATAATAACACACGGCCTCATTTAAGTCTTAATATGCAGACACCTGAAATGAGACACAAAAAATCCGAAGAAATAAAATCTCTTCGGATATAAATATTGTTTAATAACTGTCAATCTATTTTAGGACTAGTCATTTATTTTATGATTTTTTTATAAAATTAAACTATAATAAATATATTATAAAACAAAAAAAATTTTGTTAGGATAAATAAACTTTATCCGACTTTGCCGTTCAACTTGTTTTTACACTAATACGACGTTATAGCTAGCGCTTTCTTTGTTATTATTTTGTCGCCTTAAATGATTTTACTACGAAATAAATCAACGGAAAAAAATTAGTCCTAACGTCATGGGTAAAAACCAAACTTCAAATCCGTCTGCTTGTCCAGCACTGTTATAATGCGTTGGAATTGTATCAGGCAAGTTTGTGTAGATCGTGATTATCAAAACCAAAATTGCAAGAATTGATGTCTGACCAAGAATTTCAAGCGGCTGGTCAAATGTTGTAAGTTCTAGTTTTTAATTTAGTCTTTCACTGATTATTTCTATTGTTGTTGGCTAGGTTTTTTTTAGTATTGGTTACAACGTTTCAAGGCTTTGTGATAGTCTGGTTTGATGCAATATAAGTAAAAAAAACAAAAAACCATTGGAACATCCAATGGCTTTCTATTTATATCTTGATTATTTTACCAGAATCTGTAATAAAAACACCTTTGTATTGTGTGAATTTTTTTAATAATTTCTTTCCTTTCTTTTTCCCCATTACCATAATTGAAGTACTCAGTGCATTTGCAAATTCAGCAGATGGACCATAAACCGTTACGCTTGTTAATCCTGTTGAAGGCATGCCTGTTTTAGGATTAATGATATGTCCATATCGAGTATCATTGATTTCGACAAATTTTTCATACGAACCTGAGGTTGCAATAGATGAATTGTTTATGCGTAAAACCTTCGCAATACCATGTCTTTTAAATGGGTTTTTAATGCCAATTTTCCATTCTTTTTCATCAATTGGTTTTCCCCAAATAGCCATATCGCCAGAAGCGTTTACAATTCCTGCTTCTATTCCTTTTGCTTGTAAAACCTCTTTGGCTTTGTCCGCAGCATAACTTTTTCCTATAGAGCCAAATCCTATTTTCATACCAATGTCTTTAAGAAAAATGGTAGTATCTTGAGGGTTTAATAGAATCTTTTGATAATCTACATTTCTTACCGATTGTTTTATTTCTATAGGTGATGGCAAACTATCCATAAATCCTGAAAAATCCCAAATACGATCCATAGCTGCAATGCTAATGTCAAAAGCACCATTGGAAAGTTTTGAATATTGAAGGGCACGTTGAGTTAATTTAAATACTTCAAAATCAACTTTTACAGGACGAATTCCTGCTTGTTGATTAACTTGAGAAATTTGTGTTTCAGGTATCCATTCAGAAATAAGAAATTCGATACGTTTCATTTCTTCAAAAGCTTCATCAATTGCAATATTTGTATGAATAGAATCTTCAGAAACTACAGATATATGAAATGTTGAACCCATGATTAATGCTGACTTTTCAATCAATTTTTTATCTTGACTATATGAAAAATTAGCTAAAAATATAAAAAGCAGTCCAATTATTATTGAGCCGCTTTTAGATGTGATATGTGATTTTTTTAGTAGCAATCAGTAAGTATTTGATGTTTTGATTGATAATAATCTATCGGTTTTTGATTATAAAATTTTACTATTTCATCAAGTTTTTTCTCTACATCTTTCTGCATTTGTAACGAACCACAAATCATTACAAAACCATTGTTTTTAAGTAAATCAGCAAAAAACTCTTTGTCTTTTTCTAATAAATCCATTACATATTGTTTAGTCTCTTCGCGAGAAAAAGCAAATTGCATGGTTTCAAGTTGCTTTTTGCTAATCTGATGTTTTGCAAAACTTTGATAATTAGTGATTAATTCATTATTGAATCTAAAACCAGCGTATAAATGTATTGGGATGCGTTTAGTATTATTTTCTATCATACCAAGAAAAGGAGCAATACCGGTACCATTGGCTATCATAACAACTTTTGTGGCTGATTTCGGAAAATGGAATGAAGTGTTTTTTAAAATTCGGGCATTCAGAATAGAGCCTTGAGAAAAACTATAAAGATAATTAGAACCTAAACCATCAGAATATAACTTGACAAGTAACTGAATGTTTTTTTCAGTTTTCCCGATAGAATATAACCTTTCTATATGATTATTTTGTGGATAAATAGCCAACAAATCTCCTGATTCGAATTTACTTTTTTTAAGGGGTTTTAAGATAATCTTGAATGTGCTATTCGAGTTTGAAACTGCTGTTTTTTCTAACACCTTAAATTGTTTAAGTTTAGGCATTTTATTGTTATAAACGGCAGGAGTAGTAGAGATATTGAATGTGGTTTTATTAGACCAATCTTGAGCCCATAAAACAAATTCATTAGCCATTCGGTCATTTACTGTATATAATTGGGTAATTGGAGTAGCCCATGTTTGTTGAGCTAAAACCGTAAAAACTTCTTCTGCATATGCACAGTATTTTTCGTATGCTTTTGATCCGAAACCTACAATTGTGAATTGTATAGGCGAGGGTTGATTAATTCTTTGAACTAATTCTATAAACTTTGTAGCATTTGTAGGAGCATCACCAACTCCGTAAGTAGAAGTAAATACTACTAAATGTTTGGCATCTGGAAAAACTGTATAAGCGTTCATTTCAGCTAAATACGATTTTTTTCCTTCTGCTAATAATTGCTGATGTATTTGACTTGCAAAACCAAGAGTAGAACCATTTTCAGAGCCTACTAATAGTACAATTTCTGCATCTTTTACTTTCCATTTATTTTTAATTGTTGCACGCGTACGTTTGTATGTGATTACAAAACCTGTATACATAAAAAACAGGATGTTTAAAGAAGCTAATCCTAAAATGATTGCCCAAATACTGTTGGTACGTCCTGTATGTAAATCGATATTTATCTTCTCGAAGACTGCAGAATAAGGAAGAACCGATTCGTGCATAATCTCACCATTTACTTGATTAACAGATACAACTCTGTCTTTTAAATTGATAATAAATGGCTCTTCTGGGTCATCTGGTATAAATGGAAATTCTATCTTTTCTACGTTGGCTAAACGAGTCTCTTGGAAATAAGCTATCTCTGCAATGTCTTTAAAATTAATTTCATCGACAATATTATCATACGTTTTTTCTTCAGGTGGTTGTTGCATAAAATCTAACCGAACCATGAAGATAAATGTACCCGTAAGCGCAATAATCATTACAGGAATTAACATCCATCGACCAGTAACTACGTGGAAGTATTGCGAAAAGAAATCTTTATTGATTTTAGCAAAAAAGTTACGAAGACCTTTTTGTCTTTTCAAAATCAATACAAAACCACTAATAGTGATCAAAAAAAGTAAAAACGATACAACACCCACAATTGCTCGACCTGTTTCTTTTAAAAAGAGCGAACGATGTAAAGCTGTAACCCATTGTATGAAAGCACTTTTGGGTTTTATTTCACCTAATAACTCACCTGTTGTAGGATCAATATATCCTTCAATAGTTTGCCCTTGCTCATCCATCGCTTGGATTGTCACAAAATCATTGTGATTAACTTCAACAGTTAATACTTCGAAGTATTTATCTCTTAATGTAGGTATTACCTCGGCTAAAGTAATAGAATCGAAGTTTTCTACTCGGTACGCAGGTGTTTTTTCTTGAACAGCATCGAATGCCAAAATTACACCAGTAATAGAAAGAATAAGCAAAAAGGCAGCAGAAAGATAAGCTAATGCTAAATGGGCATACCTCCAAATAGACAACGTCATTTGATGTTATTGAACTTTAATGAAACGAACCAATTTGATATAACCTTTGCCATTAACACCAGCTTTGTTTGATAAAGCAGCGGTAGTTAAAGGAACTTCAGCATCTTTAACGTGATATTTTTGTGTCTCTACTGCAGATTCAAATCGCAATGTATATCCTTTATTTAACTTTGCAGTATCGAATTCTATTACACGAGTTGCTCTAGCTCCACCAGCTACTGATGCACCCGTAATGGCATTTAGATTTTCTTTTTTCTTTACACGAAACTTTTCCCATTCTACCAATGTGTTATACCACTCTTTATCAGGACCAAGTACGCCTAAAGTTTTTTCATAGTTGCCCTTTGGGTCTATTAATGATATAATGATATAAGCTTCTTTACCAGTATAATGTTGCATTTGTATCATGGTTTTATACTTAGTTGTCTGCCCAAATGAAAGTTGAGCAAAAAGCAACATAAAAAAAGAATAGGCTAAAAGTTGAATTGATTTTTTCATAGTTTATTTTAAAAAGTCAATAGAAATAGTATTGTTTGATAAAAAGTCATTTTGCGACGCTAAATCGTAAGCGGTTTCTTCAAATTCAGTTGTTAGGTTTTTGTCGATTCCTAATTCAACCAAAGCTTTTAAAACTTTATCATCTTTAGCAGTTAACGCTGCTTGGTGCAATGCTGAATTTCCATCTAAATCTTGAGCATTAATATCAACACCAAGTGATGCGATAAGCTTAATTAATTCAACATTGTTTTTATCAGTCGCTAAATGAAGTATCGTTTGTCCGTTTGCTTGAGTTTTTGAAAAGTCTAATCCTGCAGCTTTTAAAACTTGTAGTTTTTTATAAAAATCTGATGCTAAGATTGATGATTCATTTCTTGAAGGTCTATATGATTGTACCCAATAAGCGGCTAAATTATTGCCTTGTTTATCTAAAATATGAACATCAGCACCATGTTTTAGCAATAGCTCTACTACTTCCGAACTTCCCGAAGCAACAGCTTTTGTTAATGCACTTTCGTTGTTGTTGTTTTTTAGGTTAACATCTACATTGTGATTGAGCAACACTTGAACAACTTCTAGGTTTCCACCAGCTGCTGCATTCATCAATACTGTATTATTCTCTTTATCTGCAATGGTTGGCTTTACGCCTTGATTCAAAAAATAATGAATAATATCCATATTTGGTCGACGCACCAATGCGTGTAATATAGTTTGCCCTTTTGGGTCTAAAGCTTTTGGGTTTAAATGATAATTTTCAACTAAAGCTTGATAAACCTCCAAACCATTTTGTACTCTTCTAGATCCTTGAGTAGCAAAAAATAACGCTTGATCAGTAAGCTTGATACCGCGCTTCATCAATTGATCAATAATTTCTAAATTACCTAATCTAGCCGCATAATCAGCTACTGTTCTTCCATGGTTGTCTTTATACATTAACGAAACTCCTTTAGAAATAAAGTAATCCGTAAGTTTCAAATCCTTATCGTAGGCAATTGCATACATAATAAGATTGGTACCTTCTTCTGATAAAATTGTTGGTTTTACGCCTTGATCAAATAATAAATCATAAACAGCGCTATTTGTATTACCAGCTGATGCTGCATAAGCAATAACGGGCGTTCCATAACTATCTTTATAATGTACATCCGATCCTTTATCTATCAAAAGTTTCACTATTTCTAAGTTGCCTGCAGCAGCGGCCCATTGTAAATAAGAACGAGAATGATGAGTTTTTTTATGAACATCATTACCCTCTTGCTCTATTAAAAATTTAATAACGTCATTAGAAATCCTGTTGTTTATTGCCATAGTAACAGGATCATGAAAACCACCGTTTTGCTCCGAAGGACTATTACCCTTAGAAATTTCTGACTTTACAGTTTCGAGAGTAGGTTTTGCCTTCCAAAAATCAGCTTGTAGTAAAGTATTGTTTTGCGCTTTAACAAAAAATATTGCAGAAAGGAATATTACAGTAAAGAATGTTTTTCTCATGAGAATGAATATATTTTTGAATCGCTTTATTTTAACTTAATCTAAATAAAGGCAAAAATACAAATTAAAGTCAATTGAGCAAAACTTAGGATATTTATTTCTATTCTTTTAAGAATGTTTTATTACCTCGTGTTCTGTATAGTTTTTATGGTATGTAACTGGACTGGGATTTTTATATTGGTAATTCAGCTTCTTACCGTTATTATCTGCAGCGTATTTTTCTTCAATATTTATATTAATACAATTAACCTTTTTCTTATACCCTCTATACTTACCATCAAAATTAGTATACAAAATGTCGTTTTAGCCAAACGAAAAAAGACGAGCCATTAGCCCGTCTTTAATAAATGTTATATGACGTATTTTTATTACTTTTTTATTACTTTTTTATTACTTTTTTTAGTGTGAAAATTACCATTTATATCTTCAATTTGTACGATGTAAATAGATTTCGGAATTTGACCAATAAAAACTTTTTCATTAATGATTTCTGAGCGTAGAATTAATCTACCTTTTAAATCATATATAGAAATTGTCTTTGGATTAAATGTAGAGTTGATAATTTTCACATATAGCCAATTATCTTGAATTGTTGTCAAAAATTTATCATTTAGATCATCTAAATCCTGTGTGGATAAATGATAATTTTTATAATATGCTTTATTACCATCTACATTAGTTAAAATTAGTTGTAATCCATTATCTATTGGGTTAATTTCATACTCGTAGTCATAAAATTCATCCAAAATTCCAACTTTGAAAAAGTTATCAAGATAATATCCTTCAAAATAAATATTTTCAGCAAGACTACATTCTCCATCAACGAAACCTGATTGCAAGGTGAGTATATTGTCATTGATAGAACCATTTAAGAGAACTTCAGTACAAACAGAAGTAAAAAAACAACATTGTTTTCAGACTCGCATTCTTGGCATAAAAACTTAGTTTCTGATACTTCATCATTGTTTGGTGCAAGAAGCTCCTCTTCATTTACAACTAATTTTTCTAGATACCATGTATTTTCGATTAGTTCATTTTGTTGGGCTTTAGTAGAAAGCCCAGCTATTAGAAAAGTTATTAATATTAATTTTTTCATAACTATTAATTTTTAATAAGGTTTTTAGAATCTACGATTTGTCCATCGCAAACCAATGTAACGATATAATGTCCAGATTGGTAATTAGCTAAACCAATGATTGTTTGCGTACTGTTAGTGTTCAACACGTAATTATTTTAAACGCCATTGGTAACCCCTGTAACCATGATAAATGCAGAAGTGCTGTTTTCAATATCGTAATCTATCTGTAATTGTGAATTTGCAGGGTTCGGCGATAAACTTATTAATTTGTAAGGATTAATTTTGACTTCAACTTCACCATAATCTTTGAAACCATCTTCAGTAATTACTTCCAATTTGTATTTTTTGGTAATTTCAGGAGTAATGGTGAAATCTTTTCCGGTGTAGATTAGATTGCTATTTTCATCGTACCAATTGTATTCAGCCGCCTCAAATATGTGGTGAGCAGTCAATGTTACTTCTTCATTTTTACCAATTTCTCTGTCATTTCCTGCATTTGCATTAAAAAGATTTCTCGGTTTTTTTTTAATCTCGAAAGTTTCTCCTCCCATGATTTCACCAGTAGATGCATCTCTTTGGATTACATGGTATCTATATTTATTTTTCTCTGTTGCTTTTTTTGTCAAGAAGTTAAAAGATAAATAAATAGTACCAAGCTCATTTGCATTTAGCTGTAGATTGTCTATTATAACATTATTATCCTTTACTATTTATTTCTTTTCATCCTTTGTGTCTTCTAATTGGGATGCTGTTTTCCCTCCTCTTTCCCAAGCGGCATAAATAATATTGTCCATTTTTACTGCTACTTCTGCTTCTTCATAAATGGCTTTTCCAGTTTCTATATCTTCTTTAACAAGCTCTAAAAAAAATTTTTTTGTATAATTGTAAGGGTTGGATACGGCAACTGCTGCACCAATGTCTTTCTTATTAGAAATGTCTATAACGGTAATATTTCTCCAAGCTAAATTATTGTTGATTCTGACCATATGATTTGGATTGGTGGTATGTGGAGAAGTCAAAGGGTCATAACCATTATTTTCTATGTCGTCATTTAATTCTTCCATTAATGGTTCAATCGTCTTTGTGTCCGCATAGCCAATAAATGCACAAGGTTCATTACAATGTGTCAACCAAACTTCTTGTTGCCAACTTGTGTAGCTTGGCGTTCTTTCACTTGCTTGTAATAAAAGTTCTTTTTCAATATTCTCTGAATTTTCAATTCCTTCATAATCATTAAATTCCCCTTCATATTTTTCAGATGCCTGTCCGTCTGCGATGCACCAAGGACAAATATATTCGGGTTTTTCAACGCTATAAAATGAGCTTGTTTATTTAACTTGTCTATTCTCGTTACATACAGAACAAACTCCTTCTACATTTTCGAAAATGTCAAGTTCGTATGCGTTTGGACTGTACTTAAATTTCGGTAATTCCATTTTTTCTGTTTTTACGGTTCGTTCGGTTAATATTGCCACCAACGTTTCGGGGCTTTGCGAAGTGGCGGATAAATTGGACGAAAAGTTCAATTTAGCAGTAACGTAGCCAATGTGTTTTCACAGAAACTAAATTAAATAAAAAAGCTGAATGTGAAACACATTCGGCGGCTAAATGTGCAGAATGTTTCAACTTAGCCTTAACCCGCCATTTTGCAAACACCATGTTACCTGCAGTTAATTTTTATTTTACTAAAACATAACCAATTCTAATTCCAATTGCTGGATATATATTCCCTTCATTATTGTCATTGTCATAAATGTAACCTATTCCAAAGTGAGTGTTAAAATATAAATTTTGAACTAAAGACCTTTGTAAACCCCAATGGAATTCATTTAAAAGAGCATTATTTTGGTCTGGTTCATTTTTATATCCAAATGAATATTTGCTTTGAAATGCAACAAAATTGCCAGAATTATTTAGAATTGATTTTCCTTTGGATAATCTTTTTTCTCTGTTATAAACCCAAACAAGTTCTCCTTGTAAAAACAAACTAGGTTTACTGAAATTAATTACGTATTCTACAGAATTATTATATACGTTATAACTTGAACCTACTCCAGAACTGATATCTAAAAGTAAGTTTTTGCTAAGAGGTGTTTCGTAGCTTATATTTATACCTTGTCCTCCGATTTCTATTTTTCCTAAACTTTTGAAAGAATCTTCCTGAGCATTTACTTTAAAAGTATTTAGAAAAAATAAAATGGTAAGAAAAATCATAAGATTGAAGTTGGTTGTATTCATTTTTTAAATTTATTTTTTCCGGCAAATATATCAAATACAAAAATATGAATTTAAAAAACTTAAACCTTTTTATGATTGTTTTAATAGCTATTATTTCCTGTAATAGTGATTATAATTTGAATTTGAAGACAGAAGGTAGAACTAACGATTATAGTGCAAAGGTGTCCTATGATGCTGAACGTAATATTATCAAATTTTCAGGATTAAAGAGTTCTGTGAAAGACTTTTTATCAGATACTATTTCTGATAAAAATTCAATGTTTACAAAATTTTATAAGGAAGGCTTTTTGCCTTTATCTGTGTCTCCCGAAATTAAAGACGAAAACTTGTATAATGAAGTTCAACAAAAAACTTTAATCAATATACCTTCTCATTATGCTAAAAATGGAAATGAGGAAGAAGATTCGGAAACATTTCTAGAAGACGAAGAATTCGCTTCACTACTTAATTCAGAGGGTGCACTTCAATTAAATGATTCTATTTATATGTATACTCCTAATGGATTATTTATTGTACATAAAGATGATTATGATAGTTTGGAGGATTTTATTGAAGAGAATCAGGAAATTTCCATTCCTGAGGGGATGAATTATGTTTCTGATAAAATAATATCTTACAGACCTAATTTGGAAGAGTTGGGTTCTGAATACGATATTGTAGACAGAATTGCTCCTGATGAACCTGGCTCAGGAGGAGGTGGTGGAGGTGGAACTACTATTACTATTCCTAAACCAAATCAAACAAATCATTATACAAATTGTAATAATGGGATTAATACACCATTTGTTGGTAATATTTTTGGAAAACAATATGTCTGCTATTATAATTTTAGTAGTAAATATCGTGTAAAGACAGTTTTTGAGATTCAAGACTTTTTCTTGTTTTACAGCGTCAGAGCAAAAAACAAATTTAGAAAAAAAGGTTGGACTGGAATATGGGGCAGAGAAGATGCTAAGAAATTATACCTTAGAATTAATAATGGTGTTATGAAAGTTGAAAGAAAAACTTTTACAGCAACGATAAGTGATTCTCAGTTAAAGCCTTTAATTAATTCAATCAACAATTTAATTACTGTAAAATCAGCACCTATCCCTGTTGTTTCTGATGTATATTTATTAGAATCTTCGGGAAAATTTAAACAACAGAATTATAGCTTATCGTGTAAGTTCCCCGTTTTTCCAACAGTTCAAAACTAAGCAAATTATGCACTTCTTTTCAATTTAAATTCTATCGGTGAACAATCTCCTAAACTTGAATGTGGGTGATTATGATTGTAATCCTCCATCCAATCTTGAGCGAGAGTTCTTGCCTGTTCGATATTTTCAAATAGGTAAGCATCCAGTACATCTTCCCGAAAGGTTTTGTTGAACCTTTCACAAAATCCGTTCTGCATGGGTTTTCCTTTCTGGATTCGGATATGCCGGATCGAGGAGTTGGAGCAAAAGCCCTCAAAAGCTTTTGCGATGAACTCCGTGCCGTTGTCCGTACGGATGTTGGTTGGTTTTCCATACCACTCAATGAGCCTTTGCACGAGTTTAACTACTTTCTCTGAAGGAAAACTATAGTCTATTTCGCACATTAATGCCTCCCGGTTGTAATCGTCTATCACGTTCAGTATCCGAATCTTTCTGCCGTTCTCCAACACATCACTCATAAAATCCATGCTCCAGGTAATATTGGATGCAATCGGCTGCAATAAGTATTCTTTGTCCGGATTGGGGATGCGACGTTTGATTTTTCTTCTGCGTTTGTTCAGTCCTAATTTACGGTAAATCCTCTCAATGCGTTTATGGTTCCACCCATAACCTTCCTTTCTGATGCGTTTAGTGTATTCCGGACAACCTCTTGACGGAAGTTTTTCGGCATAATAAAGCAATCGACGCTCTACTTCTGTATCGTCCTTGATGCTTTGATAATAATATCCCGAACGTTCCAATCCGATGATGCGACAGGCTCTGGCAGTACTGATTTGTTTGTCATCTTTTAATTCTTCTGCCAATTCTCTTTTCTGACAGAGCCCTAAAGCTTTTTTTCGATGACCTCTTTTAAAATACTATGATCCAAACTCAAATCGGCATACATCTTCTTCAAGCGGGCATTTTCTCGCTCCAATTCCTTGAATTGACGCAACATTTCTTGATCCATGCCACCATATTTGCGCTTCCACAAATAAAAGGTATTTGGACTGATGGATAATTCTCGGCATATATCGGATGCCTTTTTTCCAGCTTCATGCTCCTTGAGTACTTGACTGATTTGTGTTTCTGTAAATCTTGACTTTTTCATCTCTAATAACAGTTTAAATTTATAAATTTTTATAATATTTTAAACTGTTGGAGTTTTTGGGGGACTTACAATCGCAATATGATTTAAATAGTTTTTCACCTGGTAATCCTTTGGTTCCACAATATAGTCAGAATCTTCCGTCAGTTAATATGGACAGCTTTAAAAACTTATTAAATACAAACAAAAAAGCCATAATTTATATAAATTTGTTTAACAAGGATCGTGAAATAACTCTTGATCAAATTATGAATATTGCTGCAAAAGTTTTTCAAAAATATGCAACTCAAGGGCGTACAAATAATGATATAGCAGTTGTCATGAATGAAATAAAGGCTTCACATGATAGAATTGATGCTAAACCATTTTTTATTGTTACAAAGGACGAATTAATTCAAGCAAGTAACACTCACAAAGTTATTAAAGACTTTGGAGTAAGAAAGGATTTTGATTTAAAAGGATTTGAAATAGGTTTCTCAACTGATACTAATGGAAGTAAAAAGTGGAAGTTTAAATTTACTCTTGGACATAATAAAATCACTCAATATAAGATGGATATTGAAGGTGGAGTTTATTACAATAGATGGGGTGGTACAAGATTTACCGTAGAGAAAAAATAACTATATTTGAGTTTATAATTAATGAAACTTCCAGATTTTTATTTGGAAGTTTTTTATTTTGTGCTAGTAAATTTTATAAAATCATTTTTAAGTTTTTCATATGTTTTGATTGCTTGGGTTCTGATTCCAGTTTGTGCGATGAAATCATCTGAATCATCTATTTTTAATTGAGAAACACCATATTTTGTATAAAGTAGTTTTTTTGTTTGTAAGTCATAGACATCTAAAAAGATAAACAAATTACGATACTTTTCATACTCAACTTTTTTAATTGCAAATGTTTTGTGCTGAGTTTGATATTTCATTTGGATTTTAAAAATCAGAAGTATTTCAGAATTTGTTTCTTTTTTGATGTCTTCTAAATCTTGCTCATTCAGTTTGTTTCCTATATATTCATAGTTTTTAATATTCAGAGATTGGTGTACAAATTCAACTTTTTCTTGAAAGAGATTTTGGAAATCTGATATGATTTGTTTTTTAACTTCTTGTTCCGTAGTAGTTGAAAAATTATCAAAATAAACAACCCATTTACTTTGATTTGCGTTTTTCGGAAACGGTTCATTAGTTCCCGAAATATAATAAGAAGGAGTGTTGACAAAACAAGAGCTTAAAAAAGTTAAAAGAAATGTAATAATTGATGCTTTTCTCATTATCAGGATAATATTAATTGCAGGTAACGGTTCGGGGCTTTGCGTTCGGGCGGGATTTTCAGCAGAAAATTCCGAGCGAGCGACAAAGCTCAAATTTACGAAAAAGTGTCGAACGGGAACGTTCGACCCGCCTGACGCAAAACCCTTGTTAGCTGTCCGTTGTTTATATTCATTGTTTCGCTCCCCAAATCTCAACCTCTATTTTTATTTCGGGAAGACCTAACGCTTTTACATAACCAATAGTCATTGAGGGGTAGGTTTGTCCGAATAAAGTTTCCCATTCTGCATACAAAAAATACCCAATCAATTTCTTCCGTAGCCCAAATATTGACTTTTATAACGTCATCAGAAGTCAGGTTTTGACTTTCTAAAATCTGCTTGATGTTTTTAAATGTGTTGTGTACTTGTTCGTTCAGGTTTTCGGGAATATTTCCGTCACTATCTACACCAATCTGTCCCGAAAAAGTGTATAAATCTGAATTTTTCGGAATTATCGTAACGTGTGAATATTTGCCAACAGGTGCAGGAATATTTTCAGGGTTTAAACGAATGATTTTCATAATTTCTATTTTACCGTTTTCTTTGTGCTTATCGCAATTCTATTCCACGCATTTATGGTTACAACTGCCATTATGATTTGTGCAATTTGATTTCCGTCAAAAAGTTTTTCAGCTTGTTTGTAGGTTTTATCGCTTAACCCGTTTTGGCTAATTAGCGTTACTTCTTCTGTAATGGCTAAAATCGCTTTTTCTTCTTCGGCAAATAATTCAGTTTCTTTCCAAGCATTAAGCAAGAAAATCCGTTGTGCTGTTTCGCCTTGTTTCAAAGCGTCTGAAGTGTGCATATTGATACAAAAAGCACAACCGTTAATCTGTGAAGCCCGAATTTTAATCAGCTCCAGATGTGTTTTTGAAAGCCCTGAATTTTGTAGGTAATTTTCCAAGGCAAACATTGCTTTGTATGCGTTCGGTTCAAGTTGTTGAATATCTATTCTGTTTTCTAAATTCATTTTTCGTCTGTCGTTTGATTTTAGCACTGTCGGTTGTACAATGACAGCTAACCGGTTGGGGCTTTGTGAAGTTGGGGAATTAGAAGTAGGAACTTTCAATTTTGCACTAATGTTTGATAGAAGTACAGACCTTGAATTTAGCCGTTCAGCCCCCATTTCACAAAGCCCTTGTTGTATGAAGCCATTATATTTCACAAGTGTTTTCATCGCAATGTATAGGAATTATTTTTCTGTTTATTGCTAACTCTGTGTATAAAATTTGTCCAATTCCAGTTACTTTAAGTAAAAAGATTATAGGAAATAAAATCCATAATATAGGAAGTCTGACGAAAATTAGGAATAAAGTATTAAATCCGTAATGCCACTTACCATTATATGAAGCCATTTGCTTTGTTGCTTTTTCATAATCAATCAAGCTAAATTGTTTTGATTGTTCATTTCGTAACTCTTTACTTTCGACTAAATTCAACCAGTCCAGTTTTTTTACTATTTTGATAAAGCGTGAACAATTAGGACACCAATTATCATAAAATACTGTTAATTTTTTCATTGTACACGGTTTTTTATATCATCAACTGTTTTATCAGTTTCTATATTATTTTTTTTCAATCCTTTGTCAAATCGGTAAACTAATCCCAATCTTATCCATCTAGTATCGAAAGTTTGTTTTGTGAGAACATTCTGTAAATCATTATTCAAACGGTTGTTTATTTTGTAAGTTCCTAAAATATCATTACCAATAAGAGAAATTCTTAGTTTATTTGCTAAAAATGATTTGCTGATACTTGCATTCAAAGTAATTATTTCGTCAGTTTTATATGGTCCTTGAATAAATGGAGATAAGTAATCAAAAACTACATTAAATGTATAATCTTTGAAAAATTTATATGAGGTATTTAATGTGATTTGATAAGAAAAATTGTCTGAATCAATTTCAATATCGTCTTGATTGGTTTTTATTTTGTCATAAAATAGAACTGTATTTACGTTCAGATTTAATTTTTTAAATAATTTAAAACTGGAATTGTTAGAAAAACTGATACTTTGACCTTTCTTTATATTTATAGGTTTTAATGTAGTAACATTAGTACTATCATTCAAAATAGGTGTTTGAAAAATTTGATTTTTATTAAAAGTGTAATTGATTCCAAAAACATACTTCTGTTTTAAAATATATTGAAAGTCAATACTATGTGCAAAGTGAGGAACTAAATTAGGATTTCCTGAAATAATTGTATAAGGGTCAACATAATAATCAAAAGGCATTAATCTGTTGAAAGAAGGTCTGTTAATTCGTTTATTGTAAGACAAATTATAATCGCTATTATCCGAATATTTATATGCGATGTTCACGAAAGGAAAAAAATACAATTCGTCTCGTTTTAGCGTGTAATTATTTTTTGAATTATAGCCTTTTGATGGGTTATATTCAATTCTACTTCCTGCTGTAAAATCGAACTTTTTTATTTTTCTTTTGTATTCAGCATATCCCGACCAAATAGATTCAGAATACTCAAAATCATTAGATTTTTCTGAATCAAAAACAGGTGTGCCTGAACTCAAATCGAAAAAGTTGTTTGTGTTTTGTAATTTTTGAAAAATTCCTTTTGCTCCTATATCAACACTTGAAAGAGAGTCTATAGTAACAGCGTAGTCAATTTGAGATACAAATAAATCGGCAGTTCTTGGGGAGTTGTTGTCTAAATTAATGTTGTTATTATTGCTTGAAGCAGATGTTAGATTAGAAAAGTTATCAATATCATATTTCAGAAAATAGGAGCGAAAAGTTAATTTTGAATTTTCAAAGTCAATATTATATTTCAAACTTAGATTTAGATTTTTTAGTTTATTATCACTATTTTGGTCTGAAAATGTAGTAGATATAATTTCATTATTTTGACGGTTAGTAAATTGTAAGTCAGAAGTTTGATTAATGTCTTCAGAGTAAAAAGAACCAATTGCAGATAACAACAAGTTTGATTTACCAAACTCTTGTAAATAACTAAAATTTAGTGTATTGGTATTTCCCTTAATCTTTACATAAGTGTTTTGGTCTGATAATAAATTTGAAAACTGCCTTTCAGAAATTGCTTTTTCAAAATTTGTACTAAAAGCGTTTGTGTATTGAAATGAGTATTGACTTTTCTTTTTATTGTATTGTAATTTTAAATTTGAATTTTGTTTATAGTATTTGCCTTGTGTGGTATTTAGAGAAATATTGGCAAAATATCCCTCTCTTTTATTCTTTTTACTCACAATATTTATAATACCTGCAATTCCACTTGCATCGTATTTTGATGAAGGATTGGCATTAATTTCTATATTTTTGATGTCATCAGCAGAAATAGTTTTTAAGTATTCTACAATTTCGTTTTGTGAAAGCAATAACGATTCTCCGTCCATTTGTATCAAAATTCCTGATTTTCCTTTTAACCGAAAATCATTATTAGAAAGATTATAAGAAATACCAGGCAATTTTGTAATTGCGTCAAATACACTACTACTGTTCATTATTAGATTGTCTTCCACATTCACAATCAATGTTCCTGATTTATTTTGGACTAATGGTTTTTGGGTAGTTCCTGTTATAACCACATCGTCAAGTACATAATCTTCCATTACATACACTACATCATCCGCCAAATTTTTGTCAAGTAAAAGTGTATCGCATTGTATTTTATCTAACCAACTAATACACCTTTCGTATGTTCCTATAGGAATACTTTTGAACTCAAATCGGTAATTATCATCTGTAATTTCAGAATAGCTTGTGGAATCTTGAACATTTTTTAATGTTACAAAATAACTTATGGTTACTGATTTTTCATTATGCACAATCCCTCCATAATTTATTGTCTGTGAAGTTGCAGTTAGAGATATTAGTAATATTGGTATGAATAAAATATATTTCATAATCGGATAAATTTTTTGGATTTCGACTTTAAAATTTCATATTCGCTGTCAGTAAAAAATATTGTATAGCAAGCAAGCATTATGAAAGAAAAATTATCTATTCTCATCATCAAGAAAATACCAATATGCAGAAGTATTCCGATAAGTAAGACTACTTTTCTTGTTTTTAAAATCCAAACTACAAAAGGAAAAGACAGCTGAAATGCGATTGTAAACCAAGTCAGAAAACAAACAAGTATTGGAAACCTTGTGATGTACTCATTTATAGAATATGCAGAAAAATCTCCTGAATTTAACACGAAATATAAAGCTGTTCCATTTAGCCATACTTCTCCGTGCAGTTTGTGTAGTCCTGCAAAAAAATAGACAATGCAAATTTGTATCATTATTCCCAAAACAAAAAGTTTGTGAGTTTGATTTATATAAAAGTTATTGTTTAATCCTAACCTTTCTTTCAGTTTGTTGTAACCCTCGATTAAACTTTCTGATTTGATGAACAAGAAAAGAGGTAAAACAGCAGTAATGATATTATCTCCTCCGTCCATTAGATAAATGTTCCGAAATTTAAAAATCAACAAAAGGAAAAAGAGCAATAACGCAGAAATGCGAGGAAAAATACCCAATATAAAAGTGATACTGAATATTATTCCTAAAATACAGAAAACCGACACATTGAAAGAATTGTTGAAATCTACGTTCAAAAAATCCAGCTTGTAATAATTCATTATGTCTTGATATGTTTCATAAGAAACTATACCATTGTTGTTGAATAAAAAGTTTTTGTTGTGAAAAAATGCAAAAAAATCTTTTAATATGGATAACCCTATTAAAACTCGCAATAACAATATGCCTGTTTTTCTATTTTCCATTCTCGGTTGTTGTTAAATAGATTCTGTCTAATTCAATGAACGATTTAGTATAGGTTTTATCTTTGTATATGTCTTTGTTCAGTTGTTCATCAATCAAGTATATTTTAACAAAAACGGAATCATTTGGACTTGTTTTTTCTAAAAAATCCCTTTGGTTATTCAAAACGATTTTTGAATAGTTGAGTATAGATTCTAATCCGTGGCTTGAGTGTATGTTTTTTTCAATATTAATGTTTTTGCTTTTTTTGCGAACAATGTCATTGTAACATTCAGCAAAATATTTGATAATTCGTTGGTCAATAGAAAATAAACTATTAAAACTCTTTTCTCTTACTTTTTTATGAATGTCTATATAATCACTTTCTATATTGCCACTTTCAAATTTCACAAGAAAGTAATGATTTCCCATTGGTGGATTGGGAGAAAACATTCCCCAATTTTGTTCAAAAAAAGGCAAAGCGTATTTATTCTTTATTTTTCCTACTTTCTCTGATTCAAAGAAATTTTGGTCATATACTTGGATGAAGATTATGAACAAAAAATAAACCGAAAAGATAATTTTTAGAACTATTGTAAATGTTTTTCTCATACCTAATAAAATTAAAATGCAAGGTTTGTCTAAAAATCAAACAAACCTTGCCATAAATAACTACCCTCCAAATCCAACAGGTTTAATAGTTCCTGTAGTTGTAGTGGTTGTTGTAGTTGTCTCTTCTACCGTAGTTGTCGTTGTTGCTGTTGTAACAACTCTGTTACGGCTTTCGTCTGAAATAGCAGTAGATTTACTTCCTGATAATTCAGATTGAACACCTGTTCCTATGGAACTGTTAAAACCTGTAAGGGAAGCAATTACTAAAGCTCCTCCAAATAAAATTGACTTTGTCATAATTTTGTAAAACTTGTGCTTTCATTCTTTAGGCAGTATAAGAAATTAAGCGGTTAATTGATTTTAGTTAGTCTGCCATTTTGTAAATATAAACCTTTTAATTTCCATAACGTACTTACTCCTGTGTTTAATGTGCTGTTTTTAGCTTTCCAATTCGTTGGATGTACGTTGAGTTTTAGCACGAACGTTTGTCAAATGGTTTCATACAACACTCAAATATACGAAATAACATTTTATATGCATCTTAAATTTTAAAATCACAAAACACTGTATATTAACACTCTATATCAATATTTATTTATAAATTAGTCGTTCTATTTATAATAAATATTTGTTTTGCGTAATTCAATAATATTTAAAATCCGTACTCGCCATGAATCCATTACTCGCCAACTTTTCTTTCGAAATTGCCCAACATAGAAACAAAAACATTATCTGGATTTTCTTTAACTACTCAAAAGAAAATATGGATATTCTACATTTATTTTGTAAACATCGCTATTCTGTCACCAAAAAGGCTTGGTATATCCCAAATACTAAAGCCAATAGAGTTTTGTAGAATTACAAGTAGACTATCAGCATATTACAGAATCTCAATTAGATGAATAAAAAATAACTCGCTAAAAGAATGAGAGAAACTGAATTAATATTTAATGTAAAGAAAAACTCGGACTAAAATTAGGAAAAAGTCCCTGATTTAGTTCGAGTGTTTTTAATTCACTGATACTCAGTGTAGATTGCGGAGAGAGAGGGATTCGAACCCCCGGAGGTGTGACCCTCAACGGTTTTCAAGACCGCCGCATTCGACCGCTCTGCCATCTCTCCAAACGCTGTATTGCGTTGTTGCGAGTGCAAATATAGACTTTTTTAAATGATTTTTACAAATAGTTGCTAAAGTTTTTTATCACTTTTTTATTTCCTACTCGTAATCAAACAATTACTCGATTCTTTTTTATTACTTTTTATAATTTACTATCAAGAATCGTAAGCCAATGTTTAAGATTTCGCCCATTGTTTTGCATTTTTCAAACCTTCTGTCATAGGTCAGTTTTTGCAACGCAGTTTTCAGCTGATCTACATTCTCTTGAGGAGCTATGCAATCTTTCTTCATTACTTCCATCAAATCTCGATAATGAATCGGACTATTCATTAGCCTTTTTGCGAGCAAAGAGCGAACCTCTCGCTGATATTGTTCTATCGAATTTTTCTTCAATCGTTGTTCTACCAATTCAACCAATACTCGATTTTCTTTGAAATACTGGGGTCGATAAATCTTCAAATTCCCCTCATAACATTGCTGATCAAAATCTATCGGTCGAATTCTATATATAACTTGATTATAATCATGGATCGGAATGATCACATAATTATACGAACGCATATCGCCCAGCAGACCAATAAAACATCGTTCATTGAACTTCACAAACTCTTTGGCAATCTGCGATTGCTCTAACAAATTACATTTAGGCAAGTGCTTTTCGATAAAAACATCGCCCGGTATTCCTAATATATGTTCTTCGATTAAAGTATCTTGAAAAACAAGATAATTGATTCTATGTGGAGATAACAAATCTTCTAACTCTAATCCATAGATCCGAGAAGCGTCAGCTTTTTTCACATAATAATTGGTATAATTATCATTGAGAATATTCCTCACCCGAATCCGAAAAGGTTTCGAGTTTCCAAAAGTGCAATATTCTATACTATCAACAGTGAGAAAAGGCAAGGTTTCTTCATCACCATCAGAATGCAGTAAGGTATATATCCTATTAAGATTCTCTTCGATTTCGGCTTGTTCAGCCTGATGATAATACACACTCAACCACAAAGTATCTTTACCATTTTCATCTTCGATCGAACTAAAATCGACAAAGCGCAACAAATCATCATACAACAATTCGATCTTGGTTGTCCGCTGATAGTTATCCAAATAAGTATATAATTCGTCATTTATCGGATAAATTGGTTTCCTGAATGCAATTTTTACGTCTTTCACGGGCTTTTTCATCCTACCAAATTTACGGCTTTTTATCGGCTTTCTGAATCATTTCATTCTACATTTTGATAGGAAAACGTAACTTAGCATTGGAAAAACACATTTTCTTATCTTTCTTTTTATCATGACATATTTTGTCGTTCTAAACAAGAATTTTGTTGCATGAAAGTTTTACACACAGCCGATTGGCATTTAGGCAAACGCTTGGATAATTATTCTCGATTAGAAGAACAAATCAACGTGATGAACGAAATTGTTCAGATAGCCGAACAAGAAAACGTAGATTTAGTACTCATTGCCGGTGATTTATTCGACACCTTCAACCCAGGTGTAGAAGCAGTTGAATTGTTCTACAAAACCCTTAAGAAGTTATCCAACAATGGCAAACGGCCTGTGGTTGCGATTGCTGGCAATCACGATTCGCCCAACCTTATAGATGCACCAAATCCTTTGGCGCGCGAATGTGGAATTATCTTAATCGGCCATCCGAAGGCGGTAATTTCTCCGTTCGAATTGGCTGATTTTTCGATTACCAAAACCGATGAAGGATTCATAGAACTTTCTCTTCATCACCTACCCTATCCTATTAGAATTCTTCATACACCTTATGCGAACGAACAACGATTGAAACAGTTTTTAGGTGAAGAAAAAGAAGCACAATTGAATCAGGTATTAGCCGAAAACTGGCAACGATTAGCCAATACATATTGTGATAATAAAGGGGTTAATCTTCTGATAACTCATTTGTATATGAATCCTTCTGCACAGCAATTATTAGACGAACCCGATGGCGAAAAACCACTAAAAATCGGGAATGCAGATTTGGTTTTTGCCTCTTCTATTCCGCAAGAAATTCATTATACCGCATTAGGGCATTTGCACAAGTATCAAAATATTGGTTCGGAAGAAAAACCTATCGTCTACAGTTCTTCTCCTTTGTGTTATAGTTTCTCCGAAGCAGGACAAACCAAATACGTAAACCTTGTAGAGATTGTACCGAATGAAAGAATTAAGATGAAGAAAATCGAGCTGAAAGTAGGAAAACCTTTGATCAGGAAACAATTCGATTCGGTAGAAAAAACGGTGGAGTGGTTACAAGAAAATCAAAATGCTTTGGTGGAATTAACCTTAGAAAGCGATACGTTTTTACAAGCAAGTGATCGTCAAAAAATTTATCGCGCGCATAAAGGAATTATCCATTTAATTCCTCAATTGAAAAATCTACAAGCAGAGCAATCGACTCATTCTACCATTCAACTAAACAAAGATATTGGCGAACTGTTTCGGGACTATTTTCGGTCTAAACAAAACGCACAAGAACCAACCGATGAAATTATGGAATTGTTCAACGAAATCTTACATTCATAACCATGTTACCTCTTGTTTTACGTTTCGAAGGTTTATACTCGTACCAAGAACCCCAAGAAATCGATTTTTCTTCTTTGATTGATGCAGGATTATTTGGAATTTTCGGAAAAGTAGGAAGCGGAAAATCAACCATTCTAGAAGCGATTACTTTTGCTTTGTACGGAAATTCTGACCGTTTGGGTTCGTCTAAATTTACGTATAATATGATGAATCTGAAATCGAATAAAATGTTGATCGATTTCGAGTTCTTAAACCATGAAAATAAAAAATATAAAATCGTTCGTGAATATCGACGAAATCGCAATAATTTCGAGATTATTACACAGAAAAATGCACAATTGTATGAGTTTCGATCGAATGATTGGTATCCACTAGAAAGTTTAGATGTTGAGCCAATTATTGGTTTGAGTTCTGATAATTTTCGTCGAACGATAATTATTCCACAAGGGAAATTTCAGGAGTTTATTCAGCTTACTCCGACACAAAGAACGCATATGTTGAAGGAAATCTTCTCTCTTCAACGTTTTGATTTACAAGACAAAGTAAGTGCCTTCAACAAAAATAACCTAGAATTACTCAATAAAAATACAGGTAGACTTTCCACATTCGAAAACGTCACCGAAACTCAAATAGAAGAACTTTCATCGCAACTTTCTACTTCGATCATACAAGAAGAAAAATATCGAACAGAACACCAAAATTTGCAAGAAGTTGTAGAAAAGCTAAGACAACTAAAAGAAACTTTAGAAGAACAACAATCTAAAAAGAAAGCACTTGAAAAACTACTAATAGAAGAAAAAGGTATCCGAACATTAGAAAAACAAACCAAGCAATACGAACAACTTTCGCAAGGTTTTTCTCATGGTTTCGATGAACAAAATAAACTGCAAAAGAAAGTAAATGATTTTTTGGATGAGCAGCAAAAAGAAGAAAAAGAATTGCTTTTGCTGAAGGATAAAATCAACCAAACAGAAAAAGAAATGGCAAGTCTTCTTCCCCAATTCGAAGCTTTAGCAGATAAAAAAATAGAGGAAAAAGATTTAGAGTTTATCCTCTCTATTCTGCGAGATCAAGCAGAAATAGAAAATCTACAACTACGCTCTAGAAAAGGAATCGAAATGATTACAGAAGAAGAAAAGAAAGAAACTTCTCACCGAAATCTTCTTGCAACATTGCAAAACAAACAAAAAGAACTCGAACAAAAAAGAGAAAATATAGAAGAGCTATACGAGATAGAAAAATGGTATCAGAAGTATGAAATATTAGAGAAACAAATTGCGGAACAAGAAAATAAAATATCAAAAAACAAAGCAGATATTTTATCGACAGAGAAGCAATTCAATCCGCATTTAGCAACGCAAGAAACCCTTACAAGGGTTATTGATGAAGAGTTTTCGAAGTTAGAAAAATCGAATGAAACTTTGCGAGAACAGATTCAAAACCTCACCGTTCGACAACAATTATCGCATTATGCAATGCATTTGCACGAAGGCGAAGCCTGCCCTCTGTGTGGCTCTCTGCAACATCCTAATTTGATAGACGATGATGTTAGCGAGCAATTACAGAACCTAAGAAATAAGTTATTGCTAGGACAAGAAAAAGAAAAAACTTTGCAAAAAGATCGTCGAAACCTGGAAAATAGTTTTTCTGAAATAAAGTTTAGAAAAGAGCAATTAGCAAAGGAAGAACTAGAGCTTGAGAAATTATTTTCGAACCAAAAAAATCTTATCGATACATTCGTTTGGAAAAAGTTTCGACCTACACAAAAAAATGATTTTTTAGCCAAAAAGAAACAAGCTTTAGAGATAGAAAATCTTCTAACCGAAGCTACCAAAGAAATAGAAAATGAACGTTTACTGTTGGATAATACGTTAAAAAACATTGAGAAATACAAAGAAGGAATTCAAGGGTTTCGCGATAAAGAAAACCAAGCAAAGGCAAGAATAGAACTCAACAGCAAAAACCTACAACGCTTATCGGTAAGCGATTATGCGCAGCAATCGCAACAAGAAATCCGATTGACTTTGGACAGTTTGAAAAGTAGAAACTTAGAAATCGAACAAAAGCAAATCGCCTTACAAGAAGAAAAAAACAACCTTTTACCAAAAGTTGCCAAGAAAGAAGCCATGTTCAATTCTATTGCAAAACAACTTCATCTTGCCAAAACTGAACTAATTTCGATAGAAAAAACTTTGTTAGAACGTTTATCGACCACCGAATTTACAACCCTCGAAGAGGTGAAAAGAATCGTACACTCGGGGCTGAATGTGGATGAAAATTGGGCGAAAATTCACCAGTTCGAATTGGAAAAAAATGCATTGAGCGAAATGGTTCTCGAGTTGGAAAACAAACTGAAAGATCAGGTTTTCGAAGAAGAAAATTATCAAACCAAAATAACAGAACTCGCATCATTGGCACAAAAACACAAAGAGTCGAATGAGCGAATGATTGCGCTAAAAACTGAAAAAGAAAGGCTAGAAAAAGCATTCGAAGAGAAAAAAAACTTACTCAAGGAACAAGAAAAACTCGAGCGAAAAGCACAAAATTTATCGACTTTGCAAAACCTTTTCAATCGAGCAGGCTTTGTGCAATATATTTCGGGCATCTATCTACAACAATTGTGTGACAATGCAAATGTACGATTCCATCGGATGACGAGAAATCAACTTAGTTTACAAATAAATGAAAATTCTGATTTCGAAATTATTGATTATCTGAATGAAGGAAAAAGTCGAAGTGTAAAAACCCTTTCGGGTGGACAAGCCTTTCAGGTTTCGTTGAGTTTGGCGCTTGCTTTGGCAGAAAGTGTGCAAGAAAATGTTTCGACCAACAAAAACTTTTTCTTTATCGATGAAGGATTTGGTACGCAAGATAGCGAAGCGGTAAATATTGTTTTCGAAACCTTATTGAGTTTACAAAAAGAAAATCGAATTGTAGGAATAATTTCGCACGTCGATGAGCTAAAAGAGCGCATTCCCATTACCTTATCGATCACGAAAGATGAAGTAAAAGGAAGTCGAATTGACCTGCAATAAAGACAAAATGTCAGCTTTATTTGGTTGGTATTACTTTTGTCACTTATAAGACCGAAAACATTTAAATAAACATAAAAAATAATCATCATCATGAGTAAAGGAAATATTAATGTATCAGTGGAAAACATCTTTCCATTAATTAAAAAATTTTTATACAGTGACCACGAAATTTTCTTGCGTGAGTTGATTTCTAATGCTTCGGATGCAACCTTGAAACTAAAACATCTTACCAATATAGGCGAAGCAAAAGTAGAATATGGCAATCCGAAGATTGAAGTAAAAATAAACAAAGAAGATAAAACGCTTCATATTATCGATCAAGGAATCGGGATGACAGCAGATGAAGTAGAAAAATACATCAACCAAGTTGCTTTTTCTGGAGCAGAAGAATTTATCAACCAACACAAAGATGCCGATGGAATTATTGGGCATTTTGGATTAGGCTTTTATTCGGCTTTTATGGTTGCCGACAAAGTAGAACTTATTACCAAATCGTACAAAGATGAGCCAGCCGCGCATTGGACATGTGATGGTTCGCCAGAATTTACGTTAGAAAAAGCAGATAAAACCGATCGTGGAACAGAAATCATTTTGCATATCGCAGAAGATTCTAAAGAATTTTTAGAAGAATGGAAGATTAATGAACTGTTGCATAAATACAACAAATTCATGCCAATCCCGATAAAGTTCGGTACGAAAAAAGAAACGCTTCCTTTACCAGAAGATGCTGCAGAAGATGCAAAACCAGAGGAAATAGAAGTAGACAATATCATCAACAATACGCAACCCGCCTGGACCAAATCTCCGTCGGAACTAACCGATGAAGATTATCTTGCGTTTTACAGAGAATTGTATCCAATGCAATTTGAGGAGCCATTGTTCCATATTCACCTCAATGTCGATTATCCGTTTAATTTAACTGGGATTTTATTTTTCCCGAAATTAGGCAACAACATCAATCTAGATAAAGACAGAATACAATTATATCAAAATCAAGTATTTGTAACAGATGAAGTCAATGGGATAGTTCCCGATTTCTTGATGTTGCTACGCGGAGTAATCGATTCGCCAGATATCCCACTAAATGTCTCTCGTTCTTACCTACAAGCAGATGGAGCGGTGAAAAAAATATCGGCGCATATCACCAAAAAAGTTGCTGATAAAATGAGTTCTTTGATCACTCAAAACCGAGAAGATTACGAGAAAAAGTGGAACGATATAAAAGTAGTGATAGAATATGGTATGATTTCGGAAGATAAATTCTTCGAAAAATCTGACAAATTTGCTCTTTATCCTACCGTTGATGGAAAATATTTTACGTGGACAGAGCTATCAGACACCATAAAAGATCATCAAACCAATAAAGATGGCAACATGGTGGTTCTTTACACGACCGATGACAATGGACAAGATCAATACATCCAGATTGCGAAAGAGAAAGGCTACGAAGTAATTATTCTCGATTCGCCAATTGCTGCACATCTCATCCAAAAATTAGAATCTTCGAAAGAAAAAGTAAGTTTTGCACGAGTAGATGCAGATCATATCAATAAGTTGATCGACAAAGATGAAGTGAAAATCTCTAAGCTTTCTGATGAACAAAAAGAGAGTCTGAAAACCCAAATTACAGAGGGAATCGATAACAAATCGTACACCGTACAATTAGAAGATTTATCGGAAACCGATGCCCCATTCATCCTCACCCAATCAGAATTTATGCGCCGCATGAAAGATATGCAAGCTACAGGTGCAGCCGGTATGTTTGGCATGGGTAACTTCCCAGAAATGTACAATTTGGTAGTGAATACCAACTCTGCTTTGGCCAATGAAATTTTAACTAAAGAAAATACAGAAGAAAAAAACAACTTGATTCTTCAGGCATTGGATTTGGCAAAATTGTCGCAAGGTTTGCTCAAAGGAAAAGAACTGACCGAGTTTATAAACCGTAGCTTCAAAAAGCTATAAAAAAACAAGCCTTAAAGGATCATAACAAATAACCTAAACCGTTTCGGAGTTGCGAAGCGGTTTTTTTTGTACCTTTCGGTAGAATATTTTGGTATGAAAAGACTTTTGGTTTTGAGTTGTTTCTTCATCTCTCTGATTTGTTTTGCACAGAAAGAGAACAATACAACAGCTTTCGATTGGATCAATTCGAAATCGTTAACCGTTGATGAAGCTCGAAACTTTTATCAACTAAAAAATAATACCATCGAAAAAATAAGCAATCATCAAATTATTGCGACATTTACTAACCAAAATAATCTTAGCAATCTCAATGTGCAAAGCTCGTTGTTGGTTACGGTTATTGCCAATCATCAAACCTTGTATTTGCTCGATAATAATTTATCGCCTATCCAAGATCCGATTTCGTTGAATTCACCCGATTATTTTTTGACTTTGGTCGGCGTAATGGATAATAACTTTCTGGTAGCGTACGATATTTTTACTCATAAACTACTACAAATCAATTATCAGAGTAGTAAAATCATCAACAGTTCTTCTATATTAACGATGCTGAAAGAAGACGAACAATTGATAAAATTATATTATCACCTCAAAAAAATATACCTCTTAACCGATCAGTCGCTATATGTTTTTGATGATTATCTTACCTATCAGAAAAAAATAAATTTACCTACATACTCGAAAATTGTTATGGTAGGAAATGCTTTTTTGTATGGGACGAAAAATGAAATATTTCTTTCTCGTCTAGACCAAACAGAACCTCAGGTAGTATACGAAGGAAATTGGTCTGACTTTGCAGCAAACAGCCGTGAACTTTTTGTGCAAAATGATAAGGATACGTATATTTACACGCTAAAAGAAAAATAGAATGCATATTGCTATTGCAGGAAATATTGGAGCTGGAAAAACCACCCTCACCAAGTTATTAGCGAAACAATACAATTGGACCGCACAGTTCGAAGATGTTGATCACAACCCCTACTTAGATGATTTCTATAACGACATGGCCAAGTGGTCGTTTAACCTACAAATTTATTTTTTAGGAAGTCGTTTCCAACAAGTAAAAGAAATAAGAGAAAGTGGGCTAAACATTATTCAGGATCGAACGATTTATGAAGATGCACATATTTTTGCGAGCAACCTAAAAGATATGGGTTTGCTAAGCACACGCGATTATGAGAATTATTTACGTGTTTTTAATTTGATGACTTCTTTTGTAAAAGCTCCCGATTTGCTGATTTACCTCAAAGCATCGATACCGACATTGGTAGCACAAATCCAAAAAAGAGGACGCGAATACGAAAGCTCTATCAGCATCGATTATCTGAATCGATTGAACGAAAAATACAACAAATGGATCGATAATTATACCGAAGGAAAACTTTTGGTAATTGATGTGGATAATTTAGATTTTGTGAAAAACCCCGAAGATTTAGGCTTCATATTCAACAAAGTAGAAGGAGAAATTCACGGTCTCTTTTGATCACACAATAAAAAAATATAAACAACGTATAAGAGCGGCAATTTTTCATCAAAATTCGACCGCCTTTTTTATCTTATGGAAACGAAAAATATAGCAAAAGGTGTGCTGCTTGTTGCCCTAGGTTCTAGCGCATACGGAATGTTGGCTACTATTGTAAAACTAGCCTACGGAGAAGGTTACACCACAGCAGAAGTTACGACTTCTCAGTTTACCTTGGGACTTTTGGGTCTGATAATTCTCAATATCATCAACCGAAAAAAACTAAAGCCAATCCAGAAAGGCGACACAACCAAATTATTAATTTTTGGTTCTTCAATGGGTTTTACCAGTTTATTCTATTATCTATCGGTACAATATATCAATGTATCTATCGGGATTGTTTTGTTGATGCAGTCTGTATGGATAAGCATCGTAATCGAAAGTTTTCTAGATAAAGTCTTGCCTTCTGCTCGAAAAATTTTAGCAACGATGATGGTTCTTTTCGGCACCTTATTGGCCACAAACGTTTTCAATCAATCGATAGATTTGGATATTCGTGGAGTTTTTTGGGGTTTCTTAGCGGCTTGTTCTTTCTCTACAACCATGTTTGTATCCAACAGAATTGCTACATATTTACCCAATACGCAAAAATCCCTTTTCATGCTTTTGGGAGGAGCCATCGTAGTTGGAGCATTTTTATTCTTTTCTCAAATAGGTCCTTATTATTTTGATGGCCTGAAATCTTTCTACAACCTCTTCTCATCAAACACAGAAGGAATCAGCGCTTTCGATGCTAGTATTTTCTTAAGGTACGGACTATTTTTATCTCTTTTTGGGACTATTTTACCGCCATTGTTGCTAACAGCTGGTTTTCCTAATACTGGACTTGGATTAGGTAGTATTGTTTCCTCTATCGAGTTACCCGTTTCGGTATTGTTTGCTTTTTTCCTTCTCAATGAAAAGGTAGAATGGATTCAATGGTTAGGCATTGCATGTATCCTTGGCGCAGTTTTTTACATGAATGCTAACCAATTAAAATCCTCACATTCTAAAATTTCTTAGTTATTTATCCCAACATCCGAATGGCTGTTTTTAGTGCACTGATAAATATGTCGACTTCTTCTTTTGTATTGTAAACAGCAAAGGAAACCCGTACAGTACCAGGGATATCATAGAAGCACATAATTGGTTGGGCACAATGGTGACCAGTTCTCACTGCTACTCCTTTCTTGTCGAGGATCATTCCGACGTCTGATGAGTGAGCACCATCCAGCTTTAGGTTAAACGAGATTGCGCCTGCATGCTCTTGGTTTTCACCATAAATTTCTACCTCATCTATTTTTTGTAGTTCAGCCATGCAATAGGCTAATAGATCATATTCGTGTGCTTGAATATTTTCTATACCAAGCGAGTTTATAAAATCTACCGCTTCTCCTAAACCTATAATTCCCGCAATATCTGGCGTACCGGCTTCGAATTTAAAGGGTAAACATGCATAGGTAGATTTTTCCATCGATACATCACGTATCATTTCTCCTCCTCCATGAAAAGGCGGCATTGCATTCAGGATTTCTTCTTTCCCGTACAAAACGCCAATACCAGTAGGGCCGTACATCTTGTGGCCAGAGAATACAAAAAAATCACAATCCATTTTTTGTACATCTATCTTGGTATGAGGTACTGATTGTGCACCATCAATCAATACTTTTGCTCCTTTTGCATGTGCTTTTTCAATAATTTTTTGAATTGGATTCACTATTCCTAAGGCATTCGATACTTGATTAACTGCTACCAAACGTGTTTTATCGGTAAGCAACGTATCTAGATTCGTCAGATCTAGACCTCCTTCTTTTTTAAGCGGAATATATTTGAGTATCAACCCTTTTCTTTCTGCTAATAACTGCCAAGGAACGATATTCGAATGATGTTCTATCTCGGTAATAAGAATCTCATCTTCTGTTTGTAATGTTTCGCCAAATGAATAGGCTACCAAATTAATTGCTTCGGTAGTTCCGCGCGTAAAAATTACTTCATGTTCGTTTTTAGCATTGATAAATTTTTGAATTTTTCTACGGGCTTCCTCCATTTTATCGGTTGCTTCTTGACTCAATGTATGGATTCCGCGATGCACATTGGCATTATAATGTTTATAATAATATTCGATGGCTTCGATTACTTGAATCGGTTTCTGAGAAGTTGCTCCATTATCGAAATAAACAAGAGGTTCTCCGTTTACTTTTCTCGATAAAATAGGAAACTGTTTTCTTATTTGTGTAATATCCATATTCTCTTTGTTTGTGTTATTGAATAAAATAAGTTGTAAGAAATTCATCCTACAACCTATTTTTAATAATTATACTATCGTATCTGATATAGTTTACTTTTCTTACAAATCAAAATCAATACTCACACCTAACTTATTAGCTACCAGCTGATTTACTTTTGCTGTTACTTGAGGTATAGTAACATGTTGCAAAGCATCTGCCGCAAATGCATACAACAAAAGTGCTTGCGCTACTTCTTTTCCGATACCACGTTGTTGCATATAGAACATCGCATCTTCATCCAATTGCCCTACCGTACATCCGTGCGAACATTTTACATCATCTGCAAAAATCTCTAATTGTGGTTTCGTATCGATGCTTGCCGAATCTGATAAAAGTACGTTGTTATTTTGCTGGAAAGCATTTAGTTTTTGAGCTTCTTTATGAACATAAATTTTACCATTAAAAACTCCATGCGCTTCATCTGCATAGATTCCTTTATACAATTCGTGCGATTCGCAATTCGGGTAATTATGTACTACCAATGTGTGATGATCGACATGTTGCTTTTTATCGATTATGGTAACCCCATCTAAGATAGAGTTGCAGTTTTCACCATTTTGATAGAAATTCAAATTATTTCTTACGATTTTCCCACCAAAAGCAAATGTAAAAACAGAGGCTCTAGAGTCTCTTTCTTGGTTGATGTAAACATTATCTATTAACGATACATTGTCCGAGTCATTCTGGAATTTGTGTATTTGTACTTCGGCATTTTTCCCAACATTTACTTCTGTTACTGCGTTTGTTAGGTTTGCAACTCCGTCTAAGGTTTGGTGACATTCGATAATTTGTGCTTGTGCATTATCTCCTATAACAATTAGATTTCTTGGCTGATACATCACTTCTTGTAATACGCCTGTTGAGAAATACACCACCTGAATAGGCTTAGATAGAATCGTATTATTGGGTACATATATAAATGCTCCATCTCTTGCAAAGGCAGTATTTAATGCTGTAAAGCTCTCGTCTTTTGCTGCAATCTTACCAAAATAATTTTCGATAACAGAATGATGTACAGAATTATTCAGGGCACTAGACAGTACACAGATATCTGCTTCATCGTGGGTTGTATTCGACAAGAACGATGAATATTTACCATTGATAAATACAATGAGATACGTATCTATATCGTTGATTAAGTATTTTTTGATGTCTTTATACTCTAAACCAACTTCAGTTTCTGGAAATAATTTGTAATCTACCTTTAGGATAGGAGCAATATTGGTGTATTTCCATTCTTCGTCTTTGCGTTTTGGGAATCCTTTTTCTTTGAAAACCTCAATAGCATGTTGACGGAGTTCCTCGATATTTTTATGACTTTTATTTTTCTCGTCGAAAACCAAATGACGTGCTAATAAATTTTCTTTTAAATCAATCATTTTCAAGTTGTGTATTTTTTATACAGGGACAAAATCGGTTGTTCTCTACAACACGAATCTTAGGCGCTAGGTTAGACTCCTGCCTCCTCTTTTACCCAATCATACCCTTTTTCTTCTAACTCTAATGCGAGTTCTTTGCTTCCCGATTTGATGATTTTACCATCTGCTAATACGTGTACAAAATCGGGTACGATATAATCTAATAAACGCTGATAATGCGTAATTAACAACACGCCATTATGTTCATTTCTATAAGCATTTACACCGTCTGCAACAATTCTCAATGCATCGATATCCAAACCAGAATCTGTCTCATCCAAGATGGCCAATTTGGGGTTGAGCATCAACATCTGAAATATCTCGTTTCGTTTCTTTTCTCCTCCAGAAAAACCTTCGTTCAATGAACGCGACAAGAAGTCTTTTTTGATGTTTAATAACTCTGCTTTTTCTCTGATCATTTTCAACATCTCAGACGCACCCATTTCTTCTAATCCTTGTGCTTTTCTAGTTTCGTTGATCGATGTTTTGATAAAATTAGAAACCGATACACCTGGGATTTCGATAGGATACTGGAAAGACATAAAAATCCCTTTATGTGCACGTTCTTCTGGCGCCATTTCTAGAATTTCTTCATCATTGAAGAGAATTTCACCTGCAGTAACTTCATAATCTTCTTTACCTGCAATCACAGAAGAAAGTGTAGATTTTCCTGCACCATTTGGTCCCATAATTGCATGTACTTCTCCCGGTTTTATTTGCAAGTTTAGCCCTTTGATAATTTCTTTGTCGCTATCTGCAATCTTAGCGTGTAAATTTTTTATATCTAACAACATGATTTTTTTCTTTTGTTTTTTTTATTACGGTTAATCGCTTAGGATTATAGTGATCTTTCTATTCTTAATCTTTTTATTCTTTGGATAGATTAATTTACCCTACAGATCCTTCTAAAGATATTTCTAATAATTTTTTAGCTTCTACAGCAAATTCCATGGGTAATTTATCCAATACTTCTCGACTGAATCCATTCACAATCAATGCGATTGCTTTTTCGGTATCTATTCCTCGTTGGTTACAATAGAACAACTGATCTTCACCAATTTTAGAAGTCGTTGCTTCGTGTTCTAATTTTGCGGTAGAATTCTCCATTTCGATATAAGGGAAAGTATGTGCACCACACTCATTCCCCATTAACAATGAGTCACATTGCGTGAAATTTCTTGCTCCTGAAGCATTTTTATTTATTTTCACCAACCCACGATACGAGTTTTGCGAACGTCCGGCCGAAATACCCTTCGAAATAATAGTCGAACGAGTATTTTTACCGATATGATACATTTTGGTCCCTGTATCGGCCTGTTGATAATTATTGGTTACCGCAATAGAATAGAACTCTCCGACAGAGTTATCTCCCTTCAGAATACATGATGGATATTTCCATGTAACAGCTGAACCAGTTTCTACTTGTGTCCAAGAAACCTTTGCGTTTTTCTCACAGACAGCACGTTTTGTTACAAAGTTAAAAACACCTCCTTTACCATGTTCATCTCCAGGATACCAGTTTTGTACAGTTGAGTATTTTATTTCGGCATCTTCCATCACAATAAGCTCTACAACTGCTGCATGCAATTGATTTTCATCACGCATGGGTGCCGTACATCCTTCTAAATATGATACATAAGATCCTTCGTCTGCAATTAGTAAGGTACGTTCGAACTGACCTGTACCTGCTGAGTTGATACGGAAATAAGTCGACAATTCCATAGGACAACGAACGCCTTTCGGGATATAACAGAACGATCCGTCTGAGAACACTGCCGAATTCAGCGCTGCATAAAAATTATCGGTAGGAGGAACAACTTTACCTATATATTTTCTCACCAATTCTGGATGTTCTTTGATGGCTTCTGAAATCGACATAAAAATAATTCCTTTTTCTGCCAACGTTTCTTGGAAAGTAGTTTTCACCGAAACCGAATCAATTACCGCATCGATCGCTACTCCAGTCAATCTTTTTTGCTCGTCTAATGAAATCCCTAATCGTTCGAATGTTCTTAACAATTCTGGATCTACTTCATCTAGACTTGCTAATTCTTTTTTTACTTTTGGTGCCGCATAATAGCGTATCGCCTGGAAGTCTGGTTTCTCGTAATGAATATTCGCCCATTCTGGTTCTGTCATTTTTTGCCACGCACGGAAAGCTTCTAATCGCCACTCCGTCATCCATTCTGGCTCTTCTTTTTTCTTCGAAATGGCGCGCACAATATCTTCATTTAGCCCTATTGGGAAATCTTCATATTCCATTTCCGTTTCCCAACCAAACTCATACTCTCTTGGCTTGGCTAAGTCTTCACGTAAATCGTCTTCTGTATATTTTGTATTGCTCATTTTTCTTAATTTCTATGCTTCAACATGCGTTATTGCATTTTCCTATATTAATTTTTTTTATCTTTTGGCAGGATGTGGTGTTTCGTTTGTTTCTAAAATATATATATCCTACCGAAAATTAGGTTACACGGCAAAACTTTCCCCGCAACCACAAGTTCTATTTGCATTAGGATTGTTGAATACAAATCCCTTTCCGTTCAATCCTCCCGAATACTCAAGTGTCATACCTACCAAGTACAGGTATGATTTTTTGTCTACTACTACGCGTACACCATTGTCCTCGAATATCTTGTCCTCGTCTTTTGTCTCTTTATCAAAAGACAAATTATACGACAGTCCAGAGCAACCACCGCTGGTAACACCTACACGTACAAAAGACTCTTGTATCGATGAACCCTCTTCTTGCAATAGGGCAATAATTTTATTTTTTGCTTCGTCGGTTATTTTGATCATTTTTTTATTTAGATTGATTTAATGCAAAGATAAGGTTTATTCATCGTTAAACCATGATTCTATTATAAATAATAACAATGCTTTAACTTATAAAATCGATTAATGGAAACCTAATTTCTCGCGTGTTCTTTGTAATACTTTTTGGGCTACTTCTTTTGCTTGTGTTGCTCCTTTTTCTAGGAGTTGATCCAAGGTTGCTTGGTCATTGATCAGTGTATGGAACTTTTCGCGTGCTTCTCCATAATTTTCAAGAATCAACTCGTACAAGGCTTGTTTTGCGTGTCCATAACCGTAACCGCCTTTCTGATAGTTTTCACGCATTTCTGCTAATTGTTGTTCGTTTGCCAATAATTTATAAATTGCAAAAACATTATCAGTATCAGGATTTTTAGGATCTTCGAGTGGTGTAGAATCGGTTTGAATTGCCATTACTTGCTTGCGAAGTTCTTTGTCTGATAAGAAAATATTGATAAAATTGTTTCTCGATTTCGACATTTTAAAACCGTCGGTTCCAGGTACAATCATGGCGTCTTCACTAATTTTTGCCTCTGGTAATACAAAGGTTTCTCCCATCTGATGATTGAAACGCGATGCGACATCTCTGGTAATCTCTAAATGCTGTAATTGATCTTTACCTACTGGCACTAAATTAGCATCATATAATAAAATATCAGCTGCCATTAGTATAGGGTACGTAAACAACCCTGCATTGACATCGGCCAAATAATCTTGTTTATCTTTAAAAGAATGTGCCAAAGTTAGTCGCTGATACGGAAAGAAGTTTAGTAAATACCAAGTAAGCTCTGTTGCTTCTGTCACATCCGATTGACGATAAAATGTTACTTTTTCTGGATCTATGCCCAAAGCCAACCAACAAGCTGCTACTTCGTAGGTGTTTTTTCTAAGCAATTCTGCATCTTTTATTTGTGTCAAAGCATGCAAATCGGCAATAAAGATAAACGAATCGTTTTCTTCTTTTTTTGTCATTTCAATTGCAGGCTGTATTGCTCCTAAAATATTTCCTAAGTGCGGGGTCCCTGTTGCTTGAACTCCTGTTAAAATTCTTGGCATTTTTCTATAGTTTATAAAGAAACAAAGTTAAGCAATCTTCCGTAGACCTAAAAAAAGCTATGCGGATTAATTACTACAGGCTACTTTATTTTTCTATACAGGCTAACTTTTCATCCTTTCCTAAATGTCTTAATTTGTGAGAACAACTAATTTTTATGAAAAAACTAAAAAAAACCTTTAATCAATACGGATATGTACTTATTTAGAATCCGAAATCAACCAGTTCAAAAACAACATTATTGTATCTAAAAAAGTAATAATACACAAAGAAGTCACTCTAACAGAAATAAAATATACGATTATTTTTCTAAGAGAAAAATGAATATACATACTTGATTTTTATGTTTTCTTGTATTTTGAAATTTATTTTTTCAATAGAAGTTGTATCTTCGTCTTCATATTGTTATGAACAAACATTTTTTTTACGGTTTAATAGGTTTAGGCTATGCTCTAATAGGAGGTTTTGTGTTGAAAACTCATTTTTTCATTATTTTCTTAGAAAAAACACAAGCCCTTTTATTAGGGTTGTTATTCATTGTGTATGGGCTTTTTAGGGTTTACCGAGCTTATCGAGCCTACCAAAAAGACATCTAATTCATGAAAAAAATCCATTATCTCTTTTTGTTTTTGGTTAGCTTCTCTTTGCTAACTCAGTGCAAAAAAGACAAATATTCCCTACCAGAAGAACATGCGAAAGAAGGAAAAAGCGGTCTAGAAAAAGCTCGACATACTTATGGTGAGATTACGTTTGTAGCCGATCCTACCTACAAGAATTTGGTAGAAGCTTGGGTAGCCACCTACACAAACGATTATCCGAAAGTGAAAATCAAGGTCGATTATCTAATAGAAGATTTAGCTATAAAAAAATTTTCTGAGGGCGAGTATCCCATTGCGATTGTAGGCAAGGAATTGAGTCAACAACAACAAAATTATTTGTACCAAAAAACAACCATCAAATATGTTCCTTCTGCCGTAGCGATGGATGCAACAGTTCTGATTACTAATATCCAAAATCCGATTGATTCGATTAGTACCAAGCAAATGAAAAAAGAATTATACGCAGATGGCACACAATATGTTTTCGATCGTGCCAATTCTTCTAATTTCAATACCATCAATGATAAGTTAGGAGTGCGTGTACCGAAAAATAAAAAGGTCAACTCGATTGAAGATTTTGATCAGATGTTGACATTTTTAGAGAAAAGTCCCAAAGCGATTGGTATTATAGGATTAAATGTTTTGAGTGATTTGGACAATAAAAAAGTACAAGAATATCTTAAAAGAGTAAAAATACTAGCTATTGTAAACGATCAGAATAAAGCAGTTCGTCCGGATTTAGAAAATCTTCGTAACGGTAGTTATCCTTTTATACGATTTGTATATATCTTAAAAAATGAAATAGGCTTTGGTATCGGTTCTGGCTTCACCCGATTTGCAGGCTCTCAACAAGGACAATTGATTGTAAAAAAAGAAGAAATGCAACCATATTTCTTATACAAAAGAGAAGTTCGGATACAATCAAATGCCTTATAAATACGAATGATTTTTAGTATAAATTTGAATCATAAAAAAAACCTTTCGATGGAATCGAAAGGTTTTTTTATTGAAAATAGAATTTTAATGTGCTTCTAAATCTGGATCTCTGTACTGACAACAACTATCGATCGAATGATAGACTTCATCATCAGCTTTCACATGTTCGGTATCGTGCCCAACTGCAGCAATTGCATGCTCTACTTTGTCCAAATCGGTGATACGTTCGTTTAGGATAAGAGACAACTCTTTGGTTGCCGGATCCCATGTTGCCATTTTTACCCCTTTCACGCCATACGCTGCTTTTTCTATTCGCTGTTTGCACATTCCGCAAACTCCTTCTACCAAAACTTCGTGTTTGGCATTTTTATTTCCTTTGTTTTGCGCTTGAACCGCGAAGAACAATCCGAAAAAAAGGAAGATTGATAATACTTTTTTCATTGTTATATAGATTACATTGTTAATTAGTCATTTTTATAAAACCTTGAATCGCAAACCTGCGTAAATCATCCTACCAAAAATCGGCGCATATACCATCGAAGAATCAAAGTCTTGACCAAATGGATTATCGCCACCGTAAATTACTCTTTTTTGTTGATAATCTGTTAAATTTTCTCCACCGACATACACTTCGAATGTTTTAGAAAACACGCGCGTAATTTGCGCATTGAGTGTCGAGTATGGATTAGAGAACGCCGCCCATTGATTATTTATTGCATTGTCTTGCGAAGAAGGCAATCGTTGTTTGCTGAACCAATTATAGGTGAGATCGAATCGCCAATGCGCGCCATTTTCTGTTTCGTGCGTGGTAAATTCGGCATTGGCAAAAAACCTGTTTTTCGCTTGCAAAGCTTGGTTCATCCTACCCGAAAGATAATCGGTTTGTATATCATAATATTTGTAGGATGTTCTCAACTGTAAATGATTAATTGGTTGAAAATTGAAATCGACTTGCATGCTGTTGGCAAAAGATTTACCGTTTAAATTATAAAAAAGAACTTGATGCGATGAATAGTCGATATCGGTCACGATTTGGTTTTCGAAAGCGGTTCGATAAAAATCAACACTCAGATCTGCATTTCGGTTGAAAAGTCGAAACTTCTGTGCGATACTTCCGCCAAAATTCCAAGCAATTTCTGGATTCAAATCCTCAAAATTACCATGTTCGGTCGCGATCATAAACGTCCGATTACTCGCCATCAAATTTTGATTTTCGGCATAAATATTAGCCAATCTTTTTCCTCTTCCTACCGAAGCTTTGATTGTGGTATCTTTCCAAGGGTTATAGCGCAAATGCAAACGCGGCGTAGCAAAAACGCCCATTCGGTTGTGGTAATCTATTCGTCCACCGGCAATTAGGCTAAAATTGGTTAAATTATCGTAATGATACTCGGCAAAAATTCCTGCAGAGTTATCGATTCGATGTTCTTTTGTAGCATCCGACAAGGCTAAATTTTCACGGTATTGATCCCAGGTGAAACTACTACCGAGCGAGAATTTGTTTTTGGTATTATTGATAATCGATTGGAAAATATAATTGGCGTAAAAACTTTTCTGATCGATATCGTACCATCTATTTCCGAAATAACTATTCTGGTCATGATCCGAATAAGCAAGTTGTAAGCCCATTGATTGAAAAGGCATTTCTGGAAAAACATAACCCACTTTTGCATTCAGATCCAATCGTTCGGTTTTGATTTGATACCCCCAAACATCTTTCTGCAAAGAACGTAAACTGGGTTTGAAATCTTTTTCTCCGCCCCATTTATCATCTTTCATATACCGCGCGGTGGCAAATCCTACCCAACCTTTTCCGGTGTTTTGGTATTGCCAACGATTCATCACGTTTATTTGTTCACCCAATGGATTGTCTAAAAAACTATCGTGATTGTGGTCATTTTTCACCAAACGAGAATTCCTATGTAAGAACAAAGAAGAACTCCATTTGTCATTGAAACGATGATTGTAATGTGCATTAGTTTCTACACGAGCGTCCGTAGATCCGTAGAGATTCAGAAAAAAAGGAATATCGTTATTGGGTTTTATCAGCTCGGTATTGATTTGTCCAGAAATACTTTCGTAGCCATTAATTACCGGTCCCATTCCTTTGGTAATGAGAATATTTTCTACCCAAGTTCCGGGAGTAAAACTCAACCCATAAGCCTGAGAAGCACCTCGTACACTCGGAATATTTTCTTCTGCAATAAGGATATAAGGAGAAGTTAACCCCAACATTTTTATTTGCTTATTTCCGGTTACCGCATCCGAAAAATTAACATCGATTGACGGATTGGTTTCGAAAGATTCGGCCAAATTACAACAAGCAGCTTTCAGCAACTCTTTTCCGGTCATTTGCATCGCATTGAAAGGCGAATTTACTTTTCGTAAACTTGGACGTCGATCGGTAATGGTGACTTCTTTGAGTTGATTGATATCGGTAGAAAGACTTTGCGACCTGAATGTTATCATGGTAGAAGAATCCGTCGGGAGTAAAAACAATTGTTCTTCGTTCTCGTAAAAAACACCTATTTTTTTCCCGACTTCTTTCGTAATAGAAAAATTCCCTTCCTCATCGGTTATAGTGCTTTGGGTACTTCCTTCCCAAAAAACCTCGGCTCCAACTAGTGGTTGATTGTGTTCATCAACAATTTTACCTGTATATTTTTCTTGCGCATACAGATTATATCCCACCAATAGAAAAAGTGGGTATATATATTTTTTCATTTTTTAGAATTTTGATTTAATTAATCGATTTAGCGACAATTGCTACTTACAAAGAAACTGACTATCAAACAATTAATGAAAATCAAGCGTAAAAAATAAATTGATGATGGCTAAGATAGATCGGCGGTAAATTTGGATATGTTTTTTGTGTTTCTGGAACAAAGAAAGCATAAAACTCTATAAACTCATACCACCATAAATTGTGTGTTCTATTTGATAAAAAGGTAGAGAAAAAAGAAACTTTTAGAATATCAACCAATTGCTTATCGATCATTTTTTGTTGCAAAGCCACTTCTGTACAGCAGGCTTCATCCTCATCATCCGGGTTTGGGCAACAACTATTGGCTACCTCTTCTTGCTGACAATGATGATTATTGAGATGATTGATTGAAATACTTTCGGCAACTCCGTGACAAAGATGCATAGACAATACAATACCGATATTGGATAAAAACATCAATACCGATAACAAAATCACTATATATCTTTTACTTATCACGTTACAAAGGTAAAAAAAAATTAACACATCATAAAAAAATGATCTATTATAACATGTTAATTTTCTAGGATTAAGCTTCTGTAAAATTTACTTCGTAGGTAATTTCTACTCCACCTGCAGCCAACATATCGTGTACGCTGCAGTATTTTTTTACAGCCAATTGGGCAGCTTTTCTTGCACGTTCTTCATCAATATTTTTTCCTGTAAGATGAAAAACAATATGGATATTGGTAAAAAATTGAGGAATTTCTTCGCGTCTTTTCCCCTCAACTTCTACTTGTATGTCGGTAATTTCTTGTCGTTGTTTTTTTAATATTTCGCCTAAATCGAAAACACTACAACTCCCCAAAGCGATAAGAACCAACTCCATCGGACGCACTCCTTTTCCTTCACCACCAATATTTTCTGGACCATCGATATGGACTTTCACATCCGATGATTTTGCAGTGGCTTCGAAATGATATGCTTGGTTTACTCTTGTTAATTGAACCTTCATGAATATGAATTTATAGTATAAAAATATCTTTATAAAGATACAACTATTTCTAATTTTCTACGCAAAACGAATGAATAATCCTACTAAAAATACTGCAAAATAACAAGAGCTTTCGGCCTAAAAACTGTATCTTTAGAAGACATAATAATATTTTTTATCATGAAGAAATTTACTTTAAATAATGGTGTAGAAATTCCATCCATTGGTTACGGAACTTGGCAAATAGAAGAAGGTGAAAAAGCATATCATTCTGTTATTACTGCCCTAGAAGCAGGTTACCGGCATATAGATACGGCAGCTGTGTATGGAAACGAAAAAAGTATTGGCCGTGCTTTGCAAGATTTCGGATTGCCGAGAAAAGAAATATTCTTGACAACAAAACTTTGGAATACGGATCGTTCTCCTGAAAAAGTGAAACAAGCATTACACGATTCGATGGAAAAATTACAAGTCGATTATCTCGATTTATACCTTATTCATTGGCCAGCTAATGCGAAACAACACCCGAGTGACTGGGCAAAAATAAATTCGGAAACATGGAAAGAACTCTGCAAAGCGTACGAAAACAAAACTTTGCGTGCGATAGGTGTTAGCAACTTCATGATTGAACACTTAGAGACTTTGCTCGCTTCTACTGAAGTGAAGCCTTCTGTGAACCAAATCGAGTTTCATCCAGGATGGTTGCAACCGAAAGTTGTTGATTTTTGTAAGAAAAACGATATTGCACTACAGGCATGGAGTCCGCTAGGAAGTGGTCGAGTTTTGGATCATCCAGTTTTACGAGATTTGGCCGAAAGATACGATGTGAATGTTGGGCAATTGTGTGTAAAATTTGTTTTGCAAAGCGGCATCATCTGTTTACCAAAATCAGAAACACCTCAGAATATCAAACTAAATATTAACGTAGATAATTTTGAGTTGAGTGCGAAGGATTTCGAGCTTATCAAACAATTGCCGGAGATTGGTTTTTCTGGTTTGGATCCTCATACCGTGGATTTCTAAACTTACACAACCTAGCATAAACAAAAAAGCACTGTGCAAAAAACAGTGCTTTTTTTGTGACCTCGGAGGGATTCTAACCCCCAACCGCTGGAGCCGAAATCCAGTGCTCTATACAGTTGAGCTACGAGGCCGTTTGGTTTGCAAAGATAGAATATCTTCTACGGATTCTCCAAATGATAACGCTGATTTATTTTTTCACTTAATGGAAAAAATCAAAATCTAATTACCCCCTTAACCGAAACAATTACATTTGATAGATAAAAACAAAATCTTCTTTGCTTATTTTATCGGTAGGATGAGCCGCATTATATTCTTTGAATTTTTTATTGAAATCTTTCTCTAATTCTTTTTTTGCTTTTTCCATCACCTCATCGTAGAGATTATCATTAAACTTCGATTTCATCAATTGGTCCATGGTTTTTATGTACCCTTCTTTATAACTAGTCATCATATCATCACCAAAGAGCATCGTGATATTGTATTCTTTCTCGAGAATTCTTTTTGCCCAATTCATCTGGTGATTGATCATAGGCTCACGCATCATTCCCATATAAATTTTCACGTAATTACCTTTGGCGTAATCGCTTTTGGCATCAGCAATTCCATCAGCTTCGGTTCCTTCTACATTGGTCGGATTATAAACCAGTTCTTGAGCAGGATGTTTTTCTTTCATTATTTTTGCGTTATTGCATGCTTGTAAGCTAAAAAATACAATAAGTGGTAGAATAAATAGTTTTTTCATATCTAAAATAGTTTATAGGTTATTCCCCAAAAAACGGGGAGATTCATAGTTGTCGTATTTCGTCCGTAACCAGGAATGATTTTCGGCTCGAACCCATTGTCTCTTTTCGCACCAATATAAAAAGCAGGATGCAATGAAAAATCTATACACAAATTCTTTACCAAATCTAATCGAGCGCCAACAACAATTTCTGTCCAATAGGCATCTACTTTTTTTTGGGGTAAAGAACCAACGTCGACTACATTGCCTGTTGTCACATCTCGGATTGGGTATTTATGGAAGGTTTGGTTGTAATTAGCATAAGCAAAACGAAGTCCGGCATAGAAGCCGTTGTTTATATTTTGTTTATCTTCTGATAAAAACCAATTGAAGCCAATTTTCCCGAAAGTGCCATCCACCTCCGATTGCCAACCATTTTCATCGTACTTATTTTTCCCATAGCCAGCTTCTGCAACCACGTGCCATGCATTGTGAAGTCTATATTGTATCATTGCCTGGAACTCTTTCCGGTCAGAAAACAAACTCAACGAAGGCAGAAAGACATCTACTCCCACAAAGACATCGCCTTTGGCGGCCTTCTTCTTGAGCGATGTACTTTCGGTGTTTTCGTTTACTAGACTATCTTTTTTTTCTTCAGGGTTTTGGGCATTCAGCACAGTGGTAATCAGACTGACGCTTAAAAACAGAAGTTTTAATTTGCAAATTGATTGTTGTGTCATCGGTAATATTTGTTGTAGTCGGCTGCAATTCTTTCATCCAATAATTGCTAGTCGAACCTTGGTATTCTACATTATCGAAAATTACTTTTGCTCCGCAAGAGGAGTTCTCAAACGCTTGGCCAATATCGTAACGGAAAATCAGCGTATCGCGAGTTGTTCTATTCATCCCCAAAATACTATCTTTTCCTTCTTTATCTTGCAAACGATTTCCATCGGCATCTCGGGCATAAACCAAATAATCTGAACGTCGATAGATCACCATTTTTATTTCTTTGGTATCGGTTTGATGAAAACTGAGGGGTAAATTCTTACCATATACTTTCTTGTAACTAGGATACACAAAGGTATCTTCACCATTTTCTGTTTTCCCTAAATATTGATTATAGTATAAAGTATCAGTGAAAATTTCTTCTGGTTGTTCGATATTGAGCAGTTCTATATTCAACATCGGCACAGAAGACGGTGTACAAATATCTTGATCTAGACAGCTACTAGCCCAAAAAAGAATGGTTATTATCACAGGTAAGACAACTTTTCTCATACTTTTTTGGTTTAAATTCTTTCTAAAAGTACAATATTTTCTACATGATGTGTCTGTGGGAACATATCAACTGGCTGAACTTTAATAATTTTATATTGTTCTTTCATCAATTCTAGATCCCTTGCTTGTGTTGCCGAATTACAAGAAACGTACACTATTTTTTTCGGATTCATCAAGAGTATATTTTCTACAACTTTTTTGTGCATTCCATCACGAGGCGGATCGGTAATCAACACATCGGGAATCCCATGTTGTTGAATAAAATCTTCATTCAAAACATCCTTCATATCGCCACAGAAAAACTCACAATTGGTTATTTTGTTCAATTCTGCAGCAGCTTTTGCGGCGTATATAGCTTCTGCTACTGATTCTACCCCTACTACTTTTCTTGCTTTTTTCGAAACAAATTGAGCAATTGTTCCTGTCCCTGTATATAAATCATATACCAATTCTTTTCCAGTGAGACCAGCAAAATCACGAGTCAATTTATACAACTCATATGCTTGTTGCGGATTGGTTTGGTAGAATGATTTTGGCCCGATTTTGAAGTGCAGATCTTCCATTTGTTCTACGATATGATCTTCACCCGCAAAAACATGAATATCTAGATCGTATACCGAATCGTTTTGTTTCGGATTGATAGCATAGAGCAAAGATGTAATTTCTGGAAACTTGTCGTGTAGATTTTGCAAAAACGCCTCTCTATTTTCTTTCTCCTCTCTGAAGAATTGTACCAATACCATCACTTGCCCGTTCTGTGAGGTACGAATCATCAAGGTTCTTAGGAAGCCTTCTTGTTTATACAAATCGAAAAAGTCGAGTTTATTTTCAATAGCAAATCTCTTGGCTTCTATCCGTATCGCATTCGAGGGGTCTCGCTGTAAATGGCAGCGGTGAATATCGAGAACTTTCGACCATTGACCAGGAATATGAAAACCTAATGCATTTCTATCATTGAACTCATCGGTAGAGTTTATCTCTTCTAAAGTTAACCATCTTGCATTAGAAAAGGTAAATTCTAGTTTATTTCGATACCAATAAGCTTGTTCGCTACCAAGAATGGGTAACAATTCGGCAGATAAATTTGCAAAACCTCCTATACGGATGAGGTTATTCAACACTTCTTCTTGCTTGTAACGCAATTGTGCATCATAGTGCATATCTTGCCACTTGCATCCTCCACATGTACCAAAATGTTCGCACGCAGGCTCTACTCTATCAGCAGATTTTTTATGATAGGCTATGGCTTTCCCTTCTATATAACTTTTTCTTTTTTTGGTTACTTGCACGTCTACCACATCGCCTGGTATTGCATCTTTGATCAGAACGGTTTTTCCGTCTGCTAATTTCCCTATTGAAACTCCTTTAGCACCGGCACGCAAAACGTCTATCTGGTTCAGGATTATTGTTTGTCTCTTTTTTGCCATTGTGCAAAGATAAAGTTTTATGTGGTATGTATAGATTATTTACAAAATGTTCTGTCGAGTTCTTTTTTATCCGAAAGAAAAAAAACGAACCATAAGCATATGATTCGTTTCTTATACATTTAGTCCAGCATCATAAAGAATAGTTGACAAAAAAACCTACTCGATGCTTCGCTTCTACTTCTTTAGAATTTAGATTAGATGAAAGAACCTGATAAAACTCCACACCTAGATTTATTCTTTGGTAGGATGCTTCGACGGCGTATTTCATCAATTGCAAATCGCCTTTTGTTTTAGGTAATTTTTCACCAAATTGTCTATTTGCCTCATACAATTCGTTCTGAAAGCCAATTTTTGCATTGATTCCACCTGTTTCTGTAGGGAAAAAACGTTGAATTTGTACCAATTGGTTCCATTGATTTCCGAAACGATATTTTTTCTTGTTCGAAGATTTTATAGTGTAATCGGTTATCAGTTGCATAGCATTTTTTTCGTATTGAAGATGGTAATGCATTGCCAATTGGGTATCCCAACTTCCGGTTCCTAATTGGAAACTCGGGTTGGTCGTTTCAGCAGATTGTTCATCGAATTTTGCAATGGGAATTTTCAAACCACTGGCCAAAGAAATTCTATGTTGAACTTTGGTTTCTTCATCGATTTTTGGTTTCAGAACATGCACGATTCCTGTAACATTCATATCACCAAAACCACTTATTTTATCGTTATTTTTCCCTTTTTTTTCATGAAAATGATACGGAAGTGCTGCAGCAACTTCTATCCGATCAGATATTGGATAACGCATCCAAAGCAATGTAGTCTGGAAATTTTGTTTCTGTGAGAGTTCTTTACTAAAAGCATCTTCTTGTGCACGATAATGTTGATACAAATAACGTACACCTATGAATTTATTCGTCATTAGTGATTCTATTCCATTACTCATGGCAGATGTAGTGCAACCACATGCATCGCAATCTTCTTCGGGTGGAGAAAAGTTTTCAACAGAAGAACGTTCCAAATGATTTGCCCAGCTTACTGAACTACTTAAAAAAAGAATAAAAAAAATATTTTTGATCTGAATTCTTGTCATGATAAAAAATTAGAATTCTGCATACGCAGGATTGTTAATAAAATCGAAATCGGTCAGTGTTTTTAGAAATGCAATTATGGCTGTTTTTTCTTCGGTCGTCATCGGGATTCCTGGACGAGAACCCTGTAGAAAAACAGAATCTAAGTTTTTGGTATTTCGTATCCCATTGCTGTAATGGTTGAGAACTGCCTCTAAACTGTAAAAGCGTCCATCGTGCATATAGGGTGCAGTAAGCTCTATATTTCGCAAACTTGGTACACGAAACTTCATCCAGTCTGCCGAATCTAAAGTTACCCGAAATCTGCCTGCATCCTGGTATTGAGGATCATAATACAAGCCCGTATTCCTGAAACTTTGATCGGTTTGGAGGGCTCCAGAATGGCAAGTGCTGCATTTTGCTTGGAACAAATTTAGTCCTTTTTGCTCTTCAGCTGTCAAAGCAATTTTATTTTGCAGATATTGATCGTACTTAGAATTAGCAGAAATTACACTTCCCATAAACTGATCCAAAGCTAAAAGAATGCGGTGTCCATTGATTTCTTCATCACCAAAAACAACACGAAAATATTTTCGATAAAGAGCATCGTTTTTCAACTTTTCTACTACGTCTTCCATCGAGCTATCCATTTCTTCGTACGTTGTAATAGGAATTAGTGGTTGCATACTAAGGTCATGTAGTACACCATCCCAATTGAAGTGTTTGGTAAAAGCAAGGTTCTGTATTGGAGGTGTGTTGCGAATCCCTAAACGTCCATCAATCCCATGACTTACGTTATGCCCATGATGAGTAAATGCATTTTCTTGGATATGGCAAAAACCACATGAAATAGTATTATTCCTAGATAAACGACCGTCATAAAATAACTTACGCCCCAATTCTACTCCTTGTTTTGTTAAGGAATTTTGGGTAGAAGAATTTGCTATATCTGGAAAATAATCCGGATATAGCAAAGTATAATCTTCATTAATTAAAGGTTCTCCGTAATCGATATCATCCGAGTTGCAACTCGAAATGAACATCATTACGAAAAAATAAAAAATAATTTTCTTCATTTTTTAGTTTTGTGGTGCTTCATTATTATGCACATGATCTACACGAAACATTTTCGATAAGTTATTGGTAACATCTACCATATACGGTGAAGACCCCATGGCATTATCATTGCTTTTATCGAGCAATAGTTTTTTCTCACCGCTCAGATAATGATTAAGATTTGCCATGATATGTATAGAGGGTTTTATTTTAGAGCTTACACGCGCACTTGTAGGCAAATTAAGTTCTACAACTCGGTATAAGTCTGCCGTCCCGTTCGCGACTACATTCCCCATATTTCCTGTATGATTTTTGTATGGTGTAACGGCATCTTCTTGCCCATACTTTCCTTCTAATTTTGCAAAAATATAGCCCGACGCCCACGCCCAAGTCATTCCTTGCTGCTTGGCTTCGTTCCAGAATTTCGCTTGTCCATCGTGCCCCATTAGATAAGCGGACTGATTGATTCCTAAACCAAACCTCAACTTGGTGTATTTGCGTTGTGGAATATCTTTCAGCTGTACATATACAATATTGGCCTTTGCGTTTTCTTGATTAATCACAAAAGCTCCTTTGTCTGGATTGTTATAATGGTAAGAAAAAACTTGTCCATTTTCGTCAATCAATTCTACATTACTAATGATATATTTTAGAGTAGAAAAATTGAAGTATTGTCCTAAATCTGATCGTTGTATTGTGGCATTGAGGACAATTCCGCCAACGCCTTCGAATCCATTTTCGAATTTCAGTTCTAGTTGACCATTTTTTGATTCGTCAATCGTTGCAAAATCATCATCAGATTTACATGCTGTAAAAAAACTTAAGAATAACAGGCTCAATCCTGCTGATAGAGTTAATTTATAATATTTTTTCATGATTATTTTTTTTGATTTTAGAGCATAACTATTGCGTACATTTCCTTTTATCGAAAAAAACGTAGTATTTTACTCTACCTTTTTGGTTAATAAATTACCTAAGGTTGTTCATTTAATAATTTGCGAATGTCTTCGATTAAGAGTTCCACTTCTGGATGATACGTACCTTGCAAAGAAGGGTTTTTCCCTTCGGGATCGGTATAGTCGAGTCCAGAATAGTACAACATCGGGATACCGTTTAATGCGTATCGACTTCGTATTTTCCCAGTTTGGTCTACCAATGCAAACTTTCCGCTATGATTCAATCCTTCTGCTGTAGATTCATCTTCCCCAACATAGATATTGAATTGCTTACTGAGTGCGAGTATATCCTCACGATTCCCAGTCAAGAAATGCCAGTTGGGCGATTTAACTCCCAATTTTTCGGCGTGTTTGGCCAAACGTTCAGGAGTGTCTCTTTTTGGGTCGATAGTGATCGAAATTATCCCAAAATTTGGATCGTTTATTTGATCTTCTACCATTCTCAGATTCTTATTCATCACTGGACAAATCGTCGGACAACTTGTAAAGAAAAATTCTACAACATAGACTTTTCCTTTCATTTTTTCGGCCGTTATCGTTTGATTTTGCTGATTGGTCAAAGAAAAAGCAGGAACATTCATCACGGTAAAAAGCTCATCTTTCTTGCTTGATTTGTACCAAACTACAGCGATTGCAAAAATTGCAAACACACCGATGAAACTCAAAATTCGTTTATTCATGTATGTATTTTGTAGGTTCTTCTAAAAACTTTTCCTTACACATAGCCGAGCAAAATCCATAGACCTTGCCTTCATAATGTGCTGTATCGGTAAGATGTTCAGAAGTTTTCATTCCACATACAGGATCTATTTCGTTATCCACTGCAACATCAATACGTTGGCTAGCAGGCATCTCATGAGCAACTTTCACTTCGGGCTCAGTTTTTTTTTGGCACGAAACCAACATAAAAACACAGATTACATTTAGGGTAATTATTTTTTTCATCATTTGATTTTTTACATCATCTTTATTGCTAAAAACAGCAAAGAAGAGATTTTAAGTTTACATCTATATTAGGATTCATGAAACTTTCACAGGAAATTTTTCCTATAAAAAAACTCATGATAATAAACGAAGAAAATCAAACGATAATTGGTGGTTGCCACACTTGACGTACGTGTGAATCTGAATAATGAATAATTGTATAAAAAAATATTTTTCTATTCTGGGTGATAGGTAGGATGATGATTTCCTTTTTCTCAACCATCAATACAAAACCATCTGCACTATTGAGTTTCGGGTTTACTTTTTTGTTGTTCTCTTTATCGGTAGCAAAACTTTCTTCTAACTTCTCTGACAAGTAACATTTCCCATTACACATCAGTTCTGGACGTTCTGTATTGATACAATATTCCCTGACAATTTTATCATACTGCAATACGTATTCTATCATAGGCAAAATCGGTCGAAATGCCATGGTTAGGATAAATGCTATGTAGAATAAACTTTTCAGACTAGAAATATTTTATAGCGAATTTAAGAGAGATAATTCATTCTTCATATGATTTTACTCAGAATTTTTATCTATATTGGATACTACTAGCAAAAGACAGGATGGCAGAATTTAATTTAAAAGATTTAGAAAACATTGCGAATAAGCAATTCATTATTGATTATCTGGTTGATCATAAAATAATTAAGGAACAAAATTTTCTGGATCAATTGGCTTATGAAAAAAAATTAGAGCATTTACAAAAAAGGTTAAACCGTTTACAAAACAAGATAATCACAGAGAACAAGCGTGTTTTGGTTATTTTCGAGGGGCGTGATGCCGCTGGAAAAGGAGGAACGATTTCTAGAATCATTCAATACCTTAACCCCAAAAAACTACGCGTTGTGAGTTTACCAAAACCCACCGACGAAGAAAGCACACAGTGGTATTTTCAGCGCTATATCAAAGAATTACCCAATGCTGGAGAGATGGTTTTTTTCGATCGTTCTTGGTATAATCGTTCTGTCGTAGAGCCCGTTTTTGGTTTTTGTACTCAACAGCAACATGCGCAATTTGAAGAAGATGTGAATAAAGTAGAAGAATTGTTGCAACGAGATGGCATACATATCATCAAGATATTTTTGTCGATTAGCAAAGAAGAGCAAGCAAAACGTTTAAAGGAACGAAAAACCGATCCTTTGAAACAATGGAAATTAGGAACCTTGGATAAAAAAGCACAAGAACTGTGGGATACATACACATATTACATCGATAAAATGCTCAAAAACACGCACAAAAGTGTTCCCTGGGTGGTCATCAAAACTGATGATAAATATACAGCAAGACTGACAGCAATTTCTTACTTGGTTAATGAATTATGCACTGAAAATAAAGAAAAATACGATGAAAGTTTAGTGACAGTTTATAAATGAAAAGGTATGAGTTTTTTATGATTCTGAGAAGATATCCTTCTCTTTTCGAGGCTGAATTAGCTAAAAGTATATTAGAATCCTACAATATCTATGCAGAAGTGCTGGATAAGAATCTTGCTTTTTCACTCTATGGTGCTACCATATCACAGTGTTGTGTGAAACCATTGTGACACACGCTCGTGTGAAATTTCAACGTTCAGCCAACGATTGGTAAAGCTAAAGTAATATCGTATAAACAAAGAGAAATTCAACTCGGACAACTCAAATAGGGAAAGACAATAAGAATCGTTTAGAAATATTTCGCTTTAATGCAGGAAAACAACGCCTTGTTTTTCCGCCAAATCATCCATACAACAAAGTCAAGGATGCAGATAAAGTGAAAAAAGAAGTTAAAAAATCTAAGAAAATTGAAAATAAGTTTGTTCCAAAAATAATTAATAAATACGAGGAAAAAATTGGTGTAAAAATTAATCGTGAGTTCTTTTCTAACTTAGAAGAAGAAACACCATTACATTTTGTTAATCCAAAAGGTTCTGGTGTAAAAAGCTCAGGCGCATATTTTCATCCAACACAAAATTTTGTGAAAATTCCAATAGATGATCGAAGAAAAAATTCGCCTTGGTATGGTGAAGCTATTTTTTACCATGAATATGGACATGCAATAGATTGGCAAAAAGGATTGAAAAAGCTTGATAGTTTAACTAAATTAATGGATAAACATCGAGATGTTATCAAAAAAGATATTGAAAAATATAAAAAATTAGATCAAAAAATTCATGAATTAGGTTTTAGAGCCTATAAAAATAATAATCATGATTTAATGGAAATGGTTGGTGCTGTTAGAGATACATTGAAGTCAATAGATATTAGGATTGGTTCTGGTCATCCAGATAATTACTTTAAAAAGAAAGGTAATTCAGAAGCTGAATTTATAGCACATGCATTTGAAAACAAATTTAAAGGGAATGTAGTATTTAAAAAATACTTACCTGAAATGTATGAAGATATGATAAAATGGTTAGATAATTCGTTGTAATTATACCAACTTAATATTATCAATTGTAATTTCATCAACCATTTCATCGATGAGCTGAATTTTTTTATTTTCTTTTTCAGCCTGTTCAAGAAGTTTTTCAAATGGTTTACCAATACTAATCATACAAGAATACACAAGACTTGCATAAGCATCTTGTTCTGATCCTGAATAATCTCTTTGGTTAATATATTTTTCTAAAACTGTTGACATAATCACAAATTTACAAAATAATTCAATATGAAACCGATAATCGAATATTTTCAACAAATATTACAAGATTTACAGATTGGGCTTTGGATAAATGACTTCTATGCCCATTTTTTTCATCAATCGACGAATCCGTTTATAATTGACCTGATAGCCGACTTCCTCCAGTTCATTCTTGATCCGAAGCACACCAAAGCTGGGATATTTCATGTTAATCCGGTCTATTTCCTTCATAATATCCAGATTCAAATCCGTTTCTGCGTTCGGTTTAAAGTAAAGACCACTACGGTTTATTTCAAGTAGTTTACATTGCTTGCGAATACTCAATGGATGCTTTTTGTTCACCATTTTCAGTCGCTGTTTCACGGTTTGATCTTCAGATAACTTTTTTTTAAAAAGTCATTTTCCATTTCCAGCTGACCAATCTTCTGATAGAGTTTATCAACCTGATTATCAGTATCCTCTTTTTTGTTTTTAGAAGCAAATGCGTTTTCTGCATTATCCAGAAACTCTCGTTTCCAGATGCTGATCTGATTGGGGTGAATCTCAAAACGCTTGGCCAGTTCGCTGAGAGTTTCTCTCTCCCTTGAAGCTTCAATGGCAACTTTGGTCTTGAAGGCAATGTAAATTTTCTTCTGCTTTTTTTCATCATTATACGAGTTAAAATTAATCATTATTTTCAACTTAACCCGTGGTCCGAATTTTGGGGAGTATTATAATATTTTCTTTTGATCAGATAAATTTCGTTTTATACAACTTAGTATTTCTATAAAACACATACCTTTTAAAAATAAGCTAAATACACTTAATATCAATGACTTATATACAGAATACATACTTTATTTAAAATAATGTATGTATTTTAACTTGTAAACATTTGTAAATAACAGAATTATAATTAATTTTGCACTCGCATTGATTAACCTCTGACGAAAGACGTGAATGTTGGTCAATTTAAATAACTGTTTATTATTACTAAAATGGAAAATTTAGTTAAATACGTACAAGATAAATACGTAGCTAAAAAAGAATTCCCAGCATTTGCTGCGGGTGACACTATTACTGTTTACCAAGAAATTACTGAAGGTGGAAAATCACGTGTTCAGTTCTTTAGAGGAGTTGTTATTCAACGTAGAGGACATGGAGCTACCGAAACTTTCACTATCCGTAAGATGAGTGGTGATGTTGGAGTAGAGCGTATTTTCCCAGTGAATTTACCTGCTATCCAAAAGATAGAAGTGAACAAAAGAGGTAAAGTTCGTAGAGCTCGTATCTTCTACTTCAGAAATCTTAGAGGTAAAAAAGCTCGTATCAAAGATGCGTCTTTCTAGAAAGAAAATTATTTCACAAAACAAGAAAAACCGTTTGTTTATTCACAAACGGTTTTTTTATATAGATACCCTCCCAAAAAATTCTTATCTCTAAACTACTATTCTCTGAGAAGGATTTTTTTTGCCCCAACTTCTATCGAACAAATTTTGTAATAATCGCCAAGGCTTCATCTTTTGCAGCAGCCAAATCATCATTCATCAAAAGAACATCAAACCTTGAAGCAGCTGCCATTTCTATATCTGCTTTGTCTAGACGCTGTTTCAGTTTATCCTCGCTTTCGGTATTGCGCGTGATGAGTCGGTCTCGCAAAATCTCTAAAGAAGGAGGCTGTACAAAAACCGTTAAGCATTGGTCACCATATATATTCTTAATATTCAGAGCACCTTCTACATCCATATCAAAAATCACAGAATGCCCATCTTTGGTAATTCGTTCTATTTCAGATTTTAGAGTGCCGTAATAATTATTGTGATACACTTCTTCCCACTCAACAAACTCTTCATCATCAATACGTTTCTTAAACTCTTCGGGAGATATAAAGTAATAATCTTTTCCGTCGATTTCTCCTTCTCGTTTATTTCTTGTGGTACATGAAACCGAAAAAGACAGATTATCTAATTTCTCTAGAGCATGCTTCACCAAAGTAGTTTTGCCTGCACCCGATGGAGCCGAAAATACTATTAACTTCCCTTTTTGCATTACAAAATATTTAGGCTTTGTTCTTTTATTTTTTCTAATTCATCTTTCATCTGAACGACAATTTTTTGCATTTCAGAATGATTTGATTTTGACCCTAAAGTATTGATTTCTCTACCAATCTCTTGAGTAATAAACCCTAGTTTTTTCCCATTTGATTGGTTTTGATTTAATTCTGTCAGAAAATATTCGCAATGATTTTTCAATCGAACTTTTTCCTCCGTTACATCCAAACGTTCTAAATAAAAAACAATCTCTTGCTCTAATCGATTGTGATCAACATCTACAGAAAATTCCTCTAAACGCTTCATCATTCGCTCTCTAACAGCAGCAATTCGCTCATCCTCAAAAGGTTCTATCCCCAAAAGTAATGATAAAATATTCTCGATATGCAACTGTAACTCTTGGGCTAAAACAGTACCTTCATCTAGCCGAAATTGTATAAGGCTATCGAGCGCTTCATTGATTCCGACCAGTATATTATTCCACTCCTCAGCTTCTAAATCCTCCTGCGGCGTATGCAAAACATCGGGTAAACGCAAAATAGTTGGCAACAATTCTGCCTCGGACACCTCTGGCGTTATCGCCTTGAAATCTTGGATATATGCCCGTATCAATTCTGCATTTATTTTTTGACAACGAGCCACTGCGGTCAGTTCACAGCTCAGTATGATGTCTACTTTCCCACGTTGTAATTTTTCTGAAATCAGATTGCGAATTTCTAATTCTTTTGCTCTATAAAAAGAAGGAATTCGAGTAATAAGGTCTAAATTCTTACTGTTCAATGATCGTATTTCGATCGTTACTTTTTTCTCTGGTAGTTCTACAACGGACTTACCAAATCCGGTCATGGATTGTATCATACTTCTTGGGTAAATAGGTTGCAAATTTACATTAATTATCTATGAAATAAACGAAAATAATCCGAAATCACCGCACTATGCTTTCATATTATACAGATTCTAAATTCAATCATCTCAATCCATAAAAAAAGAGAGGTCAAATTCACTCACTTCTCCCCTCTTTTTTTGTATCAAAAAAAACATGTATGTATGTTAACTTTATTTTTTTGTATAAATTAATCTTCCATCTTTCCAAACATTGGTCGGTTGCAATTGACCTTGTTCATAGATAATATTCCTGAAATCTGAGGTAGAAAAGCTAATAAAATCTCCTATTTTTTGTTCTGATATTATCCCACGATCCGAAAAGTTTAGCGCTTTTGCAGCTCGAAAAGTAATGGCCGACAATACTTCTGCCATCGATAACTTTTCGAAGGTTGCCAAGATTGATGCTTGCGTTAATAAATTTCCCATTGGGGCGGATCCTGGATTCCAATCCGAAGCAATCGACACACAACAATTGGCGTCTAATAATTTCCTTGCTGGTGCATATTGCATCCCAAGCCCTATAGAAGCACCTGGTAAAACGGTTGCTACCACATCCGATTGCGACAACGCCATGATTTCGTCCTTACCCGAAAATTCTAAATGGTCGGCACTCAATGCTTGATATTTTACAGCTAGTTGGCTTGCTCCTGCAGTAAATTGATCGGCATGAATTGTCAGCTCAAACCCTTGCTTCTTGGCTTCATTCATATAATAATCTCCTTCTTCTATACTAAAAGCAGATTGTTCTACAAAAATATCTACTCGGTTACATTGATACTCTTTGCGTAATACCGGAAAAATTTCTTGTACCAAATGCTCTAAATAATCTCGATTAGACCCTTCAAAATCTTTTGGTTTCATGTGAGCTCCTAGAAAAGTTGTTACCACCTCTATCGGTGTTTCTTGTTTGGCCATCCCAATTGCTTGCAGCATATTTTTTTCGCCTTCTACCGATAGAGCATAACCACTTTTCACTTCGGCTGTTGTAATTCCTTGTGCAATTAATTTATCGATATGATGCAATGTAATGTCTTTTAGTTCGTCTGGTGATTTTGAGCGAGTTTGCGTTACTGTTGACCAAATTCCGCCACCGCTTTCGGCAATTTCTAGATAGGTTTTCCCATTTAGACGCATTGCAAAATCTTTGGCTCTATTCCCACCATAGCAAATATGCGTGTGCGAGTCTACAAAGCCTGGCAACACTACTTGCTCGGTATTTATTTCTTCTAGTTCTATAGCGGGATTTTGTTCTCTTAGCTGCTTGTAATTACCTACTTGTCGAATAAACCCATTCTCTACGATGATACCACCATTCTCTATCAACTCGAGTTGCTCGTCTTTTATGGTTCCTTTCATTGGTAGATTCCGCATGGTTAGGATTTGAGTAAATGGCCCGATTAATTTCATAGTTTGTTATTTTTTTTTACATTGACAATGTCTATACAAAGAACGGAACTTTCGATGAAATAAAAAACCGTCAACACAGGTTAACGGTATTTTGGGTGGGATATTATATCTACTATTATTGTTTCAAATATTCTCGCAATACATATTGTAGAATTCCTTCGTTTTTGAAATATTCTATTTCGATATCCGAATCTAATCGTGCGATTACTTTGAAGTCTGTTTCTTTGCCCGACGGATGAATAGCTTTCACAACCAACACTTTATGAGGTTTCAGATCTTCTGCCAAACCTGTAATGCTAAAGGTTTCGGATCCGTCCAAACCTAAAGTTTCTGCATTTTGTCCTGCTTCAAAAACCAAAGGTGCAACGCCCATTCCGACCAAATTACTTCGGTGAATTCTTTCGAAACTTTCGGCAATAACAGCTTTTACACCCAACAAAAAGGTTCCTTTAGCTGCCCAATCTCGCGATGAGCCCGAACCGTATTCTTTTCCGGCCAAAACAATCAAAGGCGTGTGATCTTTTGCATATTCTTGTGCAGTTTCGTACACTGTTTTCACTTCATTGGTTGGGAAATATCGGCTGAAACCACCTTCTTTATCAGCTATTTTATTTTTGATACGAACATTGGCAAAGGTTCCGCGCATCATGACTTCGTGATTCCCACGACGAGAACCGTACGAATTGAAATCGGTTTGTTGCACCCCATGCTCTTCTAAATATTTCCCCGCAGCAGAATCGGGTCTGAAAGATCCGGCAGGCGAAATATGGTCGGTCGTAACAGAATCGCCCAAATACAATAAAACTCGAGCATCTTTGATATCCTGAATCGATTCTGGTGTCACTTTTAAATGTTCGAAAAATGGCGCTTCTTTGATATAAGTCGAATTCGGATTCCATTCGAAATTTTGATCCAAATTCACTTCTAAGTTTTGCCAATCGGTAGAACCATCAAAAATCACATCATACACTTCTTTAAAATCTTCTTGTTTCATGCATTCGTTGATGGTTTTCACAATCTCTTCTCGGCTCGGCCAAATATCTTTTAGATAAACAGGTTCACCATTCGGATCGTAATCCAAAGGATCTTCTAACAAATTAACATCCACACGTCCAACCAAAGCGTAAGCAACCACGAGCATTGGAGACATCAAGAAGTTCATTTTCACTTGCGGATGCACACGTGCTTCGAAATTTCTATTTCCTGACAAAACAGAAGCAACCACCAACTCACCTTTGTCAACAGCTTCGGCAATTTGTGGTGGCAACGGTCCTGAATTACCGATACAAGACGTACAACCATACCCTACGTTATGAAAACGCAAAGCATCTAAATCGGCATTCAGTCCAGATCGTTCTAAATATTGCGTCACAACCTTCGATCCTGGCGCCAAAGAAGTTTTTACCCAAGATTTGGTGCGCAAACCACGTTCTACAGCATTGCGGGCCAACAATCCTGCACCTACCATTACGGCCGGGTTTGAGGTGTTGGTACAACTTGTGATTGCAGCGATTACGATGCTTCCGTCACTCAGAACAAATTCTTTATTTTTATTGATAATCCGAACGGATTGAATCGATTCTTTAACCACTTCGTGCGGGCGAGGATCGGTATTCTCAATCGGAACTTTACCAAACGTAAACTCTGTTCCCGAACCACCATCGGCCAACCATGCAGACTCTTTTCTGGTAGGAACGCTTTGGTATTCTCGATTGTGTTCGCTTTCTAATAATCCGGCAAATTTTTCGGCTAAATCTTTTACCAATATTTTGTCTTGCGGACGTTTTGGTCCAGAAACAGTAGGTTCTAATGAGCCTAAATCGAATTCCACAACAGAAGAATACTTGATTTGTTCTTTCCCGGTTCGCCACAAAAGATTTTCTTTACAATAATCTTCTACGATATGAATTTGCTCTTGCGAACGGTTGGTAGAATGCATATACTCTAAGGTACGATGATCGATTGGGAAATATGTAACGGTACACCCAAACTCAGGCGACATGTTCGAAATTGTGGCGCGATCGGTAACAGTAAGCGAATCTAGACCATCACCAAAAACTTCTACAAATTTACCCACTACGCCTTTTTCTCTCAATACTTTGGTGATGGATAAAACCATATCGGTAGCGGTACAATGTGCGGGAATTTCACCGGTTAGTTTCAGACCGATAACTTCTGGGCATGTAAAGAAAATAGGCTGTCCGAGCATAGCGGCTTCGGCTTCTATTCCACCAACACCCCAAGCAATTACGCCAATTCCGTTGACCATTGGAGTATGCGAATCGGTTCCGACCAAAGTATCTGGAAATAACCAACCATCACGCGCGATGACTCCTTTGGCTAAATATTCTAAATTCACTTGGTGACAAATTCCCATTCCGGGAGGCACAACAGTGAAATTTTTAAGGCCTTTCTGCGCCCATTTTAATAGTTCGTAACGTTCTTTGTTTCGTTCGTATTCCAATTCTACATTTTTCCCATACGAATAATCCGTACCGAAATAATCGACTTGTACCGAGTGGTCAATGACCAAATCGACCGGAATAGCCGGATTGATTTTTTGTCCATCTTTGCCTTGTCTTACATATTCTGCACGCAAAGACGCCATATCTACAACCGCTGGCACACCCGTAAAATCCTGCATTAGAATTCTAGCCGGTTTGAAGGGAATGTCTTTGTCTACCGGTTCGGGTGTCCAATGAATCAGGGTTTGTACGTGTTCGTCGGTAATGCTAAAGCCATCGTAATTGCGTAAAACATTTTCTAATAATATACGAATACTAAATGGTAAATGATCTACCGAACCTTCGGGTAAATCTTTTAGCGAGCTGTATTGATAACTGGTGTTGTTAACCGTTAGGTTTTTAACGGATTTTGCTTTTTGATAGTTCATAACTTTTAGAAGTCAGTTAAATTATTTATTGTTTTATGTGTTTCACACTAAAAGTAGAAAAAAACTAAAAATAATACAACGAACTGAACGTTAAAGCTTACTTAAACTTTTCAAATCTATATCTTGGTTATGAGAAATAAAAAATCCTCCCATCGATTGATGCGAGGATTTTTGATTTATAAGGTATTCTTTATGTTTAGCTTAATTATTTTCCCAATTGAGATCGAATTTACAATCTTTGTAATCTTCTCCGATTTTTACAAAGGTTTCTGGTATTTGTTTTTTTACCCAATCCATCAAAACATTTTGTTCTTTGAATCGGATTGTGAAACGCTTCAGTGAAGAATAATCTTGCTCGAAATTGATTTTGTGCTCTGGATAAAACCCGTTCATGCGAATCAATCGAACGACTTTTTTATTTTCGTATTCATCTACAAAAACAGGTGAAATATCTCCATCGTTTAATCCTACCAAAGCCGACGAAACGTTGGCCGACATTTGTGCTCGCTCGAAACGATCTTCTCCAGTTTGTGGATTCATCAAATTTCCTTCATTGTATTTTGTCATTTTATCATCTGAAAAACGTAAAGCTGCATCTTTGAAACTCATTTTCCCTTCGTTTATCAGAATGCGGATAGAGTCTAATTTATGTTTTGTCTTTGCTATTTCTTCATCAGTTGGTTTCAGAGTAATCAAAATATGACGAAGATCCAATTCTTGTCCTTTTCTTTTTTCTAATTGGATGATATGATATCCAAAATCGGTTTTAAAAGGTTCTGAAACCTGCCCTTCGTCTAAGTTAAACGCTACTGCATCGAACTCTTTTACCATCATTCCGCGTTTCACTTTCAGATATTGACCTCCGTTTGTTGCAGAACCTGGATCCTCTGAGTAGAGAATGGCTTTGGTTGCAAAACTCGAACCTTCTTCTACGTCTTTTTTGATTTGTTTAAGTTCATCAATAACTTTTTGTTCATTTTCTGGATCGATCTCAGGATACAAAATTATATGACTGATTGAGTACTCATCTTTCACATCGGGTAATTCTGTTTTATGCTCTTCGAAAAACATTCTCACTTCTTCTGGTGTGGCATCTAAACCGCTCACTACACGCTCTCTTTTTTCTCTAGCATATATATTATCTCGAATATAGTACTGCAATTCATTCTCTAATTCGGCCTTGGTCTTGAATCCGAAATAATCGATTACAGCTTTTTCTGAACCAATTTGTTGTGTAAAACGTTCGATTTGACCTTTTAGTGTTCGTTGAACTTCGTCATTTGTCACCACTACCAATGTATCTTGTTTTGCACGATCGATCAAAACTTTTTCTAAGAGCATATTGTTTAGGAATTCGCAACGATCTTTCACTTCCATCCCCTGAAGTTTTGCCGTCTGAAAATCGCGCTCTACATCTGAATCTAACACAATTTCATCGCCCACCACTGCAGCTATTCCTTCTATTTTATTTGCTTTATGAGTCTGTGCAAAGAGTCCTTGCGCTATGCTACACATAAAAAGTGTGAGCAAGAGTACCGTATATTTCATAAATTATAAAATTCTATATTTCTTCTTTTAATTTGGACAAATGTAACCTTCTTTTATCTAAATTTCTATATTTTTATGAGGCCTTTAACAAACTGACCTAAAATATTTTCAATGCTTGGTTGTATGCAGATTCGAAATTCAGAAGATTTAATCCGTGTATTGCATGCTTTTCATTGGCATAACTGATTAATTTTTCGGTTGGCATATTTCCTACCATATCACTTTTAGCCATCGGACAACCGCCTAAACCTTTTATTGCACCATCAAACTTTCTACAGCCACTGAGATAAGCAGCATCTACTTTTTCGTACCATTTATCGTATTCGGTATGGAAGTGTGCTCCAAATTCTATTTCTTGATAAGCAGGTATCAAGGTGGTAAACAAATCGGTTATGATTGTGTGATCTGCCACCCCTACTGTATCCGATAGATTGATAGATTTCACACCCATTTTCGCAAAACGATTTACCCAAGATAAAACCAACTCTTCATCAAAAGCCTCCTTGTATGGATTACCGAAAGCCATAGAAAAATAAATCATCAACTCTTTGTTGTGTTTGTGTGCAAGTTCTTGGATCTCTTCTGCTATTGCAAAAGCTTCCTCTCTTGTTTTGTTGGTATTATATTGTTGAAAATTTTCGCTGATAGAAAAAGTATAGCCCAAAACATCTACTTTCTCGTGGTCGCATGCTTTTTGAGCACCATTTACATTGGCTATTACTACTGATAATTTCGAGGTACTGCTGCATTTATCTATTGCATCCAAAACCTCTTGGGTATCGGCCATTTGTGGTATTGCTTTTGGTGAAACAAAGCTCCCGCAATCAATCATATCAAAACCTACATCGAGTAAAGCGTTGAGATAGTCTATTTTTTGCTGTGTAGGGATAAATATTTTTCGGCCTTGCATTGCGTCCCTAGGACATTCTATAATTTTCATATGGATTTTTTTACTCAATTTTTTGTTTGTTTTGCCCCTAAAGGTAGATAATTTGTTAATTTTACGAAAAAAATTATAATGCAAACAGATTGGAGAGAAAAATTAGTTAATCGATTTTTGAAATATGTAAGTATTTACACTACAAGTGAAGCCTTTGTAGAGCAGTTTCCTAGTACAGATCGTCAATGGGATTTGGCTCGATATATCGAAAACGAATTGAAAGAAATAGGCTTAGAGGATGTTTCATTGGATGAGAATGGATACGTATTTGGTTATGTTCCTTCTACCGTAGACAAAGAAGTACCCACAATCGGTTTTATTGCTCATATGGACACCTCTCCTGATTATTCTGGGGAAAATGTACAACCAATAATTTGGGAAAACTATGACGGTGGTGACCTTCAGTTGAATGAAGAAATGATACTTTCGCCAAAAGAATTTCCAGAGATGTTGCGTTACAAAGGTCAGACCCTAATTACCACTGATGGGACAACCTTATTGGGTGCCGATGACAAAGCTGGTTTGGCAGAGATTGTTACTGCAGCAGAATATTTGATTGCTCATCCAGAAATAAAACACGGACGTATAGCTGTAGGATTTACCCCAGACGAAGAAGTTGGGCGCGGTGCTGATTTCTTTAATGTAGAAAATTTTGGAGCAGAATGGGCCTACACGATGGATGGTTCTGAGGTTGGTGAATTAGAATATGAAAACTTTAATGCCGCATCGGGAATTGTTACCATCAAAGGAAAATCAGTTCACCCAGGTTATGCCAAAGACAAAATGATTAATGCTGCTAGTATTGCTTGCGAATTTGCTGCGGCGCTTCCTTCAGATGAAGTTCCAGAATTGACTGACGATCGAGAAGGTTTCTTCCATCTTGCCGATATCCAAGGTGATGTTAGCGAAGCCAAAATGGTCTATATCATCCGCGATCACGACATGGATCAATACGAAGCAAGAAAAGCACTTTTCGTACAAATTGCTGAGGATATTCAATCTCGTTTTGATCATCCTGTGATTACGGCAGAAGTTACCGATCAATACTTTAATATGATCGAGAAAGTTCAAGAAAAATTTGCTTCGGTAGAAATTGCCGAACAAGCATTAAAAGATTGTGGTATCACCCCCAACATCAAACCCATTCGTGGAGGTACTGACGGTGCACGTTTATCTTTTATGGGATTACCTTGTCCGAATATTTTTGCAGGAGGACATAATTTCCATGGACCGTACGAATATGTACCGGTAGAATCTATGGAAAAAGCTGTAGAGGTAATTGTTCGTATTGCAGAACTTACTGCAGAAAAATAAAATTCTAACGAAGTTTTAATACAGAAATCGGTTGCCAAAACGACCGATTTTTTTTATTTTTGATTTAAGCTATGATGTAGGGAAAATTTACGCCTTGTCTTGCAAAAAAAAATAAAATAATGATTAGAACATTTGCTACTTCTCTAATTCTTTTGGCAGGAAGTAATTTAGTTTTAGGACAAAAAACGATCGAATTAAATGATTTCCAGGCTCTAAAAGTTTACGATAAAATTCCGGTAGAATTGATCCATTCTGACACACCAAAAGTTGAAATAAATGGTTCGTTGGCCGAAAAAGTTGTTATAGAACAAGATTACAACGAATTAAAAATTAAACTTTCTGGTATTGATTTACTGCAAGGAGATAATACCCAAATCGTTTTATATTACACTACTCTTAACGATATACAAGCAAGCCAGGGATCAAGGATAGAGTCGGAAGACGTTTTGGGAGGAGAAAGTCTAAAACTCACCAGTAACGAAGGCTCAACCATCAAACTAAAAATTGATACAAATTCTTTGAGTGCTAAACTAAATTCGGGTGGAAATATGATTTTATCTGGACAAGTAAAAAAACAAGATGTCATTGTAAATACTGGAGCGCAATTCGAATCAAAAAACCTTGTTTCTTCTTTTACCAATGTTACGTGTAATGCGGGCGGACATGCGTGGGTACATGCAAAAGACAAAGTAGATGCAAAAGTGAGAGCGGGTGGTGTGATAAGAGTTTATGGAAATCCTAGCCATAAAAAACAAAAGAAAATTGCTGGAGGTTCTATTCAGTTCAATTAATAAAAGAACGAGCAAGAATAAAAAAAAGGAACAAAATGTTCCTTTTTTTATTCTTCAATTTTCAGATAAGAAAGTAAGGTTTTGGCCTTCATTTCTGTTTCTATCCATTCTTTTTCAGGATTACTATCGTGCATAATTCCACCTCCTACATACAATCTTACACGGTTATTAATCACTTCTGCGCAACGTAAATTCACATAATAGCGTTCTTCTTCTATGGTTTTCCAACCGAAATAACCTGCATAGAACTGTCGATCATATCCTTCGTTCTCTAGAATATACTTCTTGGCTTTCTCTTTTGGCATACCACATACAGCGGGTGTAGGATGCAGTGCCGCTAACATTTTTTCGGTAAAAGGAAGCATTGTTTCGAGGGAAATATAAGTTTTTAGATGATGAAAAAAACCTGCATCCACCGTATATGGGCCGTCGGTTGCAACTTGCCCAAAAGAACTTAATTGCTCTACAATATAGTCGGTAACAACCTGTTGTTCATCGATTTCTTTCGAAGTCCATTCGTTTTCTTTAGCCTTTGTTCCAGCCAACGAAACGGTTTTCACAACACTTTTCTCACGACTCAATAACAATTCGGGAGTTGCACCAAACCACGTCGTTTTGTCATCAGCATAGATAAAATAAACAGCTGCATTGGGATATGCATAATGTAGTGCAAGCAAAGTATCAAGCGGATAGAATTGAGAAAATTCTTTTTCGATGGTTCGACTAATCACTACTTTTTGTAAAAGATTTTTTTGTAAAATGTTGGTCGTTTTATCGATCAAATTCAGATAAGATTCTTGTGCAATTGGCTTTTCAATTGGAGCCTTTTTCCAAACCAAATCGAGTTGAATTTTCTTGATATCTTCTATAGATAACATTTGCTTTTTGATAGGATGAATACGAATCGTTTCTGTATTATCAAAACGATGAAAAACGAACTCTTCATTAGATTCATCTAGTTCGTCTACATAAAGTTGGAAATGAGTTGCGTTAGGCTCTCGAACAAAAACAAAACTTTTTTCTGCTTCAATTGCTTTCTGCAGTTGATTTTGTATTGTTTCCATTAAAGATTTTTTGGGATAATGGCATTCGTTAAATGACTATAACTGATGAGTTTTTCTTCTTCATCAGTAATTTCTATTTTCACTAAATGCGAAGTTCGTCCTGCTTTTATTATGATGGCCTTCCCTTTTACTTTTCCAGACTTTTTAGAGCGTAAGTGATGGGCTTCTATATTTTGACCTACCGCCATAAACTTCTCATTATCAATTAATTTATTAGACAATAGGCTTCCTAATGATTCTGCCAGCACTACAGAAGCACCTCCATGCAACAGCCCAAATGGCTGATAAACTATCGGCTGTACAGGCATTTCGGCAACCACATAATCCTCTCCTATTTCTGTGAAAGTTATTTGCAAATGAGAAATCAATGAGTTTTCACACATTTTATTGTATTGATCTACTAAAGTTTGACTCATAATTAATAGATTTTTTGATTGTATTTTTCTGGATATTTACCTTTTATTGGTCGATAAAAGTCTTCTATTTCTTGCAAGATATCTTCATGCGTCCGGCCTTCTGTATCAACTATTTTTGCAATTCCGGCTTCTTTTTTTTCATAATCACAAAAAGCCAATGCAATGGGCACATTGGCCTCTTGAGAGATGTATAGAAAACCTGTTTTCCATTTTTCTGAAAAAGAGCGTGTGCCCTCGGGTGTGTTTATCAGATACATTCTTGGAGTAGAACGTAAAATTTCGGCTGCAAATTGTACGCTATTATTTCGTTGAGTACGATCGATTCCTATCCCACCCATAGATTTTATAATAAAACCGTACCAAGGTTTTGTCCATGCGTCCTTTATAAACATTTTCATCGGAATTCCCATCTGCCAAAAAGCAACAATCGCATAATAAAAATCCCAATTACTTGTATGCGGTGCACACACCAAAACACATTTATCAACTTTCGACGTATCCACCGTATTGATTAGCTTCCAGCCACCAAGGCGGTAAAGTAGTTTTCCGAGTATTTTTTTCATCTTCACAAAGATAAGTAAAACGATTTGGAGTGTTTGGTTTTGGATGAGAATAAAAAAGGCAAACCTATTGGCTTACCTTTTTCGTGTGATAAACACGTTTTTTTATATTATTAATCAATCTCTAGGCGAAGAAATCAACGATTGCTTTGATGATTTCCGTAGTTAATGTTAAGAGTATCTGTATCATCGCTTATGTGGATTTTATTTTTATCTATGCTTATTTTATCACCCTTCTTCGATTGGATATGAATACCTTTTTCGCTGATATCCATTGTATCAATACCATGATGATTATCGTAATCTGAATCGTTATCAGATTCATTATCACAATTCAAACATACGAATTTTATCCCATTATACCCAAAAATTTGATTGTTAATATTACTATAAAATGCTGTATTCGAATTGTTACTTACGATTTCTGCATACTCAATACTTGGGTCTAATTGTACATATTTATTTCTTGGTACATATAAGACAAAACGCACTGCTTGCATTCGGAAAGTAGAATTTTTTCCGGCCGAAAGGAAATCATCCAAAACCAATTGGTTCCCTCGTACTTGATAATTGAAACGAATTGCATCTAAATTATTCTTCGCATCCACACCATTCGCACCTCTTGCCTTGTACGTCACCTGCAAATGTGCGGCATTGTCTTTACTTTCTCTAAGTTCTATCGTTCGATCGATGGTCACAAATAACTCGTCGTTCATGATATAAAAAGGACGTTCATCTTCATCAAAAATCTTAAATCGATAATTGCCTCTATTCTGAGCTTCGAACTTAACTTGTAAGGTATCGTTGGTCACTGCTAAAGTATTCATCGTTACTTTTTCTACCGAATTTGCGTAGCCTTTTGCCGTATAAACACCGATAATGATAATTCCAAACAAAGCGATAAACCAAAGTACAATCGTGCTTATTAGGATATTTTTATTGATACGGAAAGTAGGTTTTATGAATTTGATTCCCAACATCACACTCAAAGCTCCTGGTAGGATGGGCAACAGCGAAGAGCAAAACAATATTAATTTTGAGAGCCAATCTTCTTCTACGAAATAATCAAAATATTGAGCAGGAATATTGAACCATGAAATAAAATAAACACTAATTCCACCAAAAATAAAACTCAGACCAAAAACAACAAACAGAATACCAATAATAAACACTGAAATTTTGGTCAGAACTTGAAACAAAGAACCTAAGTTATCCCCAATTTTTCGTCCACTTTTCGACAAAGTTTCGCTTGCTTTTAATGCATTTTCTTTTATTTGCTCGAAGTTAGCTGCCTTCCCATACATAGCCATTTTATCGGCAAAGGTTTCGGCTTTAGGAATAAACATAACCATCAAAAAATAGGCAAACAAAACCATGATGGTAGAAACACCCGTAAAGATCCCTAACATCAGTAAGATAAACCAAACAGCGCGCACCGCCCAAGGATCTAAGCCAAGATAATGTGCCAAACCAGAACATAAACCCGAAATAATTTTGTCGTCCGGATCTCTAAATAATCTTTTTTTGGTCGTAGGATTTCCAGCAGTTTCTTCCTTCGATTCGTTCGATGTTGTTGACTCTTCTTGATAAGAAAATTCGTCATCTACCATATATTGTTCTGGTCGTCCCATCACCGAAATAACATACGCTATATCAGCATCGTTCACAACTTCTTTGTACTGCAAACGCTCGCGCAACAATTCAGCGATTCGTTGCTCCACATCTTCTATAATATCTTCTATTCCTTCTGTCCCTTGCAAAGATTGTTTGATGTCTTCTAGATAACGACGTAGTTGATGATAGGCTTCTTCATTGACGATAAACGAAAAACCGCCTAAACTAATTGAGATTGTTCTATCCATGGATTAATGTGTTACTTGGGTTACTTTTTCCACAGCATTTTTCAGCTGCTGCCAGGTTTGGCCTAAATGTTCTAAAAATTCTTCTCCTTCTGTTGTCAACGAATAATACTTTCGGGGTGGCCCAGCAGAAGATTCTTCCCAGCGATATTGTAGAAGATTATCGTTTTTCAGTCGAGTAAGCAAAGGATATAAAGTTCCTTCTACCACAATCATTTCAGCTTGTTTTAGTTCTGCAATGATGTCTGAAGCATACGCGTCGCCTCTTTTGATAATGCTGAGTATACAATACTCCAGAATACCTTTTCGCATCTGAACTTGTGTTTTTTCTATACTCATAATTTAATTATTGAACGATACAAATTTACAAACAATATAGTAGTATGCAAAACAAAGTACTATATTTTTAAATATTTTTTTTATAATGCAGAAATTCTCGATAAATCTTAGGTTTTGATTATTTTTGCAGTTATAAAAGTGATAAATGAAAAAATTAACCATAACCGCACTTGTTCTAATTGGTTTAGGTCATCCAGAAGCCAAAGCTTGGGGATTAACCGGACATCGAGTTGTTGCTGAAATTGCAGAGCAGCATTTGACTAGAAAGACTAAACGAAAATTGAATAAAATTATCGGCACACAAAAGTTAGCCTATTGGGCAAATTGGTCAGATTTTATTAAGTCAGAACCGACATACAAATTTGCCGATTCTTACCACTATGTGAACATCGAAGGAAATTTACCCGAAAAAGATTTTTTAGTCGCTCTCGAAAATACATCGCAAGATCAACTGTATCACAAAGCGTTATTTTTTATCAATGAACTAAAATCAAATCGAAACCTAAAACTTGAACAGAAGAAAGAATACCTTTATTTTCTAATTCATATGATTGGCGATGCGCATCAACCTTTACATGTCGGTCGTGAAGAAGATTTGGGTGGAAATAAAATTAAAGTTGAATGGTTTAGAGAATTGACAAACATACATACCATTTGGGATACTAAACTAATCGATTTTGAAAAATATTCGTATACCGAATACACTACACTACTCAATAATCAACCCAAAAAAATGAATGCTCAACTTACCGAAGGCTGGTTAGAAAACTGGTTATTCGATAGCTATCAAGTTGCTAATAAAATTTATAGCACAGTAAAAATGGACGATAAATTAAGCTATCGCTACCATTACGACAACAAATATATCCTAGAACAACAACTACTAAAAGGAGGTCTACGTCTAGCTAAAGTTTTGAACTTTATCTATCATTAAGAACATCACTCAAGTTATAATTTTATAATCATTGTCAACTGGCAATGATTTTTTGTTTCGTATAGATTAAGATTTCTGTAGGATGAAGTAGAAAAGATAGTTCTTAAGTTAAAACCTACAAGCTAATGCATTGATTCATCGGATAATACATTCATTGATGGAGGTAAGTCATATTACACAATAAGTAATAAGTTAAGTTAAAAACAAAAAAATCCTTACCCAATAAAAGGATAAGGATTCTTTAATAAAAACTGGCGACGACCTACTCTCCCGCATTAGCAGTACCATCGGCGCATGCAGGCTTAACTTCTCTGTTCGGAATGGGAAGAGGTGAGCCCTGCAGCTATAATCACCCAAATATTGTTTGATATACTGAAAATTTTTAAACAATAGAGATAATCAATAAAAATATATTGTGTATTAACGCTTAAGATTAACAAAGACAACCAATTAGTTGTGTATAACTTAATAAAAAGTCTATGGGTAATTAGTACTACTCGACTTTGACATCGCTGCCTTTACAT